>NZ_PKOZ01000013.1 GCF_002946355.1 Pradoshia eiseniae
GGGGCCTTAGCTCAGCTGGGAGAGCGCCTGCTTTGCACGCAGGAGGTCAGCGGTTCGATCCCGCTAGGCTCCACCATATAAGTCCGGTAATGATGGCGAAGAGGCCACACCCGTTCCCATTCCGAACACGGAAGTTAAGCTCTTCAGCGCCGATGGTAGTTGGGGCTCACGCCCCTGTGAGAGTAGGACGTTGCCGGGCACAAAGAGACCAGTTCATTATATGAGCTGGTTTTTTTGTGTTTTATTTACATAGAGAGAAATTCAGAAATGAACTGTACCTTATCTATAAAATGCTCTGGGATTATCTCTTTGGTTAATATGGCATAAGAAGGGGACGTCGTCAGAGAAGGTCTGCTAAAGGCCGTGCAAGGGGTATAAAGCGTGGACAAAGTGGAGTGCTTCATTTGGCATCCCCATACACAAGTGTATAGTTATCTCAACATTAGTTTTCTTGTGAAGATGCCCAGAAATGTTAGGAATGTAGGTTTCTAATCCTGCTAATGTGGGTAAAATTTTATTATTGGCTTTCTGTCTGTCTGCAAAAATTTGTATATACATAAAATTAATGTGTGGAGTAATTCGTTGTCAAAATGAGAAAACTTTTTTATAATTAAAGTCAAATATAGTCAAAGTCAAGGCAGCGAGAGGGGGAGTCAAGCGATGAAAAATATTTCAGATATTATTGAGGGTTATTTGAAGAATGTTTTAGAAATGAGCGAAAAGGAATTGGTCGAAATTAAGCGAAGCGAAATTGCTGACAAGTTTCAATGTGTCCCCTCTCAAATCAACTATGTTATTAACACCCGCTTTACTATTGAACGAGGCTATCTTGTGGAAAGCAAACGTGGCGGAGGCGGATATATTCGAATTATGCGGGTTCAGTCTCATGATAGGGCGCATCTTATCGAACAGATCAGCAATCTCGTTGGCGATCGGATTTCACAGAGTAATTCCGAGGCGCTGATAGGCCGTCTTGTTGAAGAAGAAGTAGTCTCTCTTAGGGAAGCGAAGATCATGATGAGCGTTATGGACCGATCGGTTTTGCATTATGATCTGCCTGAGCGTGATGAGCTCAGAGCAAGAATTTTGAAAGCCATGTTTATGACTTTACGATATAAGTAAGTGATCAGCAAATGAGGTGGAGAGATGCTTTGTCAGGAATGTAATGAGCGGCCGGCTACGCTTCAATTCACGAAGGTCATTAATGGGAAGAAGACGGAAGTGAATCTTTGTGAGCATTGTGCGGCGGAGAAGGGAGATATTTTTATGCTCCACGATGGCGGCAATTTGTCTTTCAATAATTTACTTTCAGGTCTTTTAAATATGGGACTTGGCATGACGTCGGCGAAGGCGAACCCTGGTTTTGGGGGAGATCAGCTGAAATGTCCTCATTGCCAGTTGACGTATCGCGAGTTCGTGAATAGCGGCCGTTTTGGTTGCCGGCATTGTTATGAAACATTTGCTTCTTATTTGGAGCCTGTAATAGGCAGGCTTCATGGAGGTAATGTAAATCATGTGGGCAAGATCCCAAAACGAGCTGGGGGTACCCTTCATATCAGAAAGCAGATTAATGATTTGAAGGCAGATTTGCAAGGATTGATTGAAAAAGAGGACTTTGAAAAGGCAGTCCATGTCCGTGATCAAATTCGTCTGCTTGAGAAGGAGATTGAGGAAGAGTCTCAAGAAGGAGGCAGCGAAGGATGACAATTGAGAACTTCATGAACAAGGCGATTAGCCCTTGGATGAATCAAGAAGGCCCCGCATCAGATATCGTAATGAGTTCAAGAGTCCGTCTGGCGCGAAATGTCAGGGATCTTTCTTTCCCAACTGTTTTTACTGAGGAAGAAGCGGGTAAGATGCTTCGAAAGGTAGAAAATCGACTTGGCGGCCAGTACTTGCCGGGACTTGGCACATTAGAGATGGTGAGGCTCAAAGAGCTTCAGCCGCTTGAGAGGCAAGTTCTTGTGGAGAAGCATTTAATCAGTCCGCTTCTAGCAAAGGAGTTTGAGATGGGAGGAGTCCTTATCACCGAGAATGAAGAGGTTAGTATCATGGTGAATGAGGAGGATCATATTCGTATCCAATGCTTGTTTCCTGGTCTCCAGCTGAGGGAGGCATTGGATGTGGCAAGCCGTATAGACGATTTGCTAGAAAATGAGCTTGATTATGCGTTCGATGAGAAGCTTGGCTATTTGACAAGCTGCCCAACTAATGTCGGCACAGGCTTACGTGCTTCGGTTATGTTGCATTTGCCTGGGCTGGTACTGACGAGACAAATAGATCGAATCATCTCCGCAATTAATCAGCTTGGACTTGTCGTGCGAGGCATGTATGGAGAAGGCAGCGAGGCGCTCGGAAATATTTTTCAAATTTCAAACCAAATGACACTTGGAAAGACAGAAGAGACTATCGCTGAGGACTTGGACAGTGTAGTAAAACAAATAATTATGCAGGAAAAGGTTGCACGTGACACATTGGTGCAATCTTCAAACATACAATTGGAAGATAGGGTATTCCGCTCATTAGGAATATTATCAAATGCCCGCATCCTCGAATCTAAGGAAGCGGCGAAGTGTTTATCAGATGTCCGCCTGGGAATTGATTTGGGCTTCATCCCTAATATAACGAAACATATATTAAATGAATTAATGGTCGTAACGCAGCCTGGTTTTTTGCAGCGCTATGCAGGAGGGCCGCTGAATCCAAAAGAAAGAGATATCCGAAGAGCTTCTCTCATTCGGGAAAGGCTAGCATTGGAAGATAAACCAAATGAAGAATAGGAGGAACTTATCATGATGTTTGGTCGATTCACAGAAAGAGCGCAAAAGGTGCTCGCACTTGCACAGGAAGAAGCTATCAGGCTCGGTCATAATAATATCGGCACGGAACATATCTTGCTTGGATTGGTAAGAGAGGGAGACGGAATTGCTGCTAAGGCCCTCTATGCCCTTGGGCTAAGTCCTGAGAAAATTCAGGAAGAGGTAGAAAATCTCATTGGAAAGGGTTCAGAAACCGTTCAAACGATTCATTATACACCGCGGGCGAAAAAAGTCATTGAGCTTTCCATGGATGAAGCAAGGAAACTTGGCCATTCCTATGTAGGAACAGAGCATGTTCTCCTAGGATTGATTCGAGAAGGTGAAGGTGTTGCAGCAAGAGTGCTGAATAACTTAGGTGTAAGCCTCAATAAAGCAAGACAGCAAGTATTGCAATTGCTAGGCAGCAATGAATCCGGGATTAATCAAGGCGGAGCCTCCTCTGCTGCAAGCACGCCTACACTCGATAGCCTTGCGCGTGATTTAACAGCCATTGCTAGAGAGGGAAGCCTTGATCCTGTTATCGGGAGAGGAAAAGAAATTCAGCGTGTTATCGAAGTGCTAAGCCGCCGCACGAAGAATAACCCGGTTTTGATTGGGGAGCCTGGTGTGGGTAAAACAGCCATAGCTGAAGGATTGGCTCAACAAATCGTCAATAATGAGGTGCCGGAGATCTTGCGTGATAAACGGGTGATGACGCTTGATATGGGTACGGTTGTTGCCGGCACAAAGTACCGGGGTGAATTTGAGGACCGACTCAAGAAGGTTATGGATGAAATCCGCGCTGCCGGCAATGTCATTCTCTTTATTGATGAGCTTCATACCTTAATTGGTGCTGGAGGAGCTGAGGGTGCCATTGATGCATCAAATATCCTGAAGCCATCACTCGCGCGCGGTGAGCTGCAATGTATTGGTGCGACAACACTTGATGAATACCGCAAATATATCGAGAAGGACGCAGCTCTTGAGCGCCGGTTCCAGCCGATCCAAGTAGATGAGCCGACCATTGAGGAGTCCATCCAAATCTTAAAAGGTCTTCGTGATCGTTATGAGGCTCATCACCGCGTCTCCATAACCGATGAGGCGATTGATGCAGCTGTGAAGCTTTCTGACCGCTATATTTCAGATAGATTCCTGCCGGATAAGGCGATTGACTTAATTGATGAATCTGGGTCAAAGGTTCGCCTTCGCTCTTATACTACACCACCTAATTTGAAGGAGCTTGAGGTGCGACTTGAGGAAGCCCGCAAGGAAAAGGATGCCGCTGTTCAAAGCCAAGAATTCGAGAAGGCTGCATCTTTACGTGATATGGAACAAAAATTGCGCGAAGAGCTTGAGAATACAAAGCGCAATTGGAAAGAAAAGCAGGGCAAGGAAAACAGCGAGGTTACGGTTAATGATATTGCCGATGTTGTCTCCAGCTGGACAGGAATTCCGGTTACGAAGCTTGCCCAAACGGAATCTGATAAATTATTGAATATGGAGGAAATCCTCCATAACCGTGTCATTGGCCAAGAGGAGGCTGTCAAAGCCATTTCGAAGGCAGTCCGCAGGGCGAGAGCGGGACTTAAGGATCCGAAGCGTCCAATTGGATCATTCATCTTCTTAGGGCCTACAGGTGTTGGTAAAACAGAGCTTGCAAGAGCGCTTGCTGAGTCCATGTTCGGAGATGAGGATGCCATGATCCGGATTGATATGTCTGAATATATGGAGAAACATTCAACTTCCCGTCTCGTCGGTTCGCCTCCGGGTTATGTCGGCTATGAGGAAGGCGGTCAATTAACGGAAAAAGTCCGACGCAAGCCTTATTCTGTTGTATTGCTCGATGAGATTGAGAAGGCGCATCCGGATGTATTCAACATTCTTTTGCAAGTATTAGAAGATGGAAGGCTGACAGATTCAAAAGGCCGAACAGTGGACTTCCGAAACACCATTCTGATCATGACCTCAAACGTTGGGGCTCATAGCCTTAAGAAGAACCGCTATGTTGGTTTCAATATGCAGGATCAAGGCCAGGATTACAAGGATATGAAAGGCCAAGTCATGGATGAGCTCAAACGGGCTTTCCGTCCAGAGTTCTTGAACAGGATTGATGAGATTATTGTCTTCCATGCTCTTGAGAAAAAACACTTAAAAGAAATCGTAACACTGCTTGGAGACCAATTAATTAAGCGCCTGAAGGAACAGGAAATTGAATTGGAGCTTTCAGAAGCTGCCAAGGAGAAAATTGCAGAAGAGGGCTATGATCCGGATTATGGAGCTCGCCCGCTTAGAAGAGCCTTGCAAAAACATGTAGAGGACTTCTTGTCTGAAGAGCTTTTAAGAGGCAATATAGATAAAGGAAAGCGAATTATCATTGATGTGGAAAATGGCGAATTCGCCGCGAAGGCTGGTGAAAAGAGCCTGGCAAGTAAGTAAGGCAAAATAAGAAGGGCACTTCCTGTATTTGGATTGTGCCCTTTCCTTTCATTGAAAAATAACTACCCTGTATGGATTAGAGGATGGTGCTTTTAGCTTTTGATAAGCGGGTATAATCTTTCTATCTCACCATACGGATCCGCACATAGCCAATTAGGGTCCTCATCTATATTTACTTCTAACACATATCATTGAGAAGACATTTCCATACGAGTATATGAATTGAAAAAGGGAGCGGGTAAAGCCTGCCTGCACCGTAAGAGAGGATACGTACATTTATGGCAAAGAAAAAAACGAAGTTCATTTGTCAGTCTTGCGGCTACGAATCTCCTAAATGGATGGGGAGATGCCCGGGGTGTAACGGCTGGAATACGATGACAGAGGAAGTTGAAATCACAGCTTCAAAAAATCAGCGCAGGACAGCTTTTGCCCATACAGATCAGCCGATGTCCAAACCAGTATCAATTATGACGGTTGGTACTGAGCAAGAACCAAGAGTCATGACAGATTCACGTGAGCTAAACCGTGTACTTGGGGGCGGCATCGTCCCAGGGTCATTATTGCTAATAGGGGGAGACCCAGGGATTGGAAAATCTACCTTGCTTCTTCAAGTGTCAGCTCAATTAGCGAGGAAAGATTATGATGTCTTATACATATCCGGAGAAGAATCTGTCAAGCAGACAAAGCTGCGTGCCGTCCGCTTGGGTGTCACATCTGACCACTTATTCGTTTATTCAGAAACTGATATGTCGATGATTGAACAATCGATTGAGGAGATCGACCCAGATTTCGTGATTATCGACTCCATTCAAACTGTCTTCCATCCAGATGTCACCTCCGCACCGGGTAGCGTATCCCAAGTGCGTGAATGTACAGCTGAACTGATGAGGCTGGCGAAGACGAAGGGCATTGCCATTTTTATTGTTGGTCATGTGACGAAAGAGGGCAATATAGCGGGTCCGCGTCTTTTGGAGCATATGGTGGATACCGTTTTATATTTTGAGGGAGAAAGGCATCACACATTCCGCATTCTACGGGCGGTCAAGAATCGTTTCGGCTCAACCAATGAGATGGGAATTTTCGAAATGAAGGAAGAAGGACTGGAAGAAGTCATGAATCCCTCCGAAATATTCCTTGAGGAACGCTCTCAGGGAGCGGCTGGGTCTACCGTCGTAGCCTCAATGGAAGGAACAAGACCCATTTTGGTTGAGATTCAAGCATTGATTTCCCCGTCAATTTTTCCAAATCCAAGGCGGATGGCAACCGGCATTGATCACAATCGCGTTTCCTTGCTGATGGCTGTTCTTGAGAAGAGAGTCGGACTGCTATTGCAAAACCAAGATGCTTACTTGAAGGTCACAGGAGGGGTAAAGCTTGGAGAACCAGCAGTTGACCTTGCTGTTATTGTCAGTATTGCTTCTGGGTTTCGTGATGTGCCGACCAAAGCAACGGATTGCATTGTCGGTGAGGTAGGACTTACAGGTGAGGTTCGCAGGGTTTCGCGAATAGAGCAACGAGTGAAAGAAGCGGCTAAACTCGGATTTGAACGTATTATCATACCAGCCAATAATTTGAGCGGCTGGACACCGCCTTCTGATATTGAGGTTATTGGTGTAAGTACAGTGAGTGAAGCATTGAAATATGCATTAGGAGGTTAAATAGATGGATAAAAAGGTAGTCGAACGGGATAAATCTCAGATTATACAGCTTGTAGCCCCGGGGACGCCGCTGAGAGAAGGCTTGGACAATGTATTGCGGGCCAATACAGGAGGCCTGATTGTTGTAGGCTATAATGATAAGGTGAAAGGCCTTGTCGACGGAGGGTTTAAGATTGGCTGCCCGTTTTCACCAAGCTATTTGTATGAGCTTGCGAAAATGGACGGGGCCATTATCTTGAATGATAAGATTGATACCATTATGTTCGCGAATGCGCATTTGGTCCCGGACAAGACGATTCCTTCTATGGAGACAGGTATGCGTCACCGGACGGCTGAGCGAATTGCAAAGGAAACAAAATCACTTGTAATTGCTATTTCACAGCGTCGCAATATCATTACTCTGTATCAAGGGAATTTCCGCTATGCGCTGAAAGAGCTGTCAGTCATTTTGACGAAAGCGAATCAGGCGATGCAAACGCTGGAAAAATATCGTTCTGTTCTGGAGGAAAGTATCCAAAACTTAACGAAGCTTGAGTTCGAGGAGCTTGTCACGTTTGGTGATCTCACACATGTGTTAAATCGCCTAATTATGGTGATTCGCATTAAAACAGAGTTATTATCTTATATGAATGAGTTAGGAGTAGAAGGAAGGTTGCTGCGTCTTCAACTGAAGGAAATGCTGAGCAGCGTTGAGCAAGAAGCGCTTCATATTCTTAAAGACTATCATCAGGACCCAGATGCCTGCTCTCCTGAGAAGGTGTTTGAGCTGTTAGGAGAAATGTCACAGTCTGAGGTCATTGAGGATACAGCCCTGATGAAGGCGCTGGGTTATCCGGGAGCTATGCCGCCTGAACAATCAGTAGCGCCATGCGGCTATCGTGCCTTGCATAAGATTCCTAGGCTGCCTCTTTCCATAATCCAAAATCTTGTTAAGACCTTTGAAACATTGCCTGGTTTAATGAAGGCCAGCGTTGAGAATCTAGATGAAGTAGAGGGAATTGGCGAAGTACGGGCGAAGAAGATTCATCAAGGGTTAAAAAATCTTAAAAGTGTCAATAAATTATAAAAGAGAGAATTGAGAGGTTTCTGACATATCACTGACATACAAGAGGGTATAATGAAAGAATATAAGCGGGAAAATATCAGTAACATCATGGATTCGGAAAATGTTACAGGCTGTTTACAAGACGTTTACAGGTTCGCTTTTCCAGGGAAATAAGTATGATGGGTATTACTGCTCGTTTATAATTAATATAGGAGGTGAAAAGAATGTTGAAAAGAATACTGCAAATCTGTTTCATATTCATAGGCGGGGCACTAGGTATGGCCACTTTTCCGGAGTTATTACCATTAATCAATGTCGATAATGAGTTTTTAACAAATCCGATCTCTTCTGCTATTTTAGGTGCAATTATATTCTATCTCATTACTTTTTGGTTGGTTGACTATGTTGCCCATTTTATTAAATGGATTGAGGAGCAATTATTGATTGCCCCTATAACAGATATTATTTTTGGAAGCCTCGGTTTATTAGTTGGGCTTTTGCTGGCATTTTTAATTACATTGCCGCTGAATTCCGTGCCTATTCCAATCTTAAATACCGTTTCACCAATTCTTTTGACATTAATATGCGGCTATTTAGGATTTCAGGTCGGATTTAAGAAAAGGGATGAGCTAACGAGACTTGTTACGAATCCTGTAAAGGCGAAGAAAAAAGGCTCTGAGCGAGATGGAGACAGCTTAGAAGAAACTCCGGTCAAGAGAAAGGTTCTTGACACGAGTGTCATTATTGACGGTCGTATCGCCGATATTTGTAAGACGGGTTTTCTAGAGGGACCGATTGTCATTCCGCAGTTTGTGCTTGGAGAGCTGCAGCATATTGCAGATTCGTCTGATGCACTGAAGCGGACTCGCGGGCGCAGAGGCTTGGATATCTTGAACAAGATTCAAAAGGAACTCCCAATCGAAGTGGAAATGTATGAGGGAGACTTTGAGGAAATCCCTGAAGTGGATAGCAAGCTTGTTAAATTGGCAAAAACGATTGATGGGATTGTGGTCACAAACGATTTCAATTTAAATAAGGTATGTGAATTTCAGAATGTCCAAGTATTGAATATCAATGAATTGGCCAACGCTGTTAAGCCGGTCGTCATCCCAGGCGAGGAGATGAATGTCCAGGTCATTAAGGACGGCAAGGAGCAGAATCAAGGAGTTGCCTACTTAGATGATGGTACAATGATTGTAGTCGAGGATGGACGGAATTATATTGGCAAGAGGATTGACGTTATCGTGACTTCGGTGCTGCAGACATCTGCTGGACGGATGATATTCGCGAAACCGAAATTATTAGAAAGAGCTCTTTGAGCAGAATCAAGGGGTAGAATCAGAATGAAGTATGAAGTTATTATTCCAGCCGCTGGGCAGGGGAAGAGGATGAAGGCGGGCCGAAATAAGCTCTGGATTGAGCTTGAGGGAGAGCCCATCATATCTCATACATTGCGCCGTTTTAGCACAGACGAAAACTGTCTGCGAATCCTTCTTGTTGTGAATTCTTCTGAAGAGAATGACTTTCGGGAGCTGATAGAGCAATTAGAACTGCCCGTTCCAATTGAGCTTATCCATGGAGGGAGCGAGAGACAATACAGCGTAAAGAATGCAGTTGATTCCCTAACGGAAGATACCGGGATTGTCCTAGTCCATGATGGAGCAAGACCATTCATTTCACGGGAGTTGATTACAGAGCTTACGAAGGATGCCGCTCTTCATGGAGCAAGCGTGCTCGCCGTTCCGGTAAAGGATACCATTAAACAGGCAGGCGGAGCATTTATTACGCAAACAATTGAGCGTTCAAGCTTGTGGGCTATTCAAACCCCACAGGCTTTTCGTGTGTCATTGCTAAAACATGCTCACAGGCAAGCCGAAGAAGAGAGGTTCCTTGGGACAGATGATGCGAGTCTTTTAGAGCGGCTAGGTATGCCGGTGGCAATCACAGAAGGAAATTACGATAATATCAAAATTACAACTCCAGAGGATTTATATTTTGCAAAGGCTATTCTGGAGAAGGATAAAGGAGTCCAACATGATTAGAATAGGGCAAGGTTTTGATGTACATCAATTAGTGGAAGGCCGTCCATTAATCATCGGAGGTATAACGATTCCTTATGAAAAAGGGCTGCTTGGCCATTCAGATGCAGATGTTTTGTTACATACTGTAGCAGATGCTGTGTTAGGAGCACTGGCAGAGGGGGATATCGGCAAGCATTTCCCTGATACGGATATGGCGTTTAAGGATGCTGATTCAAAGGTACTCCTCAAAGAGGTGTGGAAGATTGCCAAGGAAAAAGGCTATAAGCTTGGCAATATTGATTGTACGATTATTGCCGAGCGTCCGAAAATGCGTCCGTACATTGATCAGATGAGAGAAGTGATCGCAGGGCTGCTAGAGGCTTCTGTTGAACAGGTGAATGTGAAGGCGACAACAACAGAAAAACTCGGTTTTCCGGGAAGAGGAGAGGGAATTGCCTCGCAGGCGGCTGTCCTTTTAGTAAAAGAATGAGGTCGAGCGGTTTTCTTCCTTTATGAATTAGTGTTAAAATGAACCCACATTAGTTACTTTATCTTTTTGGGAGGAAAAAAGAATGACAAGCAGTATTCGTGTTCGGTATGCGCCAAGTCCAACCGGGCATCTTCATATCGGTAATGCCAGAACGGCATTATTCAATTATTTATTTGCGAGAAGCCAAGGCGGAAGCTTCATCATCCGCATTGAAGATACAGATCAAAAGAGAAATATCGAAGGCGGCGAAGAGAGTCAATTAAAATATTTAAAATGGCTCGGCATGGACTGGGATGAAAGTGTTGACCGCGAGGGAGCTTATGGCCCTTACCGTCAGTCTGAACGTCTCGATATTTATAAACAATATTATACAGACCTCATCGACAGAGATATGGCTTACAAATGCTATTGTACAGAAGAGGAATTAGAGCAGGAGCGTGCCGCTCAAATGGAACGCGGCGAAACACCGGCTTATTCGGGAAAATGCCGCCATTTGACAAAAGAGCAGCAGGAAGCTCTTGAAGGTGAAGGCAGAAAGCCGAGCGTCCGTTTCGTTGTTCCTAAAGGGAAAGTGTATACGTTCAATGATATGGTTAAAGGCGAAGTTTCCTTTGAGTCAGACGGTATCGGTGACTTTGTCATCATCAAGAAGGATGGCATCGCGACGTATAACTTTGCAGTAGCCATTGACGATCATCTTATGGAAATCTCCCATGTTCTTCGTGGAGACGATCATATTACGAATACACCGAAACAATTAATGGTTTATGAGGCATTTGATTGGGAACCGCCTGTATTTGGTCATATGACATTAATCGTTAACGAAAGCCGCAAGAAACTAAGCAAGCGTGATGAATCGATTATTCAATTTATTGAACAATACGAGGAATTGGGCTACTTGCCAGAGGCGCTGTTTAACTTTATTGCATTGCTTGGATGGTCCCCAAGCGGTGAAGAAGAGCTCTTCACGAAAGATGAGTTCATCTCTATCTTCGATGCTGATCGTTTATCTAAATCTCCAGCATTGTTCGATAAGCAAAAGCTTACATGGATGAATAACCAGTACATGAAGAAGGTTGAAACTGAACGTGTCCTTGAGCTTGCTCTTCCGCATCTTGTGAAATCAGGCCTTGTGTCTGAGAGCATGACGGATGAAGAACGACAATGGGTGTATAAGCTTGTTGAGCTTTACCAAGAACAAATGAGCTTCGGAGCGGAAATTGTGGAGCTTTCTGGATTATTCTTTAAAGACGAGCTTGTTTACGATGAAGAAGCGAAGGAAATACTAGCAGATGAAACAGTTCCTGAAGTTCTTAGTGCATTCCTCAGTGAAGTAAACAATTTGCCTGAGTTTACGGACACAGAGATTAAGGCTGCTATCAAGCGCGTTCAGAAGGAAACAGGTCATAAGGGCAAGAAGCTGTTCATGCCAATCCGTGTTGCGGTGACAGGGCAAGCTCATGGTCCGGACCTTCCAAAAGCGATAGCTCTTCTCGGTCATGAGAAAGTGAAGATGCGTTTAGAGGGACTTTTACGTTAACAATTGAGCCAAAATATAATATAGTATAGATAAACCTAATAGGATAAAGCGTTGAGCGGGGAAAAGTAAGATTAAGGCTTGAGGTTTGACAGAGAATAACCATCATTGGCTGAAAGTGGTTAAAACCGTCATCTAATCTGAATGCGCCCCTGAGTCCTTCTTTGAACACCGCAAAAGGCGGATTAGTAGGAGAAGGCGGCATACCAATGTCGTTATAAAAAGGAAAGTTGGGGTTCTGCAGTTAAGAGCCCAAACAGAGTGGAACCGCGCCATAATAGCGTCTCTGTCCTTCGATGACAGAGGCGCTTTTTTATTTGGAAAAGATGGGGGAAGGTTCAAAGTGGCTTTAGGCGTATGCCGTAGTCATATAAAAGGGGGTTAAGTACATGTGGAAGCGAATGAAAGAGGATATAGAGGTCATATTTGAGCAAGATCCGGCTGCGCGTTCTGCGTTTGAAATTATTTTAACGTATTCAGGCTTGCATGCGATTTGGAATCATCGCATCGCTCATGCCTTATATAAACGCGGGTTTAAGTTTCTCGCGCGGGCTGTATCCCAGATGAGCCGCTTTTTCACAGGCATTGAGATTCATCCGGCGGCGAAGATTGGGCGGCGCTTTTTCATCGATCATGGTATGGGTGTCGTGATAGGGGAAACTTGTGAAATCGGAGATAATGTCATTGTCTATCAGGGTGTCACCTTAGGAGGAACCGGCAAGGAGGGCGGCAAGCGCCATCCGACAATAGAGGATAATGTGTTAATTGCTACCGGAGCGAAGGTTCTCGGCTCCATTGTCATTGGGGAGAATTCAAAGGTTGGAGCAGGGTCAGTTGTCTTAAAGGATGTGCCGGCTAATTCAACGGTTGTCGGTATTCCGGGCAAGGTCGTCATAAAGGATGGAGTTCGGCTGAAGCAGGACTTGAATCATCGTGACTTGCCCGATCCAGTCGAGGATCAATGTCAGCAAATGCAGCAGCAGATTGATGAGTTGAAGCTAGAATTAGCGGTATTACGAAAGGAGCTTAAAAAGCATGAGCATTCAAATTTATAACACGCTTACGAGAAAAAAGGAGCTTTTCCGGCCAATAGAGGAAGGAAAAGTGAAGATGTATGTATGCGGTCCGACTGTATATAATTATATCCATATAGGAAATGCGCGTCCGGCCATCGTTTTTGATACGGTTCGGAACTACTTGAAATATAAGGGGTATGACGTTAAGTATGTATCCAATTTTACAGATGTAGATGATAAATTAATCCGGGCTGCACGTGAGCTGCAAGAAGATGTACCAGCCACAGCGGACCGATTCATTCAAGCTTATTTCGAGGATGTAGGTGCCTTAGGCTGCCAAAAGGCAGATGTTCATCCGAGGGTCATGGAAAATATGGATTTGATTATTGAATTCATTCAAGCCTTGATTGATAAGGGGATGGCATATGAATCAGGCGGGGATGTCTACTTCCGTACAAGAGAGTTTGACGGATATGGCAAGCTTTCTCACCAGTCCATTGATGAGCTCCGTGTGGGCGCACGTATTGAGGTTGATGAAAGAAAGCAGGATGCACTTGACTTTACTTTATGGAAGGCGGCAAAAGAAGGGGAGATTTCCTGGGATAGCCCATGGGGCAAAGGACGACCTGGCTGGCATATTGAATGCTCCGCTATGGCGAAAAAGTATTTAGGCGATACCATTGATATCCATGCTGGCGGTCAGGACTTGGCATTCCCTCACCATGAGAATGAAATCGCTCAGTCAGAGGCGTTAACAGGCAAGCCGTTTGCAAACTATTGGATGCATAATGGTTATATCAATATAGATAATGAGAAGATGTCCAAGTCATTGGGCAATTTTGTTACTGTTCACGATATCATCAAGCATCATGACCCAATTGTCTTGCGATTCTTTATCCTTTCTGTCCATTACCGCAACCCGATTAATTATAGCGAAGAATTGCTAGAGGCGACGAAATTATCATTCGATCGTTTGAGAACCACTTATGAGAACTTGAAGCATCGTCAAAGCGCAAGCACAAATATCACTGCTAATGACGATGAATGGGTGGAGAAAATTAAGGGACTTCATATGGCATTTGAAGAGGCGATGGATGATGACTTTAACACAGCAAACGCGATTTCCGTCCTATTCGAGCTTTCTAAGCTAGGCAATCATTATTTGCTTGAGAAGGTAACTTCTGCTGACGTAATTGAAGCCTTCTTAAATGAATTCAGAGTGTTATTCGGTGTTCTTGGAATGCCGATTGAAGTGGAAGAGACGCTGGATGAAAAAGTTGAAAAATTAATTGAGGAGCGCAACCGCGCGAGAAAAGAACGCAACTTCGCCCGGTCAGATGAAATCAGGGATCAATTAAAAGAGATGAACATCATTTTGGAGGACACTCCTCAAGGCACGCGCTGGAAACGGGGATAAGAGAATGTTTGATTTAAAGGAGTTAGATGTAAAAGGATTGGGAAGCTTGGCCCTGGCTTATATGGGTGATGCCATCTATGAGGTGCATATTCGGCATCATCTCTTGCTTTCAGGGCAGGTCAAGCCTAATAAGCTTCATAAGGAAGCAACGAATTATGTATCGGCGAAAGCCCAAAGCGCGGTGCTTCATTATTTGCTTGATGAGAAGCTGTTGAGCGAGGAAGAGGAGGCGGTTGTGCGCCGGGGAAGGAATGCGAAATCGGGAACTGTTCCCAAAAATACGGACGTTCAGACCTATCGCTATTCGACTGCCTTTGAAGCGCTGCTTGGCTATTTGTATGGGAGTAAACAGGAGGAACGTTTGAATGAGCTTATCAGGATATCTATTCAATACAGAGAAGGGAAGTGAAAAAGATGAGCAATGATTTAATTATGGGACGCAACACAGTGCTTGAGGCATTGCGCTCGGAGCGGGATATTCATAAAATTTGGATTGCCGAAGGGGCGACAAAGGGACAGATTCAGCAAGTGGTTGCCGTGGCAAAAGAGAATAAAGTCATGATCCAGGTCGTACCGAAGAAGAAGCTCGACCAAATGGTGGAAGGAAATCATCAAGGGGTCATCGCCCAAGTAGCCGCTTATCAATATGCAGAGCTTGACGATATCTTCCGGAAGGCTGAAAAGAAGCAGGAGGACCCGTTTATCCTCTTGCTTGATGAGCTAGAAGATCCCCACAATCTCGGGTCGATTCTGCGTACGGCAGATGCATCTGGTGTACATGGTATCATCATACCGAAGAGGAGATCGGTTGGGCTAACGGCAACCGTAGCAAAATCATCTACTGGAGCGATTGAGCATGTGCCGGTCGTGCGTGTGACCAATCTTTCCCGGACAATCGAGGAATTGAAAGAACGCGGTGTATGGATTGCGGGAACGGATGCAAAAGGAAGCCAGGATTACCGTAGAATGGACGGGTCCATGCCGCTTGGAATTGTTATCGGAAGTGAAGGTCGCGGGATGAGCCGCATCATCAAAGAAAAATGTGATTTCCTCTTCCATTTGCCAATGGTCGGTCATGTAACCTCCCTTAATGCCAGTGTTGCGGCAAGTCTGCTTATGTATGAAGTTTACCGTAAGCGCCATCCTCTAGGGGAATAACATGAAAACCATACTGGTTGTGGATGGTTATAATATCATTGGCGCCTGGCCTGACCTAAAAAGACTGAGAGACCTTGACTTAGCTGCCGCTAGAGATCGGCTAATTGACATGATGGCTGAGTATCAAGGTTTCTCAGGCCATCAGGTCATCATTGTTTTTGACGCCTACTTTGTCCAAGGGACAGAAAAAAAGTACAACAATTCAAAGGTTGAGGTTATTTTCACAAAAGAAAATGAGACGGCGGATGAGCGGATTGAACGCTTGGCTTCAGAATTAATCAAAATAAATACAAGGGTATATGTCGCGACTTCTGATTATACGGAACAAAGGACAATATTCGCGCAAGGCGCGTACAGAAAATCTGCAAGAGAATTATTGCAGGAAATGGGCTATATACAAAAAGAAATCGACAAAAAGCTAAATGAAAAAATAGAAAAACGCCCTAGTTCGCGCATTCAGCTAAGTAGAGAAGTGTCGGAAATATTCGAAAAATGGCGACGAGGAAATCTGTGAGGACATTGACGCTATAAAAACGCTTACTGTATAATATTTCTATCTTTGGTATCCTACGGAGGGATCGATGTGGCAATTTCTATCGGGGTAAGCTTGAGTGGCGACTATGGTCTTTTGGATGATGAATTGTTGGTTGACCGTGTGCATAAGGGAGATAGCGAAGCCCTGGATTATTTGATCCACAAATATAGAAACTTTGTTAGGGCTAAAGCAAGAACGTACTTTTTGATTGGTGCAGATAAAGAGGATATTGTTCAAGAAGGAATGATTGGCTTATTTAAGGCCATTAGGGACTACAGGGAAGATAAGCTTACTTCTTTTAAGGCATTTGCCGAGCTGTGCATCACAAGGCAGATTATCACAGCGATTAAGACAGCGACAAGGCAGAAGCATATTCCGCTTAATTCCTATGTTTCTTTGGACAAGCCTATTTATGATGAGGAATCGGACCGTACGCTGATGGATGTCATAACCGGAGTGAAGGCTATGGACCCGGAGGAGCTGTTTATTAATCAGGAAGAGTTTGATTATATAGAGCTTAAGATGAGCGAGCTGCTAAGTGACCTTGAAAGAAAGGTTCTCTCACTGTATCTGGATGGACAATCTTATCAGGAAATATCAGAAGAGCTGAATCGGCATGTGAAGTCGATTGACAATGCTTTGCAGCGGGTCAAACGTAAGCTTGAGCGATATTTAGAAGTCTGATAGTAAAATATAAGCTGATGAACAGGCTGTCAATAGTTTTATTGACAGACAATTTTCTACATGATAAATTTGTTAGTGAATTGTCATGAATATAGGTGTAATTATGAATAAAAAAGTTATAATTGCTTGTACGAAGTGTGGCTCGAGGAATTATTCTACAAATTACAAACAAGCTGAGGAGAAGGCGCTCAGACTTGAACTGAATAAATTTTGTAAAACCTGTAATACTCACACACCTCATAAACAAACAATCTAATGTTTAGGTTCCTGAGAATACTGTAGGTTGGAGGTTTCATATTAAATGCGACGCATTCTAGAGTTCTTCCGAGGCGTATCACGTGAAATGAAAAAAGTTAGCTGGCCTAAGAGAAAAGAGCTAACAACGTACACGATTACAGTTATCGCAACTGTCGTTATTATGTCCGTATTTTTTGCAGTAGTTGATTTAGGTTTATCAGAACTTATTCGTCTTATTCTTGGATAGTGAATAAAGAGAGTAAAACATGGTATAATGGAAATTAGCATAAACAAACGTTACTAAGAAGCCCGGAGACGGGTTTTTTAATTTGTCTAAAAAACGCCCTATGTTAAGAAATGGTTTTGATGATTTATATAATAGTTATTTCCATGAAATAACCGTTTACAAGGAGGGAAGGACATTAAGTCCTAAAGAAAATGGAGAAAAATTGGTATGTTGTTCATACGTATTCCGGTTACGAGAACAAGGTAAAAGCAAATTTGGAAAAACGCGTTGAATCAATGGGGATGCAAGATAAAATCTTCCGTGTCATTGTGCCGGAAGAGGAAGAGACTGATATCAAAAACGGCAAGAAAAAGGTCGTAAAGAAAAAAGTATTCCCTGGTTATGTTCTCGTTGAGATCGTTATGACAGACGATTCCTGGTACGTTGTTCGTAATACGCCGGGTGTAACTGGATTCGTCGGGTCAACCGGCTCAGGCTCCAAGCCAATCCCGTTGATGCCAGAGGAAGCAGCTGTCATCCTCAAACGGATGGGCATGGATGAAAAACGAATTGAAATTGATTTGTTCATTGGAGATGCCGTGAAGGTTAAGGAAGGTCCTTTTGCAGAATTTGCAGGTTCGATAGAAGAGCTTGATAAAGCGAAGGGTAAATTAAAGGTGCTTGTTAATATGTTTGGCAGGGATACGCCGGTAGAATTGGATTTCGATCAGGTGGAAAAATTATAATCCCGAAAAACTTGCCTTTCAAATTAAAAAGTGATAAGATTTCAAAGGTCAGTATGTCTCAATAAGAGACCTGAACTAATGGTATATTCTTTATGGACGAATAAAGAATGATTGTATATTTGAGTGGGAGGGCAAAATGCCCATTTACCACATCACGGACGATAAGGAGGTGTGTCTCGTGGCTAAAAAAGTAATTAAAATCGTGAAATTGCAGATTCCTGCAGCAAAAGCTAATCCAGCTCCACCAGTTGGTCCTGCACTAGGTCAAGCCGGTGTTAACATCATGGGCTTCTGTAAAGAGTTCAACGCTCGTACAGCAGAACAAGCAGGTCTAATCATCCCTGTTGAAATCACAGTATTTGAAGACCGTTCTTTCACTTTTATTACGAAAACTCCTCCAGCAGCTGTTCTTCTTAAGAAAGCGGCAGGAATCGAGTCTGGTTCTGGTGAACCTAACCGTAATAAAGTTGCAACAGTTAAACGTGACAAAGTACGTGAAATCGCTGAATCAAAAATGCCTGACTTAAACGCAGCAAACGTTGAAGCAGCTATGCGTATGGTAGAAGGTACTGCCCGCAGCATGGGTATTGTCATCGAAGACTAATTGTTGTATGAAGGTTGCGAATGTACGGTACACTCGCAACCTTTTTCGTGGGAGGTCAAATTCCGTTATAACCACAATATTAGGAGGAAATAAATAATGGCTAAGAAAAGCAAAAAATATGCTGAAGCACTTCAGCTTATCGATCGTACAAAAGCATATTCCGTAACAGAAGCAGTAGAATTAGCTAAGAAAACAAACTTCGCTAAATTCGACGCAACTGTAGAAGTAGCATTCCGTCTTGGGGTTGACCCTAAGAAAGCGGACCAACAAATCCGCGGTGCGGTTGTTCTTCCAAACGGTACTGGTAAAACACAACGCGTATTAGTATTTGCAAAAGGCGAAAAGCTTAAAGAAGCTGAAGCTGCAGGTGCTGATTTCGTTGGCGATACTGACTACATCAACAAAATCCAACAAGGTTGGTTTGATTTTGATGTTATCGTTGCAACTCCTGACATGATGGGTGAAGTTGGTAAATTAGGCCGTGTCCTTGGACCAAAAGGTTTAATGCCAAACCCTAAAACAGGTACAGTTACATTCGATGTTACAAAAGCAATCAATGAAATCAAAGCTGGTAAAGTTGAATACCGTGTAGATAAAGCTGGTAACATTCACGTGCCAATCGGAAAAGTTTCTTTCGAAGACAGCAAGCTAGTTGAAAACTTCACAACTATTTTTGAAACACTTCAAAAAGCGAAGCCAGCAGCTGCTAAAGGCACATACATGAAAAATGTTGCTATCACTACTACTATGGGACCTGGCGTTAAAGTAGACCCATCTTCTTTCTAAGCTTGATAAAATATATTTGACAACCCGATGATTATTTTATATAATTTGTCAGGTGTTATTAATAAAACTTAACATTTATGCCATAGACAGCAGGTGCTAATAAGCTTAATTTCCTGCCGAGGTATTCGATCATAATAGAACTATTTTGTTCGGACTATCATCGTACCTCCATGTCTAGTTTAGATATGGAGGTTTTTTACGGGTGTGAATGGTAACATTCTACAGGAGGTGTTAATATGAGCAGTGCGATTAACGCAAAGAAACAAATTGTTGACGAAATTGCTGGCAAACTGAAAGACAGTGTTTCCACAGTCGTTGTTGACTACCGTGGATTAAACGTTGCAGAAGTGACAGAACTTCGTAAACAACTACGTGAAGCAGGCATCGAGTTCAAAGTTTACAAAAACTCCATGACTCGCCGTGCAGCAGATCAAGTTGAACTTTCTGGCCTTAACGAAGCTCTTACTGGTCCAAATGCGATTGCATTCAGTAACGAGGACGTTGTAGCTCCGGCTAAAATCTTGAATGACTTCGCGAAAAAACACGAAGCTCTAGAAATCAAAGCAGGTGTTATCGAAGGTAACGTTGCATCTGTTGAAGAAGTCAAAGCACTTGCAGAACTTCCATCTCGCGAAGGTTTGCTTTCCATGTTGCTCAGCGTGCTTCAAGCACCTATCCGCAACTTGGCGCTTGCTACAAAAGCTGTGGCAGATCAAAAAGAAGAACAAGGAGCTTAATCGCTTCTTGATAAGCAATGCGTATATCATGATTTACTAAAATTAAGGAGGAACTTTATAATGACTAAAGAACAAATCATTGAAGCAGTCAAAAATATGACTGTTTTAGAACTTAACGATCTTGTAAAAGCAATTGAAGAAGAATTCGGCGTAACTGCAGCTGCTCCTGTAGCTATGGTTGGTGCTGCTGGCGGAGAAGCTGCAGCTGAAAAAACTGAATTTGATGTAATCCTAGCTTCTGCTGGCGATCAAAAAATCAAAGTTATCAAAGTGGTACGTGAAATCACAGGTCTTGGTCTTAAAGAAGCGAAAGAACTTGTTGACAACACTCCAAAAGCTCTTAAAGAAGGCGCTTCTAAAGAAGAAGCTGAAGAAATCAAAGCTAAACTTGAAGAAGTTGGCGCTGGCGTAGAAGTTAAGTAATTTAACCTTTGCCATCAGAAAGCTCGCTGTATTTGCAGCGGGCTTTTTTTATCCTTTATGAGTATAAGGCGCGCTTGGGCGTGCATACTATAATGATTTGACGTTTTGGAATAAGCAAGAAGAGAATTTGAAAATGTGGTTGCTTAGGAGGAGATATGTATGACGAATCATTATTACTCCCGTAATCCTGAGGTCGAAAGCAAGCCGGATCAATGGAGCTTCACGCTTAGAGGAAAGGAATATCGCTTTAAGACGGATGCTGGTGTCTTTTCCAAACGAGAGGTTGATTTTGGTTCAAGATTATTGATTGAGGCATTTGAATGCGAACTGCAGGATGACCGGCCGATGATTGATATCGGCTGCGGATATGGCCCAATTGGTTTATCGATCGCAAGCCTGAACCCGAACAGAACAATTCATATGGTGGACGTGAATGCGAGAGCTATTGACCTATCAAAAGAAAATGCACAAGTAAACGGAATTCGTAATGTGAAGGTTTATGAGAGTTCTGTATTCAGTGAAGTGAAGGAAACGGATTTTGCGGCTGTCATTTCAAACCCTCCGATTCGTGCCGGGAAGAAAGTTGTGCATGAAATCCTGGAGGAAAGCAAAAAATTCTTAGGTCTTGGCGGTGAGCTTTGGATTGTCATCCAGAAGAAGCAAGGTGCGCCAAGTGCCATGGCGAAAATGGAAGAAGTATTTGGAAATGTAGAGGTCATTTTGAAGAAAAAAGGCTACTATATTCTCAAATCTAAAAAAGTTTGACTTGACAATATGCCTATGTTAATATTATAAAATGCAAATATATAATTTGGGACACCCTGCACATTTTCAAGTATGAATAAATTTATGTGTATATGTTCTGGATAATATGGAAAAAATAAACCAATACTATGCGTTTTTGAGATTGTGGTTTTCAGTGTGAAACCCTTTTTCTTTTTTGTTCAACCGTCGATTTTTGGCGGAGTGATAAATTAATTATAAACGCTTTATATGAGGGGTGAATCAGTTGACAGGTCAACTTGTTCAGTATGGACGACATCGCCAACGCCGGAGCTATGCGCGTATTAGCGAAGTGCTCGAATTGCCGAATTTAATTGAAATTCAAACCTCTTCCTATCAATGGTTTCTTGATGAGGGCTTAAGAGAAATGTTCCAGGACATTTCCCCTATCGAGGATTTTACAGGAAATCTGTCTCTGGAATTTATCGATTACAGTCTCGGAGATCCGAAATACCCTGTGGAAGAATCTAAGGAGAGGGACGTAACCTACTCCGCCCCATTACGGGTTAAAGTAAGGCTTGTAAACAAAGAGACGGGTGAAGTTAAAGACCAAGATGTCTTTATGGGTGATTTCCCTCTCATGACAGAAACGGGAACGTTTATCATAAACGGTGCCGAACGCGTTATTGTATCGCAATTGGTGCGCTCCCCAAGCGTGTACTACAGCGGAAAAGTAGATAAGAACGGTAAGCAAGGCTTCACTGCGACCGTTATTCCGAACCGTGGTGCATGGCTGGAGTATGAAACGGATGCGAAGGATGTCGTATACGTCAGAATCGATCGTACAAGAAAGCTGCCGGTAACGGTTCTTTTGCGTGCCCTTGGATTCGGCTCTGATCAAGAAATCATCGATTTAGTCGGTGATAACGAATATATCCGCAATACGCTTGAAAAAGATAATACAGAAAGCACAGAAAAGGCTTTACTTGAGATTTATGAGCGTCTTCGCCCAGGTGAACCGCCTACGGTTGAAAATGCGAAGAGTTTGCTTGTTTCACGTTTCTTCGATCCGAAGAGATATGACCTTGCTAATGTTGGACGCTATAAAATCAACAAAAAGCTTCATATAAAAAATCGTTTATTCAACCAGCGTGTAGCTGAAACTTTGGTAGACCCAGAGACAGGCGAAATCCTTGTTGAAAAAGATGCTATTCTAGATCGCCGTACGCTTGATAAGATCATCCCTTACCTTGAAAACGGGATTGGCTTTAAAACGTACAACCCTGCAGGCGGAGTGGTAGAGGAAGAAGTTCTTATTCAGAACGTAAAGATTTACGCTCCGAATGATGCAGAAGGCGAGAAGGTCATCAATGTTATCGGCAATGCCTATGTTGAGAAGAAAGTGAAAAATATCACGCCTGCAGATATCGTGGCATCAATCAGTTATTTCTTTAACTTATTGCATGGTGTCGGCGATACGGATGATATTGACCACTTAGGAAACCGCCGTCTGCGTTCTGTCGGCGAGCTTCTACAAAACCAATTCAGAATCGGTCTTTCCCGTATGGAACGGGTTGTGCGCGAGAGAATGTCTATTCAAGATACGAATACAATCACACCGCAGCAGCTCATCAATATCCGTCCGGTGATTGCGTCCATTAAAGAGTTCTTCGGTAGCTCTCAATTGTCTCAGTTCATGGACCAAACAAACCCGCTTGCTGAATTGACGCATAAGCGCCGTTTATCTGCTCTTGGACCTGGTGGTTTGACAAGGGAACGTGCCGGAATGGAAGTGCGTGACGTTCACTACTCTCACTATGGCCGTATGTGTCCAATCGAAACACCAGAGGGTCCGAATATCGGGCTAATCAACTCCTTGTCTACATTCGCGAAGGTTAATCCGTATGGCTTCATTGAAACGCCATACCGCCGTGTTGATCCTGCGACAGGAAGAGTAACCGACCAAATCGATTACTTGACTGCTGACGAGGAAGATCTATATGTAGTAGCACAAGCGAATGCCCCATTAACCGAAGATCGCGCGTTCCAAAATGAGGAAGTTGTTGCGCGTTTCCGTGGTGAGAACACGGCTGTTAAACGCGATCGCGTCGATTATATGGACGTATCGCCTAAACAAGTTGTGTCAGCGGCGACAGCTTGTATCCCGTTCTTAGAAAACGATGACTCCAACCGTGCACTTATGGGAGCGAACATGCAGCGTCAAGCTGTCCCTCTCATCAGACCGCAAGCACCGCTTGTCGGAACAGGGATGGAATACGTGTCCGGCAAAGACTCCGGGGCGGCTGTCATCTGTAAACATCCGGGTATTGTTGAACATGTTGAAGCAAGAGAAATCTGGGTAAGACGCATCAGCGAAGTGGATGGCCAAGAGGTTAAAGGTAATCTTGATAAATACCGTACCCTTAAATTCATCCGTTCTAACCAAGGTACTTGCTACAATCAACGCCCAATCGTTAAAGCCGGAGACCGTGTTGTCAAAGGCGAAATCCTTGCAGATGGACCTTCCATGGAACTTGGCGAATTAGCACTTGGTCAAAACGTGCTTGTTGCCTTCATGACATGGGATGGTTATAACTATGAGGATGCCATCATTATGAGTGAACGTCTTGTAAAAGACGATGTCTATACATCTATTCATATTGAAGAATATGAATCCGAAGCCCGTGATACGAAACTAGGGCCTGAGGAAATCACACGCGACATTCCGAACGTTGGGGAAGATGCTCTTCGCAACCTCGATGAGCGCGGCATTATCCGCATTGGTGCGGAAGTAAAAGACGGTGACCTTCTTGTTGGTAAAGTAACGCCTAAAGGTGTAACAGAACTGACTGCCGAGGAAAGACTGCTTCATGCAATCTTCGGCGAGAAAGCCCGTGAAGTTCGTGATACATCCCTTCGCGTGCCACATGGCGGCGGCGGTATTGTCCACGACGTAAAAGTCTTCACACGTGAAGACGGCGATGAACTGCCACCAGGCGTTAATCAATTGGTGCGTGTGTACATCGTACAAAAACGTAAAATCCATGAAGGAGATAAAATGGCCGGCCGTCACGGTAACAAAGGGGTAATTTCCCGTATCTTGCCGGAAGAGGATATGCCATTCCTTCCAGATGGAACACCTGTAGATATCATGTTGAACCCATTAGGGGTACCATCACGTATGAATATCGGTCAGGTATTAGAGCTTCACCTCGGTATGGCTGCCAGAAAACTTGGTATCCATGTAGCAACACCTGTATTTGACGGTGCGAGGGAAGAAGATGTTTGGGATACTATCGAAGAAGCAGGTATGGCTCGTGATGCCAAAACGATTCTTTACGATGGAAGAACAGGAGAACCATTCGACAACCGCGTTTCTGTTGGTGTCATGTACATGATCAAACTGGCGCACATGGTTGATGATAAACTCCATGCCCGTTCAACTGGGCCATACTCACTTGTTACGCAGCAGCCTCTTGGCGGTAAAGCTCAATTCGGCGGTCAGCGTTTCGGTGAGATGGAGGTTTGGGCGCTTGAAGCTTATGGTGCTGCATACACTCTTCAAGAGATTCTTACAGTTAAATCCGATGATGTTGTCGGCCGTGTGAAAACATACGAAGCTATCGTCAAAGGCGACAATGTTCCAGAGCCTGGTGTTCCTGAATCCTTCAAAGTATTGATCAAGGAACTTCAAAGCTTAGGTATGGATGTGAAGATTCTTTCTGGTGACGATCAAGAAATCGAGATGCGTGATCTAGAAGATGATGAGGATATCCACCAAGCAGACACATTAACCATTGATCCAGATGTGAAAAGCCCTGAATCAGAGACGGTTGGAACGATAGAGTAACCAGAGTGAGATTGGGATACAGAAAGGGAGGTAGGCCCCTTGTTGGATGTAAATAATTTTGAGTATATGAAAATAGGCCTTGCTTCACCGGATAAGATTCGCTCTTGGTCTTTCGGAGAAGTGAAAAAGCCAGAAACAATTAACTACCGTACACTAAAACCTGAAAAAGATGGTTTGTTCTGTGAGCGCATTTTCGGTCCTACAAAGGACTGGGAATGCCACTGCGGTAAATATAAAAGAGTACGTTACAAAGGTGTTGTATGTGACCGCTGTGGCGTAGAGGTAACTAGAGCAAAGGTGAGACGTGAGCGCATGGGTCATATTGAATTGGCCGCTCCTGTCTCCCATATCTGGTACTTCAAAGGTATTCCTAGCCGTATGGGCCTTGTTTTAGATATGTCCCCGCGTGCGCTTGAAGAGGTTATCTACTTCGCTTCTTACGTTGTAACAGAAGCAGGCGATACTGCTCTTGAGAAGAAACAGCTTCTTTCTGAGAAAGAATACCGTGCTTACCGCGATAAATACGGCAGCAAATTCCAAGCTGGAATGGGTGCTGAATCCATTAAAAAGCTTCTTCAAGACGTAGACCTCAACAAAGAAGTAGACGCATTGAAAGAGGAATTGAAAACAGCTCAAGGACAGCGTCGTACACGTGCAATCAAACGCCTTGAAGTATTGGAAGCATTCCGTAACTCAGGAAATGAGCCTTCTTGGATGATTCTTGACGTGCTTCCGGTTATTCCGCCGGAGCTTCGTCCAATGGTTCAGCTTGACGGCGGTCGTTTTGCGACAAGTGACTTGAACGATCTATATCGTCGTGTCATCAACCGTAACAACCGTTTGAAACGCCTTCTTGACTTAGGCGCTCCTAGCATCATCGTTCAAAACGAAAAACGTATGCTGCAGGAAGCAGTTGATGCCTTAATCGACAATGGACGCCGCGGCCGTCCGGTAACAGGACCAGGTAACCGTCCGCTTAAGTCTCTTTCCCACATGCTTAAAGGGAAACAAGGCCGTTTCCGTCAGAACTTACTTGGTAAACGTGTTGACTACTCCGGACGTTCCGTTATCGTCGTAGGTCCGAACCTTAAAATGTATCAATGCGGTCTGCCTAAAGAAATGGCGATTGAGCTATTCAAGCCTTTCGTAATGAAAGAGCTAGTTGAAAAAGGATTGGCACACAACATTAAATCCGCTAAGAGAAAGATCGAAAGACATTCTCCGGATATTTGGGATGTGCTTGAAGAGGTTATTAAGGAGCATCCAGTTCTTTTAAACCGTGCCCCTACGCTTCACCGTTTGGGTATCCAAGCGTTTGAGCCAACATTGGTTGAAGGTCGTGCGATCCGTCTGCATCCGCTCGTATGTACAGCGTACAACGCTGACTTCGACGGTGACCAAATGGCCGTTCACGTACCTTTATCTGCAGAAGCTCAAGCTGAAGCTCGCCTTCTTATGCTAGCAGCCCAAAACATCCTTAACCCTAAGGATGGAAAACCGGTTGTTACGCCATCTCAGGATATGGTTCTTGGTAACTACTATCTAACGATGGAAAGACCAGGCGCAGTGGGCGAGGGTATGATCTTCAATGATACAAATGAAGCCATCCTTGCTTACCAAAATGGATATGTTCACTTGCATACACGTGTAGCTGTACATGCAAGTTCTTTAAATAACCAAACATTCACGGAAGAACAAAACAAACAATTATTGCTGACAACTGTCGGTAAATTGATTTTCAATGAAATTCTTCCTGAAACATTCCCGTATATCAACGAGCCGACTCGCTCCAATCTGGAAGAAAAAACGCCAGAGAAGTACTTCGTTGAAAAGGGTGCAAACGTGAAGGAAATCTTCGCAGAGCGCGAAAGAATCCAACCGTTCAAGAAGAAAATTCTCGGAAACATCATCGCGGAAGTATTCAAGCGTTTCAAAATCACTGAAACGTCCAAAATGCTTGACCGCATGAAGGACCTAGGATTTAAATACTCTACTCGTGCCGGTATTACGGTAGGGGTTGCAGATATCGTCGTATTACCAGAGAAACAAGAGATTCTTGATAAAGCTCAAACAAAGGTTGACGGTGTCATGAAGCAATTCAGACGTGGTCTTATCACGGAAGAAGAGCGTTATGATCGTGTTATCTCCATCTGGAGTGAAGCGAAGGATGATATCCAAAGCAAGCTGATGGCATCCTTGCACCACTTGAACCCAATCTTTATGATGAGTGACTCCGGTGCCCGTGGTAACGCGTCTAACTTCACGCAGCTTGCTGGTATGCGTGGTTTGATGGCCAACCCGGCTGGTCGTATCATCGAGCTCCCTATCAAGTCAAGTTTCCGTGAAGGCTTAACCGTATTGGAATACTTCATCTCCACTCACGGTGCGCGTAAAGGTCTTGCCGATACAGCGCTGAAAACAGCTGACTCCGGTTACTTAACAAGACGTTTGGTTGACGTTGCACAGGATGTTATCGTTCGCGAGGATGACTGTGGAACAGACCGCGGCTTGGTTGTTAAAGCCTTGAAAGATGGCACAGAGGTTATTGAACGCCTTGAAGAGCGTCTAGTCGGACGTTATGCAAGGAAGAAAGTTAAACATCCTGAAACAGGTGAAGTGCTCATCAATGAGAATGAAATCTTTACAGAAGATCTCGCTCAGAAGATTGAAGAGCTTGGCATTGAAGAAGTGTCCATCCGCTCTGCCTTCACATGTAATACGCGCCACGGCGTATGTAAGAAATGTTATGGACGCAATCTTGCAACTGGCCAAGAGGTTGAAGTTGGAGAAGCTGTTGGTATCATCGCGGCTCAATCCATCGGTGAACCAGGTACACAGTTGACAATGCGTACATTCCATACGGGCGGGGTTGCCGGAGACGATATCACACAAGGTCTTCCGCGTATTCAGGAGTTGTTTGAAGCACGTAATCCTAAAGGGCAAGCTGTTATCTCCGAAATTGAAGGAACAGTTGTTTCTATTAATGAGATTCGTGACAAACAACAAGAAATCACGATTCAGGGTGCAGTGGAAAGCCGTTCATACACAGCTCCATACTCTGCCCGCTTGAAAGTGAATGTCAACGATATGGTTGTTCCGGGTCAAGAGCTTACAGAAGGTTCAATTGATCCGAAAGAGCTTCTCAAAGTGACAAATGTACGTTCTGTACAAGAGTACCTCTTGAAAGAAGTTCAAAAAGTATACCGCATGCAAGGGGTAGAAATCGGCGACAAACACGTAGAGGTAATGGTTCGTCAAATGCTTAAGAAAATCCGTGTCATCGATGCAGGTGAAACGGATGTGCTTCCAGGCACGCTGCTAGATATTCATCAATTCACGCAAGCAAACCGGGATGCGCTTCTTAAAGGCAAGAACCCAGCTACTGCTCGTCCAGTATTGCTCGGTATTACAAAAGCATCTCTTGAAACTGATTCCTTCTTGTCTGCTGCATCCTTCCAAGAAACAACTCGTGTTCTTACAGATGCTGCAATCAAAGGAAAACGTGATGAGTTGCTCGGTCTCAAAGAGAACGTTATTATCGGTAAGCTGATCCCTGCTGGTACAGGTATGCAACGCTATCGCAAAGCAGTTCCTGTATTAACAGAGAAAGAAGAAACCGTTACGGCTGAATAAGTCATATGACTGGAGATCAGCAGCCAGATTTTCGAATCTGGCTGCTTTTATTCCAGCCAACAATCAAAAACATCAAGTTTTTTTGGTGCGGTTGTTGACATGAACGATTTGAAAGTGTTACTATAGCAAAGGTGCTCCTATTAACCTGTTACTTTGGAGGATATACATCAATGTCTTATGAAAAAGTATCTCAGGCCCAAAACCTGATAATAGGGACGAAACAAACAGTGAAAGCTCTGCGCACAGGTAATGCAGAAGCAGTCGTGATCGCGCTTGATGCGGATTCACGTGTCACAGCAAAAGTCATCGATACTGCTAATGAGTACTCAGTGCCAGTCGAATATGTAGACTCAATGAGGTTGCTCGGAAAAGCATGCAAAATTGATGTTGGAGCAGCAGCTGTTGTCATTATGAAATAGAAAACTGTTTTTGCAGTTGATGCAAAAACTTTGTTTTTACCCTTTTATGAACCACCTGGATGTGTGGGACTAGGGGAACCAATTTTGAAGGGAGGAAACATCATGCCAACTATTAACCAATTGGTACGTAAGCCACGTAAATCTAAAGAAGAAAAATCAAAGTCTCCAGCTTTGAATAAAGGCTACAACAGCTTCAAAAAATCCCAAACTAACGTATCATCTCCACAAAAACGTGGGGTATGTACTCGTGTGGGTACTATGACTCCAAAGAAACCGAACTCCGCGCTTCGTAAATATGCGCGTGTACGTTTGACTAATGGAATCGAGGTTACTGCTTACATTCCTGGT
Source organism: Pradoshia eiseniae (assembly GCF_002946355.1). Taxonomy (NCBI): domain Bacteria; kingdom Bacillati; phylum Bacillota; class Bacilli; order Caryophanales; family Bacillaceae; genus Pradoshia; species Pradoshia eiseniae. The sequence continues at coordinate 29,528 of NZ_PKOZ01000013.1, forward strand.
ATCGGCCACAACTTGCAAGAACACAGCGTTGTACTTATCCGCGGAGGACGTGTAAAAGACCTTCCGGGTGTACGTTACCATATCGTACGTGGTGCTCTTGATACTGCTGGTGTTAACAACCGTATGCAAGGTCGTTCTAAATACGGTACTAAAAAACCTAAAGCAGCGAAAAAATAATTCACAAAAAATAACCACTTCTTTGAAAGGAGGAACAAAATATGCCTCGTAAAGGACCTGTTTCAAAAAGAGATGTATTACCTGATCCGATTTATAATTCCAAGCTTGTAACTAAATTGATCAACAAAATGATGATCGATGGAAAAAGAGGAACTTCCCAAAAAATCCTTTATGCTGCTTTCGATATCGTAAGCGAGCGTACTGGTAAAGAGCCAATGGAAGTTTTCGACCAAGCGCTTAAAAATATCATGCCAGTTCTAGAAGTTAGAGCACGCCGTGTGGGTGGCGCTAACTACCAAGTACCAGTTGAGGTTCGCCCTGACCGCCGTACGACTCTAGGACTTCGCTGGTTAGTAAACTATGCTCGTCTTCGTGGTGAAAAAACGATGGAAGAGCGTTTAGCTAACGAAATCATGGATGCAGCTAACAACACTGGCGCTTCTGTGAAAAAACGCGAAGATACACACAAAATGGCTGAAGCTAACAAAGCTTTCGCTCATTACCGTTGGTAATTTTTAATCTACTAAAAATCTATATATCAGAAGGAAGGAGAAAGACCCAATGGCTAGAGAGTTCTCCTTAGAAAATACTCGTAATATCGGTATCATGGCACACATTGATGCCGGTAAAACGACTACTACTGAGCGTGTATTGTATTACACTGGTCGTATCCACAAAATTGGTGAAACACACGAAGGTGCTTCCCAAATGGACTGGATGGAACAAGAACAAGAACGCGGTATCACAATTACATCTGCTGCAACAACTGCACAATGGAAAGGTCACCGCGTAAACATCATCGACACTCCAGGACACGTAGACTTCACAGTTGAAGTTGAACGTTCCCTTCGTGTACTTGATGGTGCAGTAGCTGTACTTGATGCGCAATCCGGTGTTGAGCCGCAAACTGAAACAGTTTGGCGCCAAGCTACTACTTACGGAGTACCACGTGTTGTTTTCGTCAACAAAATGGACAAAATCGGTGCTGATTTCTTATACTCCGTAAAAACTTTGCATGAGCGTCTTCAAGCGAATGCACACCCAATTCAGCTTCCAATTGGTGCTGAAGATGACTTCGAAGCGATCATCGACCTTGTTGAGATGAACGCAGTATTCTACGGCAATGACCTTGGAACAGACATCGAAGTTCGTGAAATTCCTGAAGAACATATGCCACTAGCTGAAGAATACCGTGAAAAGTTAATCGAAGCAGTTGCAGAAATTGACGAAGAATTAATGGAAAAATACCTTGGCGGTGAAGAAATCACTAAAGAGGAATTGAAAGCAGCTATCCGTAAAGGTACTGTTAACGTTGAATTCTACCCAGTTATCTGTGGTTCTGCCTTCAAAAACAAAGGTGTTCAATTAATGCTAGATGCAGTTATCGACTATCTTCCATCTCCATTAGATGTACCTGCAATCAAAGGTACTCTTCCGGATTCAGATGAAGTAGTGGAACGTCATTCTGATGACAGCGAGCCTTTCTCAGCGCTTGCTTTCAAAGTTATGACTGACCCTTATGTCGGTAAATTGACATTCTTCCGTGTATACTCTGGTACTTTGAACGCAGGTTCTTATGTACAAAACTCTACGAAGGGTAAACGTGAACGTGTAGGTCGTATCCTGCAAATGCACGCTAACTCTCGTCAAGAGATCAGCCAAGTATACGCTGGAGATATCGCGGCTGCTGTAGGTCTAAAAGATACTACAACTGGAGATACTTTATGTGAAGAGAAGAACCTAGTTATCTTGGAATCCATGGAGTTCCCAGAGCCAGTTATCTCCCTTTCAATCGAGCCAAAATCTAAAGCAGACCAAGACAAAATGTCTACTGCTCTTCAAAAACTTCAAGAGGAAGATCCTACTTTCCGTGCTCACACTGACCAGGAAACTGGCCAAACGATCATCGAAGGTATGGGTGAGCTTCACTTAGATATCTTAGTAGACCGTATGCGTCGTGAGTTCAAAGTAGAAGCAAACGTTGGTGCTCCTCAAGTTGCTTACCGTGAAACATTCCGCGGTACTGCACAAGTTGAAGGTAAGTTTGCTCGCCAATCTGGTGGTCGTGGACAATACGGTCACGTTTGGATTGAGTTCTCACCTAATGAAGAAGGAAAAGGCTTCGAATTCGAAAACGCAATCGTTGGTGGGGTTGTCCCTCGTGAATACATCCCAGCTGTACAAGCAGGTCTTGAAGACGCGCTTGATCGTGGTGTAGTAGCAGGATACCCATTAATCGACATCAAAGCGAAACTATTCGATGGTTCTTACCATGACGTTGACTCCTCTGAGATGGCGTTTAAAGTTGCTGCATCCATGGCTCTTAAAAATGCAGCTTCTAAATGTAACCCAGTTATCCTTGAGCCGATGATGAGTGTAGAAGTTGTAATCCCTGAAGAGTACATGGGTGACATCATGGGTAACATCACTGCTCGTCGCGGACGTGTAGAAGGTATGGAAGCACGCGGTAACGCACAAGTTGTTCGTGCAATGGTACCTCTATCTGAAATGTTCGGTTACGCAACTACATTGCGTTCCAACACTCAAGGTCGCGGTGTATTCTCTATGACTTTCGATCACTACGAAGAAGTTCCTAAGAGCATCGCTGAAGAAATCATCAAAAAAAATAAAGGTGAATAATTGATTTTCACGCTTTATTAAAGTATAACTACTTATGTAAGCCAAGATAACGACTGCGGTCGTCATCTTGGCACACATAGTATTAATAATCAATTTTCTTATACTAAAGGAGGAAATCCTAAAATGGCAAAAGCTAAATTTGATCGTTCTAAACCACACGTTAATATCGGAACTATCGGTCACGTTGACCATGGTAAAACTACTCTTACAGCTGCAATCACTTCTGTACTTGCTAAATCTGGCCAAGCAGAAGCACGTGCATATGACCAAATCGACGGTGCTCCAGAAGAAAGAGAACGTGGTATCACAATCTCTACTGCACACGTTGAGTACGAAACTGACAACCGTCACTACGCACACGTTGACTGCCCAGGACACGCTGACTATGTTAAAAACATGATCACTGGTGCAGCTCAAATGGACGGCGGTATCCTTGTTGTATCCGCTGCTGACGGCCCAATGCCACAAACTCGTGAGCACATCCTTCTTTCTCGTCAAGTAGGTGTACCTTACCTTGTTGTATTCATGAACAAATGTGACATGGTAGACGACGAAGAACTTCTTGAACTAGTAGAAATGGAAATCCGTGACCTTCTTTCTGAATACGATTTCCCTGGCGATGACATCCCTGTTATCAAAGGTTCTGCTCTTAAAGCTCTTGAAGGTGAAGCTGAGTGGGAAGAAAAAATCAAAGAACTTATGAGCGCTGTTGATGAGTACATCCCAACTCCAACTCGTGACACTGAAAAACCATTCATGATGCCAGTAGAGGACGTATTCTCTATCACTGGTCGTGGTACAGTTGCAACTGGCCGTGTAGAACGTGGTCAAGTTAAAGTTGGTGACGTTGTTGAAATCATCGGTCTTGCTGAAGAACCAAAATCTACAACTGTAACAGGTGTAGAAATGTTCCGTAAGCTTCTTGATTACGCTGAAGCTGGTGACAACATTGGTGCCCTTCTTCGTGGTGTATCCCGTGAAGAAATCCAACGTGGTCAAGTACTTGCTAAACCAGGTACTATCAACCCACACACTAAATTCAAAGCAGAAGTTTACGTATTGTCTAAAGAAGAAGGCGGACGTCACACTCCATTCTTCTCTAACTACCGTCCACAATTCTACTTCCGTACAACTGACGTAACTGGTGTTGTTAACCTTCCAGAAGGAACTGAAATGGTTATGCCTGGCGACAACATCGAAATGTCTGTTGAACTTATCGCTCCAGTTGCGATCGAAGAAGGAACTAAGTTCTCTATTCGTGAAGGCGGACGTACTGTAGGCGCTGGCGTAGTTTCTACAATCACTGAATAATAATAGCTAACGCTATTAAAGCAGGCAGTCATTATGACTGCCTGCTTTTTTTTATGCTCAAAACAAACTAAGGCTGTCAATAAGCTATAGCTTTCTCCAATCTAAAAATTGAGATACAATAACATAGAAGGATAATTTTGGATTATGGAGGATCGCAATGTTAGAGACGATTCGATCAGCAATTACCCCGTATGAATATAAACGGGAAATAAGACAACCAATGTCCATACGTCAATACAGTACTTATTTTACTTCCCTTATCCTCTACAGCCTTCTTCTTGCTGGTTTCAGCGGTTATTTAGGGGTGGGGAGCGAATCTTTTTCAGCTGTGATGGAGCAGACTGCTGAGGGCAGATGGGAAACGGCCAAGGGAATATTTCTGCTGGGAAAGGCAACAGCTGGTATCCTTGCACCGCTGTGCTTCACGCTTTTTTTCTCAATCCTCATCTGGCTTGTTTTTGAAGAGCTGAATTATGGGGCGGTGTGGCGTATGCAATTGATGCCGCTTGTGATCATGCTGCTTGGGAAGACCGTCGAGTTAATTATGATGATTCTGCTTCGTGTGCCCGAGCATTCATCACCACTTGGCCTGGGTGTAATCGCCCAATCACTGATAGGGCAGACATTTTGGATTATGCTAGGTGCAGAAATGACAGTATTCGTCATCTGGGCCGCGTGGAGTCAATACAGGCTTCTTTATAAAGGAATGGGCTTTAATAGGAGGAAAGTATTCGCGGCAATTAGCCTCTCCTGGATTATTTACATACTATTCACAACTGCTACAAGTACACTTATTCATACGTTGAAGGTGAGCCTATGAAACGTAAACATTACTTATTGATTACCTTACTAATTATTCTGTTCCTGACCGTCAACATTGTTTTGCTTGAGAGGGATAGCGATGTAGACCGCACTGTTCTTATTTCTGAGCCAATATCTCCAAAGGAGAAGACCTTAAAGACCACTTTTGGGACAGATGGAGTTATTGAGCCATCTTCTGTTAGCTATGTATACGCAGAGAATGAGAGAGGCGAGATTAAATCAGTCCTTGTAGAGGAGGGCCAGCATATTGAGGAGGGCACACCGCTTGTTGAGTATGTGAACGAGTCATCACAAGCAGAAGCGGACGCCCTGAAACATGCAAACGATGAATTAGAGTTAAAAAAGGAAAAGCTTCTTGAGGATAAAGCTGTGCTGGAAGAGGAGATGAGCGAGACTGAGTCATTGCCTGATATTGATGGGCAAGATGAGGACGATCAGCATGTCCATCCTTCTTATGACCAAACACGCCCTATCCAATATGAAATTAATAATATAGAGTACAGTGTGAAGCAGATTGAATTAGAGCAAGCCAATAATCAGGCAAAGATTGATGCTCTAACGGAAGCCTCTTCGGAAACAGTTGTTGAAAGTGAAGTTGCTGGAATCGTTACAAAGGTGCATGGCACAAGCCGTTCTGACGGAGAACCGATATTGACGATTGCCTCAATCAATCCTTTATGGGCGATTGCCTATGTTGGGGAAGAGCATATCCATCAGGTGGAGGCAGGACAATCTGTTATGCTTTACCCTGAATATCTGAGGTCTAACAGCGTTCTTGGAACCGTTATTGACGTGGGTACATACCCGGAAGACCTGGCTGATAGCGATGGACAAAGTCAATATCCAGTGACCATTGAGATTGATGAAGGGGCAGCTGCTGGTGAGGACGGGACCTTAGATGAACCAACAGATGAAGATGATACAGGTCAATCAGCGGAAGGTTCGAATGAGGATGGAAATGAAGAACCGAGTGGGGAATTGAAAGCGGAGGGAGAGGTCCCTGAGTCTGCCCCTAATGAAGAAGCAGCAAGGGCTGAGACTGAGACTGTGCCCATCCGTATTGGTGCTCATATGAACGCAGATATAACCTTAAAGGAAATGACAGGTCCAACGATTCTTGACAAGGCGGTAAAGCATAACAAGGCAATCGTACTCGAAAAGGGTATGCTTAAACAGCAAAAAGTTGCGATTGGTCTTCATGCAGATGAACAATATGTCATCGCAAAAGGATTGAAAGCAAAGCAGCTGTTGTTGCGAGAGGCTGACCTCACAATACATACAGGGACAAGCTATATTACGAGGGCAGATTGGAACGCGCTCACAAAGAAACGAATTAAGCAATTCTCAGGCAAAGAGTTCTCTCTTTTATACCTTCATGGCTTCCTCCAATAAATATACTTTATTATAGAAGGAACTCGTATTTCTGTCAGTTATATATGAGAGTATTCATAGCCGTATCTAAGCGATGCGGTTCTTTTTTTGAAGGCCTCTAGCTAAAGGGAATTATCCTTATTTCGCCCTCTCTTAGTAGAATGTTGGAAAGCATACAGAAAACTTGATTATGAAGATATGAGCATGTATACTTATAAAAGTGTTGAGACCGAAATTGATATTTAGCTATTGCATAATTGATATACATTAGGTATAATAGACAATGTTGGTCTTTTCATTGCGATGATGTGGAAGGTTGCTGACACACCCGGCCGCTTTGCCATGGCGAGTGTGTGAGGAGATTTCCGCGGAGAATGTCTATTACAAAAATAGGCGATAAAGGAGGGAAAATAATGGCAAAACAAAAGATTCGCATCCGTTTAAAAGCTTACGATCACAGGATTCTTGATCAATCCGCTGAGAAAATTGTAGAAACTGCAAAACGTTCTGGTGCAGCCGTTTCTGGTCCGATTCCACTTCCGACTGAAAGAAACGTATACACGATCCTACGTGCGGTTCATAAATACAAAGATTCTCGTGAGCAATTCGAAATGCGTACGCACAAACGTCTAATCGACATTGTGAACCCTACACCACAAACTGTAGATTCTCTAATGCGTTTAGATTTGCCGTCTGGCGTCGATATCGAAATCAAATTATAATCGCTTGATCAAATAAAACAAACATACTTACAGGAGGTGTGACGAAATGACCAAAGGAATCTTAGGAAGAAAAATTGGTATGACTCAAGTATTTGCTGAGAACGGTGAACTTATCCCGGTAACAGTTGTTGAAGCAGTACCTAACGTTGTTCTTCAAAAGAAAACTGTCGAAAACGACGGTTACGAAGCAATCCAGCTTGGTTTCGAAGATCTTCGTGAGAAGCTTGCGAACAAGCCGGAAAAAGGACACGCTGAAAAAGCAAACACTGCTCCTAAGCGCTTCACTCGCGAATTCCGCGATGCAGACCTCAACACTTATGAGGTAGGTCAGGAAGTCAAAGTTGATATTTTCGCTGAAGGCGAAATCGTAGATGTAACAGGAATCTCGAAAGGTAAAGGTTTCCAAGGACCAATCAAACGTCACGGCCAAGCTCGTGGACCAATGGCTCACGGATCTCGTTACCATCGTCGTCCTGGTTCAATGGGACCAGTTGCTCCAAACCGTGTATTCAAAGGTAAAAAACTTGCTGGACGCATGGGTGGAACTCAAATCACTGTACAAAACCTTCAAATCGTTAAGGTTGATGCAGAACGTAACGTAATCCTTATCAAAGGTAACGTTCCTGGACCTAAAAAAGCTTTGCTAAAAATCAAAAGTGCGGTAAAAGCGAACTAATCTAACGAGAAAGGAGGAAAATTGCAATGCCGAAAATTGCTCTTTTAAACCAAAGCGGCGCTCAAGTTGGCGATATCGAGCTTAACGAGTCCGTATTTGGCATCGAACCAAATGAGAACGTAGTAACTGAAGCAATCCTTATGCAAAGAGCTTCTTTGCGTCAAGGTACACATAAAGTTAAAAACCGCTCTGAAGTAAGCGGCGGTGGCCGTAAACCATGGCGTCAAAAAGGAACTGGTCGTGCTCGTCAAGGCTCTATCCGTTCACCACAATGGCGCGGCGGTGGTGTTGTTTTCGGACCTACACCAAGAGGCTATGCTTACAAACTTCCTAAGAAAGTACGTCGTTTAGCGATTAAATCCGTTCTTTCTGCGAAAGTTAACGAAGAAAACATGATCGTTCTTGATGCTTTGAGCTTCGAAGCACCAAAAACTAAAGAATTCACAGCTGTATTAAAAGGCTTGAATACTGAAAGCAAAAAAGCGTTGATCGTTACTGCTGATGTAGACGAAAACGTAGCATTATCTGGCCGCAACATTCCTGGAGTAACTGTTGTTGATGCAAACTCAATCAACGTACTAGAGGTTGTTGGACATGAGAAATTAATCATGACTAAAGCAGCTGTTGAAAAAATAGAGGAGGTGCTTGGATAATGGAAGCACGCGATATTATTAAGCGCCCCGTGATCACAGAATTCTCAGCTGACATCATGGCTGATAAGAAATACACTTTCGAAGTTGACGTTAGAGCTAACAAAACTCAAATCAAAGATGCTGTTGAAGAAATCTTTGACGTAAAAGTTGAAAAAGTTAACGTTATGAACTACAAAGGTAAATTCAAACGCATGGGTAGACATGCTGGATATACAAACAAACGCCGTAAAGCGATTGTTAAGCTAACTGCTGATAGCAAAGAAATCGAATTCTTCGAAGCATAATTTTAAAAGAAAAGGAGGGAACACAACATGGCGATTAAACATTACAAACCTACCACTAATGGTCGTCGCGGAATGACTACTTCCGATTTCGCTGAGATCACTACAGACAGACCGGAAAAATCATTGCTTGCACCTTTACACAAAAAGGGCGGCCGCAACAACCAAGGTAAGTTAACTGTTCGTCATCAAGGTGGCGGTCACAAGCGCCAATACCGTATCATCGACTTCAAACGTGATAAAGATGGCATTCCAGGACGCGTTGCTACTATCGAGTACGATCCAAACCGTTCTGCTAACATTGCATTAATCAACTATGTTGACGGGGAAAAACGTTACATTATTGCTCCGAAAAACTTGGAAGTGGGCATGGAAATCATGTCTGGTTCTGAAGCGGACATCAAAGTAGGTAACGCTCTTCCATTAATAAACATTCCAGTGGGTACTGTTATCCACAATATCGAGTTGAAACCTGGCAAAGGTGGACAATTAGTCCGTTCTGCAGGAACTTCCGCTCAAGTATTAGGTAAAGAGGGACGCTACGTTCTTGTACGTCTTAACTCTGGAGAGGTTCGTATGATTCTTTCTACTTGCCGTGCGACTATCGGTCAAGTAGGTAACGAGCAACACGAACTAATCAACATCGGTAAAGCCGGTCGTTCTCGTTGGTTAGGCAAACGCCCTACTGTACGTGGTTCTGTAATGAACCCAGTTGATCACCCACACGGTGGTGGTGAAGGTAGAGCACCTATCGGACGTAAATCTCCAATGACACCTTGGGGCAAACCTGCTCTTGGTCTTAAAACTCGTAAGAAAAAGAACAAAACAGACAAGTTTATCGTTCGTCGTCGTAAAAAATAACGCGGTTGTACTACGGTTCGATAACAGAACCGTAGGGCAATCACGAAGGGAGGCACAATCATGGGTCGCAGCCTAAAAAAAGGACCATTTGTTGACGATCATCTCATGAAGAAGGTTGAAGCATTGAACGAAGCTGACAAGAAACAAGTTATCAAAACTTGGTCAAGACGTTCTACAATCTTCCCACAATTCATCGGACATACAGTTGCTGTATACGATGGACGCAAACACGTACCAGTTTATGTTACGGAAGACATGGTAGGCCACAAGTTCGGTGAATTCGCACCAACTCGCGCTTACAAAGGTCATGCCGGAGACGATAAGAAAACAAGACGTTAATCCAGAGAGGAGGCATAAATTATGCAAGCAAAAGCTGTTGCAAGAACAGTTCGTATTGCTCCTCGTAAAGCTCGTTTAGTACTAGATCTAATCCGAGGTAAGCAAGTAGGTGAAGCAATTGCTATTCTTAACTACACTCCGAAAGCAGCTTCTCCAATCATCGAAAAAGTATTGAAATCTGCTATGGCAAACGCAGAACACAACTACGATATGGACGTTAATACACTTGTTGTTTCTGAAGCATACGCAAACGAAGGACCAACACTTAAACGTTTCCGTCCTCGTGCTATGGGTCGCGCAAGCGCAATTAACAAACGCACAAGCCACATCACAATCGTTGTATCAGAAAAGAAGGAGGGATAATCCGTGGGTCAAAAGGTAAATCCGGTCGGTATGCGTATCGGGATCATCCGTGATTGGGAATCCAAATGGTTCGCAGACAAAGACTACGCAAAACTTTTGCATGAAGACCTTAAAGTACGTGAGTACATTATGAAGCGTCTTAACGATGCATCTGTTTCTAAAATCGAAATCGAACGTGCTGCAAACCGCGTGAACATTTCTATCCACACTGCGAAGCCTGGTATGGTTATCGGTAAAGGTGGTACAGAAGTTGAAGCGCTTCGTAAAGCACTTAACCAATTAACTGAAAAACGTGTTCACATCAACATCATCGAAATCAAGAGAGCTGATTTGGACGCTAAACTAGTAGCGGAAAACATCGCGCGTCAATTAGAAAACCGTGTATCTTTCCGTCGTGCACAAAAACAAACAATCCAACGTGCAATGCGCGCTGGTGCAAAAGGTATCAAAACTCAAGTATCTGGACGTTTAGGCGGAGCAGACATCGCCCGTGCTGAACACTACAGTGAAGGAACTGTTCCACTTCATACTCTTCGTGCTGACATTGACTATGCAACAGCAGAAGCGGACACAACTTACGGAAAGCTTGGAGTAAAAGTATGGATCTATCGTGGAGAAGTCCTTCCTGCTAAGAAGAAGTCTGTGGAAGGAGGAAAATAATATGTTATTGCCTAAACGCGTAAAACATCGCCGTGAACACCGCGGAAAGATGAGAGGCCGTGCTAAAGGCGGTACTGAAGTTGCATTCGGTGAATTCGGTTTACAAGCTCTTGAAGCTTCTTGGATTACAAACCGTCAAATCGAAGCTGCACGTATCGCGATGACTCGTTATATGAAACGTGGCGGTAAAGTTTGGATTAAAATTTTCCCTCACAAACCTTACACTGCAAAACCTTTAGAAGTACGTATGGGTTCCGGTAAAGGGGCACCAGAAGGCTGGGTTGCAGTAGTAAAACCAGGTAAAATTATGTTCGAAATTGCTGGAGTATCTGAAGAGGTAGCTCGTGAAGCACTTCGACTAGCATCACACAAACTTCCTGTAAAATGTAAGTTTGTAAAACGTGAAGAAATTGGTGGTGAAGCAGAATGAAATCTAATGAAATCCGTGATTTAACCACTGCCGAAATAGAACAAAAACTTAAAGCACTCAAAGAAGAGCTTTTCAACCTTCGCTTCCAGCTTGCTACTGGACAATTGGAAAACCCAGCGCGCATTCGTGAAGTTCGCAAAGCGATTGCTCGTATGAAAACAGTTGTACGTGAAAGAGAGCTCGGCGTAAACAATTAATGAGAGGAGGTTCACATGATGAGTGAACGCAACCAGCGCAAAGTATACACTGGCCGTGTTGTATCCGACAAAATGGATAAAACGATCACAGTAGTGGTTGAAACAAAGAAAACACATCCTTTGTATGGCAAACGCGTGAAATACTCCAAAAAATACAAAGCTCATGATGAAATGAATGAAGCAAAAGTTGGCGATATCGTTAAGATTATGGAAACTCGCCCATTGTCCGCGACTAAACGTTTCCGTTTAGTGGAAGTTGTAGAAAAAGCGGTTATCATTTAATATAAATGTTTCGGATTAAGTAATTCCGAAGGGAGGTTACGCAGATGATTCAACAGGAATCTCGTTTGAAAGTAGCTGACAACTCTGGTGCTCGTGAAGTACTTACTATTAAAGTTCTCGGTGGTTCTGGCAGAAAAACAGCTAATATTGGTGATGTAATCGTATGTACGGTCAAACAAGCAACACCAGGAGGCGTTGTTAAAAAAGGTGACGTTGTGAAGGCAGTTGTTGTTCGTACTAAACGCGGCGTTCGTCGTACAGATGGTTCATACATTCGCTTCGACGAAAATGCATGCGTGATTATTCGTGATGACAAGAGCCCTCGTGGAACACGTATTTTCGGACCTGTTGCTCGTGAACTACGCGACAACAACTTCATGAAAATCGTTTCATTAGCTCCTGAAGTTCTTTAATAAACGTTGTATAGAGAAAGATCAAGGAGGTGCGAATCTCGTGCATGTAAAAAAAGGTGATAAAGTTATCGTCATCTCTGGCAAGGATAAAGGTAAACAAGGTGTAGTGCTTGAAGCATACCCTAAAAAAGACCGCGTTCTTGTTGAAGGTGTAAACATTGTTAAGAAACACGCTAAACCTTCCCAAGCGAACCCACAAGGTGGAATTTTCGATCAGGAAGCAGCGATTCATGTTTCCAACGTTATGATTATTGACCCTAAAACTGGGAACCCTACCCGCGTAGGATACCAAACAGTTGACGGCAAAAAAGTACGTGTTGCAAAAAAATCAGGTGAATCCTTAGATAAATAAGTCATAAACGAAGGGAGGTACACGAAATGAACCGCCTTAAGGAAAAATATCAAAAAGAAATTACTCCTGCTCTTATGAGCAAGTTCAACTATAGTTCTATCATGCAAGCTCCTAAGCTTGAAAAAATCGTTGTAAACATGGGTGTCGGCGATGCCGTTCAAAATGCGAAAGCTCTAGACACAGCTGTAGAAGAATTGGCTACGATCACTGGTCAAAAACCAGTAATCACTAAAGCGAAAAAATCTATCGCTGGTTTCCGTCTTCGTGAAGGCATGGCAATCGGTTGTAAAGTAACTCTTCGCGGTGAGCGCATGTATGAGTTCCTTGACAAACTAATTTCCGTATCCTTACCACGTGTACGCGACTTCCGTGGAATCTCTAAAAAAGCATTCGACGGCCGCGGAAACTACACTTTAGGTGTAAAGGAACAGCTGATTTTCCCTGAAATCGACTACGATAAAGTAAACAAAGTTCGAGGCATGGACATTGTTATCGTAACGACTGCTAATACTGACGAAGAAGCACGTGAGCTTCTAGGTCAATTCGGAATGCCATTCCAAAAGTAATCGCTAAATAAGGGAGGCGAAAAAGTGGCTAAGAAATCAATGATCGTGAAACAACAACGTACACAAAAGTTTAAAGTACAAGAGTACACACGTTGCGAACGTTGTGGTCGTCCGCATTCTGTATACCGCAAATTTAAACTTTGCCGTATTTGTTTCCGTGAACTAGCATATAAAGGACAAATTCCAGGCGTTAAAAAAGCTAGCTGGTAAAACCCGAAAACGGGAAGGAGGTTATCATTGTGGTAATGACAGATCCAATTGCAGATTTGCTAACTCGCATTCGTAATGCGAACATGGTTCGTCACGAGAAATTGGAAGTTCCAGCTTCCAAAATGAAAAAGGATGTAGCTGATATCTTAAAACGTGAAGGTTTCATCCGTGACGTAGAATTCATCGAGGATAATAAGCAAGGTATCTTGCGTATCTTCTTAAAATACGGCGCTAACAATGAGCGCGTAATCACTGGTATTAAACGTATCAGTAAACCAGGTCTTCGTGTATACGCTAAAGCAGATGATGTTCCACGCGTATTAAACGGACTAGGTATTGCAATCGTGTCTACTTCTCAAGGTGTTATTTCTGACAAAGAAGCACGCGCTAAGAAAATTGGCGGAGAAGTAATCGCGTACGTATGGTAATAAACATTTCACTTATGAATGGAGGTGCACGAAATGTCCCGCGTAGGTAGAAAACCTGTAGAAATTCCAGCTGGAGTTACAGTTACTTTGAACGGAAATACAGTAACTGTTAAAGGACCAAAAGGTGAATTGACTCGTACTTTTCACTCTGATATCGAAATTAAAGTAGAAGATAATATCGTAGTTGTAAACCGTCCAAGCGATGAGAAGCTTCATCGTTCATTGCACGGAACTACACGCGCTATTATCGCAAACATGGTTGAAGGTGTCTCTAAAGGATTCGAAAGAAACCTTGAGTTGATCGGTGTCGGATATCGTGCTCAAAAACAAGGCAAAAAGCTTGTATTGAATGTAGGATATTCTCATCCGGTAGAGATCGAACCAGAAGAAGGAATCGAAATCGAAGTTCCTGCTAACACAAAAATTAGCATCAAAGGTACTGACAAAGAGCGTGTTGGCGCATTAGCTGCTAACATCCGCGATGTACGTCCACCAGAACCTTACAAAGGTAAAGGTATTCGTTACGAAGGCGAACATGTTCGTCGTAAAGAAGGTAAAACAGGTAAGTAAGGCCCTAAAGCTTAGGAAAGGAGTGTCGTAAATGATCACGAAGGCTAACAAAAACGCTACTCGTAAGAAAAGACATGCACGTGTTCGCGCTAAGCTCGCTGGCACTGCAACTCGTCCGCGTTTGAATGTTTTCCGATCCAATAAGCACATTTACGCACAGCTTATTGATGATGCTAATGGTGTTACATTGGCTAGTGCATCAACTCTTGATAAAGAAATTAGCCTTGACGCCACAAGCAATGTGGACGCAGCTAAAGCAGTTGGCGCACTAATCGCTAAACGCGCTGTAGAAAAAGGCGTTTCCGAAGTAGTTTTTGACCGTGGAGGATACTTATACCACGGACGCATACAAGCACTTGCAGATGCTGCACGTGAAAACGGATTACAATTCTAATAGATAAAGGAGGGACATATTAGATGCGTCGCATTGATCCAAATAAATTAGAACTAGAAGAACGCGTTGTTACGGTTAACCGCGTTGCGAAAGTAGTAAAAGGCGGACGTCGTTTCCGTTTCACTGCCCTAGTAGTAGTAGGAGATAAGAACGGTCATGTAGGATTTGGTACAGGTAAAGCACAAGAGGTACCTGATGCTATCCGCAAGGCTATCGAGGATGCGAAGAAAAACTTGGTGACTGTACCAATGGTTGGAGTTACAATTCCTCACGAAGTTATCGGACGTTTCGGATCTGGTGAAATCCTAATGAAGCCAGCTTCTGAAGGTACTGGAGTTATCGCTGGTGGCCCAGTTCGTGCGGTACTTGAATTAGCAGGTATTGCTGATATCCTTTCCAAGTCTCTTGGCTCTAACACACCAATCAATATGGTTCGTGCTACTATCGATGGTATCAAGCAATTGAAATCTGCTGAAGAAGTGGCAAAATTGCGTGGTAAGTCAGTAGAGGAACTGTTAGGATAAGGAGGGAAATCAAATGGCTAAAAAATTGGAAATTACCCTCACGCGTAGTTTAATCGGCCGTCCCGATGACCAACGCGTAACAGTGAATACTCTTGGTCTTAAAAAAATGCACCAAACTGTAGTGCATAACGACAATGATGCTATTCGCGGTATGATCAACAAGGTTTCACACCTTGTAACTGTTAAAGAAATTTAATGCTAACTAACGTTGATATAAGGAGGTGCCAGCATGAAACTTCACGAATTAAAACCTGCTGAAGGTTCTCGTAAAGCGCGCAAACGTGTAGGCCGCGGTATTGGTTCTGGTCACGGTAAAACTGCGACTAAAGGTCACAAAGGTCAAAACGCTCGCTCTGGTGGCGGTGTTCGACTTGGATTTGAAGGGGGTCAAACTCCTTTATTCAGACGTTTACCAAAACGTGGATTCACTAACATTCATCGTAAAGAATTTGCAGCAGTAAACTTAGAAAAACTTAATCGCTTTGAAGATGGTACGGAAGTAACACCTGAATTGTTAATCGAAACAGGCGTTGTTAAAAGCGAAAAAGCAGGAATCAAAATTCTTGCTAAAGGTAATGTAGAGAAAAAGTTAACTGTAAAAGCTCATAAATTCTCTGCTGCTGCAAAAGAAGCGATTGAAGCCGCAGGCGGTAAAACTGAGGTGATTTAATGTTCCGTACATTACGTAATTTCATGCGAGTGAAAGATATCAGGAACAAAATTCTCTTCACTCTTGCAATGCTTGTCATTTATCGCATCGGAACCTTCATACCGGTTCCGGGTGTGAATGCTGACATTCTCGCTTTAAACGATCAGTTAAGCGTTTTTGGAGTTCTTAACTTCTTCGGAGGCGGGGCTCTTAGTAACTTTTCCATTTTAGCGATGGGTATCATGCCGTACATTACGGCATCAATCATCATTCAGCTCTTGCAGATGGATGTTGTACCTAAATTCGCTGAATGGTCTAAGCAAGGTGAAGTTGGACGGCGTAAATTAGCTCAGTTTACCCGCTATGGAACGATTGTGCTTGGATTTATCCAAGCTCTCGGTATGTCATACGGTTTTAACAACATGGCTAATGGAGCTTTGATAGAAAACCCAGGAATTACGACGTATCTGTTGATCGCGACAGTATTAACAGCCGGAACCGCATTCCTATTGTGGCTCGGTGAACAAATCACATCTAATGGTGTAGGAAATGGGATTTCGATCATTATCTTCGCAGGTATTGTTTCTGCAATCCCTTCTACACTTAACCAAGTATATGCAACAATGTTCGAAGATGCTGGTGATGCACTATTCCTTAACATTGTCATTGCGGCCTTGATTGTTCTCGCAATCATCGCAATCATTGTTGGAGTTATCTTCATTCAGCAAGCAAACAGAAAAGTACCTATCCAATATGCGAAGCAGGTTGCTGGCAAGGGCCCGGTTGGTGGACATAACACACACCTGCCTTTGAAAGTTAACTCTGCTGGTGTTATACCGGTAATCTTTGCTGTTTCCTTCATCATCACTCCACCGACGATCGCATCTTTCTTTGGTGAGAATAGCGTGACTACGTGGATTACGAATACATTTGATTACACTCGCCCGGTTGGGATGATTCTCTACATTGCTTTGATCATTGCTTTCTCCTATTTCTACGCTTTCATTCAAGTCAATCCGGAACAGCTGTCCGAGAACTTGAAGAAGCAAGGGGGATATGTACCAGGAATTCGTCCGGGTAATGCCACTCGCGAATACTTTACTCGAGTATTATACCGTTTGACATTTGTCGGGGCGTTGTTCCTTGCATTTATTGCTATACTTCCGGTACTATTTACTAAGTTGGCTGACCTTCCGTCCTCTGCCCAAATTGGCGGAACAAGTCTTCTGATTGTAGTAGGTGTCGCCTTAGATACAATGAAGCAATTAGAATCGCAGCTAGTGAAGAGACATTACAAAGGTTTTATTAAATAAAAGGTTTCGGGGACATTTTTGCTCCCCAAGCCTATTATTGTTTAGGGGGAAAAAGTGTGAATCTTGTATTAATGGGACTGCCAGGAGCTGGAAAAGGCACTCAAGCAGAAAGAATAGTAGAAGAATACCATATCCCTCATATCTCTACTGGAGATATGTTTCGGGCAGCAATGAAGGATGAAACTCCTTTAGGGCTTGAAGCAAAATCATACATGGACAAAGGAGAGCTCGTTCCGGATGAAGTAACAATCGGAATCGTACGTGATCGTTTAGCCAAGGATGACTGCCAAAAAGGCTTTTTGCTTGATGGATTCCCTCGTACTGTTGCTCAAGCTGAAGCACTTGAAGCGCTTCTAGCTGAGATGGATCGGCAATTAGACTATGTCATTAATATAGAAGTAGATAAAAGCATACTGATGGAGCGCTTAACTGGCCGACGCATTTGCAAGGCTTGCGGTGCTACTTACCATCTAGTATTCAATCCTCCAGCCAATGAAGGCGTGTGCGACCGCTGTGGGGGAGAGTTGTATCAAAGAGCGGATGACAACGAGGCAACGGTTCAGACCCGTCTCGATGTAAACATTCAACAGTCGCAGCCACTGATTACCTTCTATGAAGGAAAAGGTTATTTACGAAATCTTGACGGACAGCAACCGATTGATAAAGTCTTCGCGGATATAGAAGAGCTGCTCGGGAGCTTGTCTCGATGATCATTTGTAAAACCCCGCGCGAGATCGCAATCATGCGCGAAGCCGGCCGTATCGTTGCACTCACACACCAAGAGCTGCAAAAATACATCCAGCCAGGCATTACAACAAAGGAATTGGATGCAATCGCAGATGAGTTTATCTGCAAACATGGTGCAATTCCGTCCTTTAAAGGGTATAATGGTTTTCGTGGCAGCATTTGTACATCCGTTAATAACGAGCTTGTACATGGCATTCCTGGTAAAAAGACATTGAAGAATGGTGATATTATCAGTATTGATATAGGCGCCAAACTCAATGGTTATCATGGTGATTCAGCATGGACCTATTCTGTTGGTGAGATCGATGATAATACTAGGAAATTGCTTCAAGTAACAGAAACGTCCCTTTTTAAGGGGATTTCGGAAATAAAGCCAGGCCAACGTCTCTCTAATATCTCACATGCTATTCAAACATATGTCGAGGAAAACGGCTTTTCTATAGTAAGAGAGTATGTCGGACACGGAATCGGTCAAGACTTACATGAAGAACCGCAGCTGCCGCACTTTGGTCCACCTAATAAAGGTCCAAGACTGAAGCCAGGCATGGTGATTTGTGTAGAGCCAATGGTCAATGCCGGCAGCCGCTACGTCCAGACGTTGTCGGATAACTGGACGGTGGTCACGGTTGATGGCAGGAATTGTGCTCATTTCGAGCATACCATTGCGATTACCGAAGAAGGCTATGAAATCTTAACGTTAGTATAATTGTAGGTGATCCTGATTGATCCATGAGGATAGATCTCCCCGACTGGGACAATTTGTGCGTGTCACTCAAGGCAGGGACACAGACCAATATGCCATCGTTGTGAGAATCGCTGATGATAAGTTTGTTTGGATTGCCGATGGCGACAGACGCAAGTTTGATCGTGCGAAGCGTAAAAACATACTTCATTTGCATTTTTACGAAGCTTATTCACCTGAGGTGGAGAATAGCTTAGGGGAAACAGGTCGCGTCACGAACGGGAAACTCCGTTACGCATTGACATATTTCTTGAAAAGCTTAGAGAAGAAGGGAGAAGAACTGTAATGGCAAAAGATGATGTTATTGAAGTAGAGGGTACAGTTACTGAGACTTTACCAAACGCTATGTTTAAAGTGGAATTAGAGAATGGCCATACTGTCCTTGCTCATGTTTCTGGCAAAATCAGAATGCACTTTATTCGTATTCTGCCAGGTGATAAAGTGACGGTTGAGCTATCTCCTTATGACTTAACCCGCGGAAGAATAACGTATCGTTTTAAATAATCTCGGTTGCACTCCGCATTTTATAAGGAGGGAAAACAATGAAAGTCAGACCATCAGTAAAACCAATCTGCGAAAAATGTAAAGTTATCCGTAGAAACGGTAAAGTAATGGTTATTTGTGAAAACCCAAAACATAAGCAAAAACAAGGGTAATAATAAAGGAGGTGCGCATATAAATGGCACGTATTGCTGGAGTAGATATTCCTCGTGACAAACGAGTTGTTATTTCTTTAACTTATATTTTCGGTATCGGCAGACCAACTGCTCAAAAAGTTCTTGCAGAAGCTGGTGTTTCTGAAGAAACTCGCGTTCGCGATCTTACTGAAGACGAGTTGAACAAAATCCGTGAAATCATCGACGGTTACAAAGTTGAAGGTGACCTTCGCCGTGAAGTATCCCTTAACATCAAACGTCTAATGGAAATCGGATGCTACCGTGGACTTCGCCACAGAAGAGGACTTCCTGTTCGTGGACAAAACACGAAAAACAACGCTCGTACTCGTAAAGGCCCACGTAAAACTGTAGCTAACAAGAAAAAATAATAAGTAAGGAGGTTTTGTCGACATGGCACGCAAAACGAATACACGCAAACGTCGCGTGAAAAAGAATGTAGAAGCTGGTATCGCCCACATTCGTTCTACTTTTAACAACACTATCGTTACTATTACTGACTCACACGGAAATGCGATTTCTTGGTCTAGTGCTGGTGCACTTGGCTTCAGAGGTTCCCGTAAGTCAACTCCGTTCGCAGCTCAAATGGCAGCAGAAACTGCAGCTAAAGCTTCAATGGAACATGGTATGAAAACTTTAGAAGTAACTGTAA
Source organism: Pradoshia eiseniae (assembly GCF_002946355.1). Classification (NCBI taxonomy): domain Bacteria; kingdom Bacillati; phylum Bacillota; class Bacilli; order Caryophanales; family Bacillaceae; genus Pradoshia; species Pradoshia eiseniae. The sequence continues at coordinate 49,547 of NZ_PKOZ01000013.1, forward strand.
AAGGACCTGGTTCTGGTCGTGAAGCAGCTATCCGTGCTTTACAAGCAGCTGGTCTTGAAGTTACTGCAATTAAAGATGTAACTCCAGTTCCTCATAACGGATGCCGCCCACCAAAACGCCGCCGTGTGTAATTTTGTTTGAATAGATTTCATATCCCTGTCTATAATGGGATAATAGAAAGGTTTTCTTTGTACAAGAAAGTCATCAGTAAGTTGCGCACATTCGGGAGTTTATATTGGGGAATTTCGGTTAGATCGAAACCACTACCTTCTTCTAGCCGGGGTTTCGACGTTTTGAAGGAGGGTATTGTTGAATGATCGAGATAGAAAAACCAAAAATTGAAACGGTTCAAATCAGCGAGGACGGAAAATATGGGAAGTTTATCGTTGAACCACTTGAGCGTGGATATGGAACAACTTTGGGTAACTCCTTACGTCGTATCCTACTATCCTCATTGCCTGGTGCTGCCGTTACATCTATTCAAATTGATGGTGTACTCCATGAGTTCTCTACTATTGAGGGTGTAGAAGAAGATGTAACAGCTATTATCCTAAATATTAAGAAACTCGCATTAAAGATTTATTCCGATGAGGAAAAAACCCTTGAAATTGATGTTCAAGGTGAAGGAGCTGTAACGGCTGCTGATATTACACATGATAGTGACGTAGAGATCCTTAATCCGGACCTTCTCATTGCTCATCTTTCCAAGAAAGCACACTTGCGCATGCGCCTAGTGGCTAAACGCGGAAGAGGCTACACGCCGGCTGATCAAAACAAACGTGAAGATCAACCAATCGGTGTAATACCAATTGACTCTATTTACACTCCAGTATCTCGCATGACTTATCAAGTAGAAAATACACGTGTTGGCCAATTGACTAACTACGATAAATTGACTCTTGATGTATGGACTGATGGAAGCACTGGTCCGAAAGAAGCGATTGCGCTCGGCGCAAAGATTGTTACTGAGCATTTAAATATCTTTGTTGGTTTAACGGATGAAGCTCAAAATGCTGAAATCATGGTTGAAAAAGAAGAGGATCAAAAAGAAAAAGTACTTGAGATGACTATCGAAGAGCTTGATCTTTCTGTTCGTTCTTACAACTGCTTGAAGCGTGCTGGCATCAACACGGTGCAAGAGCTTGCCAATAAAACAGAAGAAGATATGATGAAGGTTCGTAACCTTGGCCGTAAATCACTTGAAGAAGTGAAAGCTAAGCTTGAAGAATTAGGTCTTTCCCTGCGTAAAGACGACTAATAAAAGACAAGATACTATCCGTATTTCACCTAAAGGAGGGAAACTTTCATGGCATACAGAAAGTTAGGACGTACAAGTGCACAGCGTAAAGCTATGCTACGTGACTTGGCTACTGATTTAATCATCAACGAACGTATCGAAACGACTGAAACTCGTGCGAAAGAATTGCGTTCAGTAGTTGAGAAAATGATCACTCTAGGCAAACGTGGAGATTTACACGCTCGTCGTCAAGCGGCTGCTTACATTCGTAACGAAGTTGCTAACGAAGAGTCTGGCCAAGATGCTGTTCAAAAATTATTCGCTGAAATCGCACCTCGTTATGAAGAGCGTCAAGGCGGTTACACTCGTATCATGAAAATTGGTCCACGTCGCGGTGACGCTGCGCCAATGGTTATCATCGAGTTGGTATAATCATCAAATGAATCAAAGGGAGAAGCAATTCTCTCTTCTGGTTCCTTTTTGACAAGCCGATAGCAAGAAGCGCAGCAATAAGTTGCGCTTATGCTTTTAAGCTTATTTACTGAATAATCCAAAAAACGATGGAGCGCTACGATATGTCTTACTTTCAGGTGACGATCTGAACTTTTACATGTCTAGCTCTTGCACCCCTAATTATGGGCAAAACGTATGTTGTCCATGCTTGTTTAAGATAAGGTAAATGCTGTTCTTAATTCCGAGGGCCTTATGTCCCAGCGGAAGGGGGTGCAGCGTTTTTTTATACCTAAAATTAAGCAAAATGGGAAGAAAGCTTTATAATGAGAAGAGCAGAGAATAGAGGAGCATAGGGAGGAAGCTATGAGGAAACCGTTGGCAGAAGTAAGCAATGTATCCTTTCAATATGAAACGAGTACAAAAAAAGCGCTTGATAGTGTCTCCTTCACCGTTTTTGAGGGAGAATGGCTAGCTATTGTCGGGCATAATGGCTCTGGCAAATCGACCTTAGCAAAACTATTAATAGGCCTCAATTTTCCTGATGAGGGGATTATCAAGGTTAGAGATATGGAAATGGGCGAAAAGCATTTATGGGAGATCAGACGCCAAATTGGTATGGTCTTTCAAAATCCCGATAATCAATTTGTCGGCACGACAGTTGTGGATGATGTGGCTTTTGGTTTGGAAAACGCCGGCATCAAGAGGGAAGAAATGATTGGCCGGGTAAAGGATGCGCTCGTAAAAGTGCGCATGGATGGCTTTCTCAATCAAGAGCCGCACCATTTATCAGGGGGCCAGAAGCAACGGGTTGCGCTTGCTGGTGTGCTAGCGCTAGGCCCCTCCATCATCATCTTGGATGAGGCTACCTCTATGCTTGACCCGATGGGAAGAGCAGAGGTGCTGGAGACAATCCGCCAGCTGAAAGCGGACAAAAACTTAACAGTCATCTCCATTACGCATGACTTGGACGAGGCTGCACGAGCAGATCGGATGATTGTGCTGAATCAAGGCAGAGTTTTTGCTGAAGGTACACCAAAGGAGATCTTTGCCTTGGATGAAGAGCTTATTAAGCTCGGTCTTGATATCCCCTTCGCCGTGAAGATGGGTAAGCTCTTACGTGAACAAGGGCTAGAGGTCGCCAATCACATCACAGAGGAAGGGCTGGTGGATGAACTATGCAAATTTCGCTCAAACAAGTAGCTCATCTTTATCAGGAGGGTACTCCTTTTGAGTTTCGGGCTATCTATGACATCAATGTAGAGTTTCCCTCCGGTTCCTTTATTGGGGTAATTGGTCATACGGGTTCAGGGAAGTCCACCCTGCTTCAGCATCTGAATGCCTTGCTAAAGCCTTCTGAAGGGCTGGTGACCATTGGGGAGAGAACCATTACTTCCGATAAGAAGGTCAAGAACTTGAAGCCCATTCGCAAGCAGGTTGGAATCGTCTTTCAATTCCCAGAACACCAGCTTTTTGAAGAGACGGTCGAAAAGGATATATGCTTTGGTCCAATGAATTTTGGCGTAAGTGAGGAAGAAGCAAAGACAAGGGCACGAGCTGCTCTTGAGCTCGTAGGTCTGCATGAGTCCGTTCTGAAGGTATCCCCATTTGATTTATCAGGAGGACAAATGCGGAGGGTGGCAATTGCTGGCGTTCTTGCAATGGAGCCAGAGGTTATTGTGCTTGATGAACCAACTGCAGGGCTTGATCCGAGAGGGCGTAAGGAGATTATGGAGATGTTTTATAAGCTTCATAAGGAAAAAGGCATCACAACGATTCTCGTAACCCATAGCATGGAGGATGCAGCCCGCTATGCCGATGAACTTGTCATTATGAACAAGGGGACAATTGTAAAGAAGGCCCCGCCTGCTGATATCTTTGCCGAGCCAGAGGAATTGATGAATCTTGGACTTGCCGTTCCGGATACAGTCCAGTTTCAGCTGAGGTTCGAAGAGAAGACAGGCATCCAATTGGCGAAGAGACATTTGTCCATGGAAGAGCTGGCAAGAGAAATCAAAGCTGTGCTCGGAGGTGATCCGATATGATGGACAAGTTTATTATCGGACGCTATGTCCCTGCTGAATCTGTTGTTCATCGGATGGATCCACGGACAAAGCTGCTTATGGTCCTGATTTATATCTGTATCGTCTTTCTTGCGAATAATTGGCTGACCTATGGATTATTAATCATTTATACACTCGTATTGATTGCCCTAACCAAGATTAAGCCATCATTCATCATACAGGGCTTGAAGCCGGTCATCCTGCTCATTATCCTCACATTGATCATCCAGCTGTTCTTTACAAAAAGAGGAGAGATTGTATTTACACTCTTTGGCATGGATATCTATGACGAAGGGATCAAGATGGGGGTTTTCATATCCTTGCGCTTCACCTTGCTTATCCTCATCACAAGTGTCATGACTTTGACAACGACACCGATAGAGATTACCGATGGAATGGAAACCTTGCTGAATCCGTTGAAGAAAATCAAGTTTCCTGTTCATGAGCTTGCATTGATGATGTCTATTTCCTTGCGCTTTATTCCGACGTTACTCGAGGAGACGGATAAAATCGTCAAGGCGCAGACCTCAAGAGGTGTTGATTTCTCTAGCGGTCCTCTTAAGGAAAGGTTCCGGGCGGTCGTTCCATTGCTGGTGCCGCTATTTGTCGGCTCATTTAAGCGTGCTGAGGAGCTGGCTGTCGCGATGGAGGCAAGGGGCTATCGCGGCGGAGAAGGGCGTACGAAGTATAAAGCCCTCTCCTGGCATTTGAGGGACAGCCTTTTAATCGGATCCCTGGTCATCTTGACGATATTACTAGTTTGGACGCGATCATAAATGGAGAACAATATGCAACGGTATAAATGTATAGTAGCTTATGACGGGACAGGCTTTGCCGGTTACCAAGTACAGCCGGGAAAGCGGACCGTTCAGCTTGAGATTGAACAAGCCTTAAGCAAAATTCATAAGGGCGATTCTGTCCGGATAGCTGCATCCGGACGGACGGATGCAGGCGTACATGCCCGCGGGCAAGTCGTTCATTTTGACTCTAAGCTTCAGATTCCTGGCGAGCGCTTTAAGAAGGCTTTAAATGCGATGCTCCCGAGGGATATCTCTATCCTCGATGCTTCACCAGTTGATATGGATTTTCACGCCCGGTTTACAAGCGTTCGTAAGGAATACCGCTATAGAATCAGCCTTAGTGAAGAGAGGGATCCCTTCCTGCGTGACTATGCTTATCATTATCCATATCCACTTAATCTTGAAGCAATGAAGGAGGCTGCCCAATATCTAAAGGGCACGCATGACTTCACGAGCTTTTGCTCGGCGAAAACCGAGGTAGTGGATAAGGTTAGAACGGTTGAGGAAATTATTTTCAATACATCAGATGATGAATTGGTGATACAATTCATAGGCAATGGCTTTTTGTACAATATGGTTCGAATCATGACAGGAACTCTTCTTGAAGTGGGGAGCGGCAAAAAGGCTCCTGCCGAGATGGAGACAATCCTTGCAGCAAGGGACCGTATACAGGCAGGAAAGACAGCGCCGGGGCATGGATTATATCTTTGGAAAGTGGATTACGCATAACAACTAATCCAGGCGTAACATTTCCTTGACATTAGGGTCGAAACGGTATATCATATCATTTGGTATGTTAAAACCACGAGAATAGCCCCGGAAACTATTTCGTGTTTAGATAGAGCCACAAGGATTTTTGAAATGTAAAACAAGGAATTATTTTTAGGAGGGTAAATTAATGCGTACGACGTATATGGCGAAAGCTAGTGATGTAGAACGTAAATGGTACGTTGTCGATGCTGAAGGTCAAACTTTGGGTCGTCTTGCATCAGAAGTAGCCTCAATTCTTAGAGGTAAACACAAACCAACTTATACTCCACATGTTGACACTGGTGATCATGTGATTATTATCAATGCATCTAAAATTGAATTGACTGGTAAGAAATTGACTGACAAAATTTACTACCGTCACAGCATGCACCCAGGTGGATTGAAAACAAGAACTGCTCTTGAAATGAGAACTAACTACCCTGAGAAAATGTTGGAGCAAGCAATCAAAGGCATGCTTCCAAAAGGATCTCTTGGTCGCCAAATGGGCAAAAAATTAAACGTTTATGCTGGAGCTGAACATCCGCACCAAGCACAAAAACCAGAAGTTCTAGAACTTCGCGGTTAATTTAAAAGGAGGATATAACATTGGCACAAGTACAATATTACGGTACTGGTCGACGTAAGAGCTCCGTTGCTCGTGTGCGTTTGATTCCAGGTGAAGGCCGCATCATTATCAACGATCGTAAAATCGAAGAATACATTCCATTTGAAGCACTTCGCGAAGTTGTGAAGCAGCCTCTAGTGGTAACTGAAACTACAAACAGCTATGACGTTTTAGTAAACGTTAAAGGCGGTGGCTACACAGGCCAAGCAGGCGCAATCCGTCACGGTATTGCTCGTGCGTTGCTTGAAGTAGACCCAGAAAACCGTCCAGGACTTAAACGTGCTGGATTGTTAACTCGTGACTCTCGCATGAAAGAACGTAAAAAATACGGTCTTAAAGGCGCGCGTCGTGCACCACAATTCTCAAAACGTTAATCATTGGCGTTTACAAAGGCTCTCAAACCTTATTGGTTTGGGGGTCTTTTTTACTTGGTATCATCATAAAGATGAGCATCAGGTGTGTGATATTAAAACTCTTGATATAGGGTGAGAGTAATTTTTATTACATCATGAGGAGTGAACAGCATGAAGAAGAACGTATATATGATCATTGTTGCTATATTTTTATCGCTAGGTCTTGCTGCTTGTTCAAGCGATAGTCAAACGACAACGAAGGGTGAAGCTGTAACCAGCGAATCAAGTGAACCGTTGACGGATTCTGAATTCAAAAAAATGTTGAGTAACCCGGACCAATATAAAGGATCCAAGGTAGTGTTTTATGGCACAGTTTTTGTTGATCCAGAAAAAGATGATAATGGGACATACTTGCAAGTCTTTGATAAAAACGACAATAACCTCATCATTGCGATTGAGGATCCTAATTTAGAGGTAGAAGTGGATGACATCGTGAAGGTTAAAGGTGCTGTTAAAGGGGTTTTTGAAGGAGAAAATGCCTTTGGTGCCACTATTGAGGCCCCAGCTATATCAGCTGTAAGCGTTGAAGTCACTGACTATGCCACAGCTTTTGCTCCTGCGATCCAATCCATCGAGGTTAATGAAAAACAAGAGCAGAGCGGATATGTAATCACCTTGGAGAAGGTAGAGATTGCAGAGAAAGAGACCCGTGCCTACATTTCGATTACAAACGACAGTCAGGATCAAATTAATTTCTATTCGTTTAATTCAAAGTTAATCATTGGTTCTGATCAATATGAAGAGAATGATGGTTATCACTATCCGGATATCCCGTCGGAAATTTTGCCTGGCGTGACGGTTAAAGGAATCGTAGCATTCCCGGCTATTGATAAGGATGTAGAGAACCTCAAATTCCACTTTGAGGGGTACTCTGAAAATTATGATATTGAAATCGAGCCGTTCAATTTTACAGTTAAAAATAATTGACTTTTAAGCCCCCATACATTCATTTGGGGGTCTTTTTTGATTTAAAAACATTCCCATTTATCCCATGGCATGAGAGGCTGTTATCAATCAAACACTATAAACAAATAAGGCTAACGAGTGCCTTAATGTGAATTAGAGGTGTTTAATATTGAATACAGTAGTGAATTTTACAGCCTTTCGGAAGGAGAAGCAGCAGCAATATGAACGGGAAGCCTTGAAGGACTTCTCCTTAGAGCTGCTTGGCCGGCATTACCGTCATTTGGCTAAGGGACTCAAGTCGCTTCCTGGCTATCCGCTGGAGCCGGCTGAGGAGCACTGTTATGACATGGCTGTTGAGGCTTTCTTAATAGGATCATCATACAGTAAGTTCGCTAAGTACGGCGAAACTCCTGAAGAAATCATGCAGCGGTCCAAAAGGGAGCTTGATGCTCTTGCGGCGCAGCTATTCTTTCATTTGAACCAACCGATGGGAGAAGCTGCTCCCTTTCTAGAGGATACACTGCGTGAGCTGACGCAAGAATATGTAACCACATGGTGGCTTGAAGGCTATTCGAAGGGAACCCAGCGTAACAAAACACGAGCGAAGAGGTAGTTTGAGTTCTATCCTTACCCCTTGTCCCATAAGATGCAGTAAAGAGGATTCTTGGGCAAAGGGGTTTGGATATGAACTTACGGAAGAAGCTGATTGTAACTGGATTTCTATTAGGTGTGGCCTGTCTTTTTTTGTTGATGACCTTTAAGATGAATCAGAATGCTTCTTTTCAGGCGTGGAATCTCCCGCTTTCAGGCAAAATCATTATCATTGATCCTGGACATGGGGGGATTGATGGCGGGGCGGCCTTTAAGGGAGTTATTGAGAAGAATGTGACACTCCCGATATCAGTAAAGCTCAGGGATTATTTGCAGGAGCAGGGTGCGCTGGTTCTGATGACGAGAGAAGATGATGCAGACCTTGCTGATGAGAGAGCGGGGACGGTGAGGGAGAGGAAGAGGACGGATTTAGTTAATCGGACAAAGTTCATCAATGAGTCTCAGGCGGATATGTTCATTAGTGTTCATGCTAATGCCTTCCCGCAAAGTAATTCTAAGGGTGCTCAAACTTTCTATTCGCCCGCATTTAAAGAAAACAAACGAGCGGCCAAGCTAATTCAAGCTGAGTTAATCAGGAATCTGAAAAACACGACAAGGAAGGCTAAGCCTCTTGAGAATGTGTACTTAGTTAAATATGCCAAAAAGCCCGGGGTGCTTGTCGAGGTAGGCTTTTTGTCAAATGACCAAGAGCGGATGAACCTTCAGAACGAAGTCTATCAGGATGATGTCGCACTCTCAATCTATACGGGTGTTATTCGCTATTTTTTGAAGGAAGACGTGGCGGATTGAGGCAAAAAGGCATATTCTGCTAAAGATACCTACGAGTATGTTATACTTAAAGCGTTTACTAATACATACAAGGTAGGTGTCGATAGTGCTGACAGAAGCAAGTGTGAAAGAATTGCTCAAAGATATTAAAGACCCATTTTTAAATAGAACTCTTGAAGAAACTGATGGAATTATCGAAATAAAGATAAAAGAAGAAAAACAGCATGTGAGTGTTAAAATTGCGATAGCCAAAACGGGAACGGCTGAGCAGCTGCAAATCCAGCAGACCATTGTGAATGCGTTGAAGGAAGGCGGAGCCAATACCGTTGGAATCCGTTTTGCTGATTTGCCTGAAGAGGTTCTGGAAAAATTCCGGGCCTCCATGCCGAAAGAAGAAAAAGGGCTGCTTGACAGTGACACGACCTTTATCGCAATAGCAAGTGGTAAAGGTGGAGTGGGCAAATCCACTGTTTCTGTCAATTTAGCCGTTGCGCTCGCTCGCTTAGGCAAGAAGGTAGGCTTGGTAGATGCAGATATTTACGGCTTCAGTGTGCCTGATATGATGGGCATCCAAGAAAGGCCTACTGTTAAGGAAGAACGTATTTATCCCGTTAACCGAATGGGTGTGAAGGTTATCTCTATGGGGATGTTTGTGGAGGACAATGCACCAATCATCTGGAGAGGTCCGATGCTTGGCAAAATGCTTAATAACTTCTTCCAGGAAGTTGAGTGGGGTGAGTTGGATTATCTCCTTTTAGATTTGCCTCCAGGAACAGGAGATGTGGCGCTTGATGTCCATTCCATGCTTCCATCTTGTAAGGAAATCATCGTGACGACTCCTCACCCAACGGCCGCGTTTGTGGCAGCCAGGGCAGGTGCCATGGCCCTTCGTACGAACCATGAAGTGATTGGGGTCATTGAGAACATGTCCTACTATGAAAGTAAAACAACTGGCGAGAAAGAGTACGTCTTCGGACGGGGAGGCGGAGAGAAGCTCGCTGACGAGCTTGAAGCAGAGCTTCTTGGTAAACTGCCATTAGGCCAGCCTGATTGGAATGACGAAGAATTTGCGCCTTCAATCTATACAGAAGATCACCCGACGGGCGAGATCTTTGCAGAAATGGCTGAGAAAATCACCCGAATCGTAGGGAAATAATGAGGCAGGAGGCTGTCCCGCGGGAAGGGGACGGCCTTTTTTCTGCCTGTATATGGAGCGGCTTAAAATCACTGGGATGGCTCAGATTGACTTGATGAGGAATCACCGCCGCTTTTCTTTGATGATTTATCTGAAGCTGCTTTTAGCAGGATTTCGCTGATTTGATCCTGGTAAAGAGGGTTCTCAAGGGTCTCTGTGACAAGTGTTTTAATTTCCTTGCGCACATCCTTTTCTTTTAAGAGGCTGACAAATTCTTTTTGCATATCAGAGCTCTTTAGGATATCTGTTAAGCGAGAAATATAATCAGGATCTTTCATCAAATCTTTTAAGATGTCCGTGTGAGAGGATTTCATCCCTTTTGCCAAGGCTTTCACGAATTTAGGGTCATTGAAGGCATCCTTCCAAAATTGCATCTCTTCTTTTGACGTCAGCGTTTGTTCGATTGTTTTCTTGACAGTATCCTCGTCCATGATGAGCTCAGCTTTTACTTTTTTATCTGCTAGGGCCTCTTGTATGGCTTTCTTGCCTTCGTTGGTCTTTAGGACATCGACAATCATCTTCTTCTCGTCAGAATAAGAATCCGCATTTGTTTCGTCGCTGCCTTCGCTGCAGCCGGAGGCGAGGGCAATGCCGCAGCAGGCAACTGCGACGCGTAAAGCTTTCTTATACATAGGGCTGTCCTCCTTTGTCGTAAAAATCTACATAGATAATATGAAGCAGAATGCAAAAAATATACATGCCTGGCAGAAATGATAGATTTTTGAAAAATCGATTGGTACAATTTAGAAGAACATATATAAAGGTGGGGGAGTATGAGTAGTCGTTACTGGGTGAGGTTGTTTATCAATACATTGCTGATTGGCGGGATTACCGCAGGAACCGTTGGCTTGGTCGTGGCTTGGGAGGACTTCAGGTCACAATCATTGCTGGGTCTTTTTGTGAGTTTCCTGTGGCTTATGGGTATAGGATTTATCTTCAGTGTCGTCAGCCAGATGTGTTTTTTTGCATATTTGACGGTGCATCGGCTAGGTCTTTCAATCTTTAAATCAAGCTTCCTTTGGAATGCGGTCCAGTTAGTGCTGGTCATAATAGTTTTGGCCGATTTAGCCTACTTACGATTTGTCTTTTTTGCTGGAGAGAATGAACAATTCACTTCCTTTATTGGATATCCGATCCTTTTATTGGTCGTCGGATTGGCTGTTGGAGTGTTGAAGGCTAAACAAACAAACTGGCATGCATTTATCCCGGCACTATTCTTTATGGTTGTTGTGACAGTTATTGAATGGTTCCCGGTACTCAGAGTAAACGAGCAAGGATGGATGTATTATATGCTTGTTCCGCTGCTTGTCTGCAATGCATATCAATTATTAGTCCTGCCTAAGTATCATGAAAGAAGCGAAGAGGCAGCCAAGGAAAGAAAAGAGAGAAAAAGAACGAATAAGACAAAGACAGTGCAATCCTGAAAGTGAACCATCCCCCTCTGTGGTAACAGAGGGGGATTTCTTAATATTCCAGCCGCGTCACGTCAATTAGCATACCGGTCCCTTTAAAGAGAGAGGCTTTATTGGTAATCTCCTGACTTGTGGAATCAGAGTTTGAAATCATTTCTGAAACAGTAAGCAGTTTCAGATGTTTCTGGTCGATTTCCCTTTTAATTTGAGGGATGGCTTTTGCTGTTTGCTTGGCTGCATCAGATGCATGCAGAAGAACGATGTCACCTTTTTTGGCGTGTGATACATTTTCGGCAATTACGGATGTGCCTGGGTTCTTCCAATCCATTGAATTTATGCTCCAGTGAATAACGCTCATTTGCTGCTTTTCAGCAATCTTTAAAACTCGCCGGTCCACGTCACCTGTAGGAGTTCGCAGCAGGGTAGCGCGTTTGAGACCGGCTTTTCGAAATGCCTCTTGCCCCTTTTGGATATCAGCCCCGATTTCTCCCTCTTCAAGCTCTGTATAATCTTTATAGGAATAGCCAAGAAGTCCAATTTCATAGCCTTGATCCGCAATTTGCTTAACAATATGGGGATGCCTTTCCACCCAGGAGCCGGAAAGAAAGAAGGTAGCTGCGCTGACTTTTTCTTGTTTCAATGTTTTCAGTATGTCTTCTGCTTTTTCATCCCCCCAGCCAATGTTGAAGGTCAAGGCCAGTCCCTTTTCTCCTTTATAGATAATCTTTGGATCGCCTTTAATAGAAAAGGAAGGGGATACCGCCATAAACTCAACATAAAAAAACAGTGCGGTAAAGAATGCGATAATAACCAACAGAAGCAATTGTTTTCCTTTGCGTATATTTGTGACAAAAAAGAAGGGCATCATGTTTTCACCTCGTCCATATTTACTCATAATAATGTATTTGCCGATTGGGACAAATATAACTGTGCGCTTGTATAAAAACCAGAAGGTGCGACGATGCTAAATGAAGTGATTGTGATAGGAGGGAAAATAAACATGATAGGGATGATGCTCGTGCCAATGGAAGTGGCAGAACTGGAATCGCTCTTAAAAGCTGAGCTTGATGAACTTCTCGTTGAACTGGACAGAAAACAGGACAATGAAGTATTAAAAAAAGCGATGGAGGAGCGCTATCACATTCTTTCTGGAATGCTTAATAGAATCGTTACAGAAGGTGATAAAAACAAGTATCGATTGGGATTAAAAAGATTGAAATAAAAAATGAAAAAAAGCATTGACTCGTACGTAGAATGCTGATATATTTATATACGTTGTCACGAACGAAGTTATTCTGAAAGGATAACGAGCTCGAAAAAAACTTTAAAAAGTTGTTGACAACAAATAAGTTATCTTGATATAATACAAAAGTCGCTAACACGACAGATTGTTCTTTGAAAACTAAACAAAACGAAACGCTAAGCAAGTCTTAAACAAGAGAGAATATCTCTCGTCAATGTTTTAAATTATAGCTAGATCAAACATCTTTCGGAGAGTTTGATCCTGGCTCAGGACGAACGCTGGCGGCGTGCCTAATACATGCAAGTCGAGCGAATCAGACGGGAGC
>NZ_PKOZ01000014.1 GCF_002946355.1 Pradoshia eiseniae
AGTCCGGTAATGATGGCGAAGAGGCCACACCCGTTCCCATTCCGAACACGGAAGTTAAGCTCTTCAGCGCCGATGGTAGTTGGGGCTCACGCCCCTGTGAGAGTAGGACGTTGCCGGGCAAGCGAAACCAGTTCAGTTTTGAGCTGGTTTTTTTGTGCTTTCCATCTCGAAATAGATGTCCTTTACTTAAAAGAAGTACAAGACACTCCTCTGACTGACAGCAGGCATCTCCGATTGGGGAGAAGCAAGGAGGTCAAGGAGGCGAGTGAGGGAAGCACGGAATGTACGATGTACATGAGTACTGAGCGAGGGAAGCCGACGCCGAGATCCGCCGCTTATCGCCAATCGGGTTTTCGAACACGGAAGTTAAGCTCGCGCGCCGATGGTAGTTGGGGCCGCGCGTCCCCTGTGAGAGTAGGACGTTGCCGGGCAAGCGAAAACCAGTTCAGTTTTGAACTGGTTTTTTTGTGCTTTTCAATCTCGAAAGAGATGGCCTTTTCTTAAAAGAAGTAAAAGACACTCCACTGACTGACAGCAGGCATCTCCGTTTATGGAGAAGCTAGGAGAACAAGAAGACAAGTGCGAGAAGCGTAGTAGGCTATATTTTACATAAAATCGCTTTAATGTGCCATTTTTTCAAATGAATCTTATGACTTATTTCTTAGTGGCTATGTCTTAAGCTAAATTTCTTCGTTTAAGGATGAACCACTAGAGTTTATGGGCGAACGACTTCTTTAAAGGATGATATATTGTAGGAACGCTGTAGCATAAAACTGGTACTGTGGACAAAAAACACGATTTAAGTATGAAACCCATATAGATCAATAATTATATGAATACAAGAGTCGCGTAATGGGTAATTTATTCTACAATCCTCTTACTTTCCAACAAGAATATCCAGCCTCAAAAGCAAGATTACTAGAATCGTCTGAAGTAAAAAGGTTAATTGGCTTTACACCCAAAAATAAGGTAAACTTTAATAATAAAATATAAAGCATGGTGAATGACTGTGATCGAGTATGAATTAATTTGTAAAAATGAGCAGGAAACGAGACAGCTCGCTGAGAAGATTGGCAGACGTCTTGTTCCGGGTTCAGTGGTTGCGCTTGAGGGTGACCTTGGGGCAGGTAAAACGACCTTCACGAAAGGAATCGCGAAGAGTCTTGGAGTGACGAGGACAGTAAATAGTCCGACGTTTACGATCATGAAACAATACAAAGGAAATATGCCGCTTTATCATATGGATGTATATAGGATTGAAAATGAGGATGAAGATTTCGGCTTTGAGGAGTATTTTGAAGGTGATGGTGTAACCATCGTAGAATGGGCACATTTGATAAAGGCTCAGTTGCCGGATAAACTGCTGACCCTGTATTTATTTCATGAGGGGGATGAGCAACGCCGCATAAAGGCTATGCCCCAAGGGGAATTTTATGAAAAGTTGTGTGAGGAGATTTTTGAATGAATGTATTAGCCATTGATACATCTACGAATGTTCTTGGAGTGGCTGTTGCTAATGAAAAGGGTATTATCGGAGAGCAAATAACCTATACAAAGAGAAATCATTCCGTACGGGCGATGCCAACGATTGAGGCTTTGCTGCAGGAATGCGGGATGAAGCCTTCTGACTTAGACCGGATTGTTGTTGCTAAAGGACCAGGATCTTATACGGGCGTGCGCATTGGTGTAACCATCGCAAAATCACTAGCCTGGAGCTTGGGGATTGAGCTTGTAGGTATTTCAAGCCTTGAGGTACTTGCGTTTAATGGACGGTATTTCAACGGGTATGTATGCCCAGTATTTGATGCCCGCAGAGGACAATTGTATACGTCCTTGTTTAGAGCTGAGAATGGAGAGGTTACTCGAGTGCAGGAGGACCAGAACCTCCTGGCAAAGGATTTTGTAGAGGGATTAAAGCAATTGAATGAGCCAGTTCTTTTCATTGGAAGTGATGTGTCTATCCATGAGGAGACATTCAGGGGGGCACTTGGAGAGAGGGCGGCTTTTGCTCCTGCCTCACTCCATCATGCCCGCGCTGGTGAGCTGGCGATGCTAGGGATGCAGCTGCCACCAGAAGAGATTCATTCATTTGTACCGAATTATGTGCGTTTAGCGGAAGCAGAGGCGAAGTGGTTAGAAGCTCAAGAGAAACAGAGGGAAGAATGATGACCAATCATACAGTGATGTTTCGGGCAATGACACTAGAGGATTTGGATGATGTGATGGAGGTGGAACATTCCTCCTTTACTTTGCCATGGAGCCGGGAGGCCTTCTATAATGAACTGGTGAATAATCAGCATGCGGTCTATCTTGTCGTTGAGGACAGGGGGCGTGTCGTTGGCTATGGCGGACAGTGGATCATATTGGATGAGGGACATATCACGAATATTGCTCTTTTGCCTGCTTACCGGGGCTATGGTCTTGGCGAGGAATTAATGATCCGTATGATGGCACAGGCTAAAAGCATGGGTGTTACGCGGATGACCCTTGAGGTAAGGGTGACGAACTATGGTGCACAGAAATTATATCGAAAAATGGGATTTCAAGAAGGCGGTATCCGAAAGAATTACTACACGGATAATATGGAAGATGCCTTAGTTATGTGGGTGGAATTATGGTAAAGAAGGAACAATTAATATTAGCGATAGAAACAAGCTGTGATGAAACAGCTGCAGCCGTTATCAAAGACGGCCGAGAGATTCTCTCAAACGTAGTAGCCTCGCAAATCGAGAGTCACAAGCGCTTTGGAGGAGTTGTGCCGGAGATTGCATCAAGGCATCACGTGGAAGCCATAACGGTCGTTGTTGAGGAAGCATTAGAGCAGGCAGGCCAAACATGGGAAGCTATTGATGCGGTTGCTGTGACCGAGGGACCAGGCCTTGTAGGTGCTCTTTTGATAGGCGTGAATGCGGCAAAGGCAATGGCGTTTGCGCATGGTAAGCCTTTAGTGAATGTTCACCATATTGCCGGCCATATTTATGCGAATCGAATCTTGACGGAATTCCAATTCCCGCTGCTCGCTCTCGTTGTCTCAGGCGGGCATACAGAGCTTGTTCTGATGCGTGAGCACGGTTCCTTTGAGGTTATTGGGGAGACGCGTGATGATGCTGCAGGAGAGGCTTATGATAAAGTAGCGCGTACCCTAAAGCTTCCATATCCAGGCGGCCCTCATATTGACCGCCTGGCCCATGAAGGAAAGCCAACGGTGAAATTGCCGCGTGCATGGCTTGAAGAGGATTCCTATGACTTCAGCTTCAGCGGATTGAAGTCTGCTGTTATCAATACCTTGCATAATGCTTCGCAAAAAGGAGAGACAATCGCGCCAGAGGACCTCGCTTGCAGCTTCCAGGAGAGCGTCATAGATGTCCTTGTTACGAAGACATTGAAGGCAGCAGAGCAATTTGGTGTGAAGCAAGTGCTGCTCGCAGGCGGAGTTGCAGCGAACAAAGGATTGAGGGCAAGGCTGGAAGAAGCATTCGGAGAAAAGAAAGACATTGAATTAATTATCCCGCCATTGTATTTATGCACCGATAACGCAGTTATGATAGGTGCAGCGGGGAGTATTGCCTTTGAGCAAGGAAGGCGTGCGGGAATGAATCTGAATGCTAATCCAGGATTAGATTTAGAATAAAAGACGAAAAAGCCGCTGATTAAGCGGCTATTTTTTATCCCCAAGCGATTTGGTTTAAAAATGCAGAAAGTTCTAAAGTTACTGTGGATAACTCGTGCTTATACACAATTTCTGTGGATAATAGTTTCGATATCTGTGGATAATGTGGAAAAATCAGTTGAATACCTGATATAGTTATGAACTGTCTGTGGGTAAATATGTTGATAAAAAAACGGGCCATACACAGGCCCGTTTTCCATTAATCTTGAAGGATGGTCCATTCCTCCATTAATTCCTCCAATGCTGATTCAGCAGCTGTAAGCTGGCTTTGGATTTCCAGTGTTTTTTCATGATCCTGGTAGACCTCAGGGTCACAAAGCTGTTCATTGTAATCAGCGATTTTCGCTTCAAACGTCTCAATGGCACCCTCTAATTCCTCGATACGACGCTGACGCTTTCGATTTTGCTTCTTCAGTTCCTTATCCTCTTGATAGGAGGATTTTTCGGTAGACTGTTGATTCGATTGCATAGCTGGTTTGTTTTCAAGCTCTGCCAGTTCGACAAGCTCCTGTTTTTTCTGAACATAATAGTCATAATCCCCAAGATATTCAACAGTTCCTTCTGGACCCATCTCAATAACCTTATCGGCAATACGATTGATGAAGTAGCGGTCATGAGAAACGAAGAGCAAAGTTCCGGGATAATCGACAAGGGCATTCTCCAAAACGAGCTTGCTATCAAGATCCAAGTGGTTTGTGGGCTCATCGAGAATCAGCAGGTTCGCTTTTTGCATCATCAGCTTCGATAGAGCCAGTCTTGCCTTCTCGCCCCCGCTCAATGTCGACACGATTTTCATGACATCATCCCCGCTGAAGAGGAAGTTTCCAAGGATGGAGCGGATGTCCTTTTCCTGGCTCATGGGATAGTCATCCCATAATTCATTGAGAACGGTCTTGTTTGATGAGAGGTTCGCTTGTTCCTGATCATAATAGCCTATCGTAACATTAGCCCCGAATTGAAACTCACCGCTAAGGGCTGGAAGCCTGTCCGTAATGGTCTTAAGGAGGGTAGACTTGCCAATGCCATTCGGGCCAATAAGCGCGATGCTTTCTCCACGTGTGATGCGGAAATTAATCGACTTGGCAACAGCATGCTCATACCCTATTGCGATATCCTTCGCTTGCAGGACCTCATTTCCGCTTTGTTTTTCAATCTGGAAGGAGAAGTTGGCAGATTTCTCATCCCCTTGCGGACGGTCCAGCATCTCCATGCGCTCAAGCTGCTTTTGGCGACTTTGGGCACGTTTGGTCGTTGAGGCACGGGCAATATTGCGCTGGACGAAATCTCTTAGTTTTGCGATTTCATCCTGCTGCTTTTCATACATTTTCTGATTGCGTTCAAATTCCTCAGCCTTTTGGACGAGGTATTTGCTATAATTACCTGTATACTTACTAATGGATGTGCGTGATAGCTCCATGACCTGATTGACGACCTTATCAAGGAAATAACGGTCATGTGAAACAATCAGGATGGCGCCAGGATAGGATTGCAGATACCCCTCAAGCCAAGAGAGAGTGTCGATGTCAAGGTGGTTCGTTGGTTCATCGAGAATTAATAGGTCCGGCTTCGTCAGCAATAATTTCCCGAGAGCAAGCCTTGTTTTCTGGCCCCCGCTCAGCGAGGTGACAGGGGTAGCATAATCATAATCGGCAAAATTAAGACCGTGCAGGACAGAGCGGATATCATTTTCCATCTGATAGCCACCGGCATTTTTGAATTGTTCCTGCAAGTGATCATAATCCTTCAAAATTCGCTCATAGCGAGTGCTGTCATTATATATGTCGGGGATTGACATCGATTTTTCTAGGGCGCGCAGTTCTTCCTCCTGCTTTCGCAAATCCGCGAACACAGTCAGCATCTCATCCCAAATGGATAGGTCGGAATTTAAGCCCGTATGCTGGGCGAGATAGCCGATTGTCGTCCCTTTTGGCATGAAGATATTGCCTCCATCATGGGAAAGAGTGCCAGCGATGATTTTCAAAAGGGTGGACTTGCCGGCGCCATTACGGCCAACGAGAGCTATCCGATCCTTCGTTTGCACTTCAAGCTTTATACTGGACAAAATAGCTTCTGCACCATAATATTTGGATACATTATTAACTTGTAAAATAATCATGATTCTCACCTCAGGAAGTACTAGCTTAAGTGTATCTTACAAAGTCTGGGCACCGCAACTGAATAGGATATATGTGAATATTTACACAAAAGTTTCCGTGAAATCCATATATAATATAAAATAATGGTAAAGGGGGGAATGGTTTGAGTGATTTTACTCATTTCAACGAACAGGGAAGGGCGAAGATGGTCGATATTGTACATAAGCCTGAGACGGCCCGTACAGCAGTTGCGGAGTCAAGCATCCTAGTTAAAGAAGAAATTTATAAGAAAATCACCTCCGGGGAGATGGAGAAAGGTGACGTGCTGGCAGTAGCCCAAGTGGCTGGTATTATGGCAGCGAAGAAAACATCTGATATAATTCCTATGTGTCATCCAATTTCCCTTAAAGGAATAGACATTCGTTTCTTTTGGGAGGCTGAAAAAGAACAGAAGCGGCTGCGCATTCAGGTGTCTGTTAAGACGAAGGGAAGCACAGGCGTAGAAATGGAAGCCCTGACGGCTGCATCGGTTACAGCACTTACCATATATGATATGTGCAAGGCCATTGATAAAGGAATGGTTATTGGAGAAACATACTTAGTTAAAAAGACCGGCGGAGTATCCAGCCCGGATTTTCAAAAACAATTGGACGATTCATTATAAGGAACTCAACAAAAGTAAGGGAGAAGGGAAAGAAATGTTGCAGGAGAATACAAAAATACCACAAGCGACAGCAAAGCGTCTGCCGCTGTACTATCGATTTATACAAAATCTGCATGCATCAGGGAAACTCAGGGTATCATCAGCGGAGCTCAGTGAGGCTGTTAAGGTCGATTCTGCGACAATCCGCAGAGATTTTTCATATTTTGGAGCGCTTGGGAAGAAAGGATACGGCTATAACGTTAATTATTTGCTGTCTTTCTTTCGTAAGACCCTTGACCAGGATGAGCTCACCCAAGTGGCGCTCATTGGTGTCGGGAACTTAGGAACAGCCTTCCTTAACTATAATTTCATGAAGAATAATAATACGAAGATTGAAATGGCCTTTGACGTCTCACCTGAAAAGGTCGGCACCTTCATTGGAGATGTACCAATTTTTGATATGGATGCGCTTGAAAGCAAGCTTTCAAATTCCAACATCAAAGTGGCCATCTTGACAGTGCCATCGCATGCGGCCCAGCCAATAACGGATAGACTCGTTGCAGCGAACGTGAAAGCTATCCTGAACTTTACTCCGGCACGCTTAAGTGTCCCAGATGCTATCAGGGTGCATCATATTGATCTGGCTGTTGAATTACAATCGCTCGTTTACTTCTTAAAGCATTACCCGGCAGGCGGGACGGAAGAGCCTAAAGAAGCCAATAAAGCAGAAAAACTCGAAGGATAAACTTCGAGTTTTTTCTTTTATTTGTTTTTCGTTTGTTGCTCGTTATTCATTTCCTTGATTTTGCGGTGGATGCCGATGAAACGGATGCCAGAGCCGATATCAAGTGTAGCAAGGATGATCAGGAAGTAGGTGAAAAAATCCCATCCGCTCCTCGTTACGTTTTGGATGGCGAAAAAGACAAATACAGCCCCCAAAATGAAATAAGTCATAGCCATATACATTGGTGAACGTCTCATAATAAACCTCCGATAAAACTTTGTGCTTTCTCCAACTCTTTAATCAAATCACCAGAATTGGTGGAAATCAGAACTACTAATGTATTCATGCTAACGTGCGCAATGATAGGAACGATAATTCGGCCAGTTTTGACATACAGAAAGGCGAATGTGAAGCCCATAGCTGAATAAAGAAGAGTATGTTCAGGTTCTCCGTGCGCCAGAGAGAAGATAACCGAACTGACTAAGGCGCTAAGGAAGAATCCAAGCCGTCTATACAAAAGCGCTCCAAAGAGAATCTTCCGAAACACGATTTCCTCTAAAATTGGCCCAATGACAGAGGAAATCAGGATGACGACCGGGAACATATTAATTAGACGTAAAATATCCTGGGTGTTTTGGGACTCACCATTAATACCGAAAACCTGCTGTTCTATCGTACCAGCAACCGCTTGGGCAACAAAGGCAAGGAATATCCCGCCGATGGCCCAGGCAATTGAACCTCCAATCGGCATACGCTCCCATAAGTCCATTGATCTATTCATTGAATGCCGCTCATTTCGCAAAAAGTACAAGGTAATGAGCATGGCGATGGAAAAGCTGATGACAATCCAAGAAACGACCGAATAGATGGCTACTTGATCCTCGGCTACGAAGTTCGGCAAAATCCATCCCATCAGAGGAAGACCGATGATGCCCGATAGCTGCATGGCAATGTATGTAAGGACAATCAGCCAGTAATTATTCTTCAACGACAAAACTCCTTTAATGACAAGTATCTGAATCAAGCGGGCTTTGACTAAAGCCCAAAAGGAAAAAGCTACATCCTCATTCTACCCGTTTTTCCCCATTAGGTACAATGGCAAAACTTATCCCCCTTTTATACATAATCTTCCTGCAGCTAGGGTATACTAGCCAGGGTGTAGGCGGTGTAAAAACCTTATAAAATTTTCTAAAATTTTCGCTCATATCACTTGCAAATCAGATTGTCTTTATTTAATATATAAATTGTGTTAGCACTCACTATATACGAGTGCTAATAAAAATGGAGAGAATGTTAAGGAGGTAGTTTTACTTGTTAAAGCCACTAGGAGATCGCGTTGTGATTGAACTTGTCGCACAAGAGGAGAAAACTGCAAGCGGCATCGTGTTACCTGACACTGCCAAAGAAAAGCCATCTGAAGGCAAAATCGTAGCAGTAGGCACAGGCCGTGTCCTTGAGAATGGGGAGCGTGTAGGATTGGAAGTATCTGAAGGCGACCACATTATCTTCTCTAAATATGCAGGCACTGAAGTGAAATACGAAGGCAACGAATACTTAATTTTACGTGAAAGCGACATTCTGGCTGTAATCGGATAAGCAAATGTCGGTTAAAAAATATCATACTACAAAATTTTGAGGAGGTAATTTACGAATGGCTAAAGAGATTAAATTTAGTGAAGAAGCACGCCGCGCTATGCTTCGCGGGGTCGATGCATTAGCTGATACAGTAAAAGTTACACTTGGACCAAAAGGACGCAATGTCGTACTTGAAAAGAAATTCGGTTCTCCGCTCATCACAAACGATGGTGTAACAATCGCAAAAGAAATCGAGCTTGAAGACGCTTTTGAAAACATGGGTGCAAAGCTTGTTGCTGAAGTAGCCAGCAAAACAAACGAAATCGCTGGTGACGGTACAACAACAGCGACTGTTCTTGCTCAAGCGATGATCCGTGAAGGATTGAAAAACGTAACAGCTGGCGCTAACCCAATGGGTGTACGTAAAGGAATCGAGAAAGCTGTTTCTGTAGCAATTGAAGAATTGCAAGCAATCTCTAAACCAATCGAAGGAAAAGCATCTATCGCACAAGTTGCGGCAATCTCTTCTGCTGACGAAGAAGTTGGCCAATTGATTGCTGAAGCGATGGAGCGCGTTGGTAACGACGGTGTTATCACAATCGAAGAATCTAAAGGATTCACAACTGAATTAGATGTAGTAGAAGGTATGCAATTCGACCGCGGATACTCTTCTCCATACATGGTAACTGATTCCGACAAAATGGAAGCAGTCCTTGAAAATCCATACATCTTAATCACTGACAAAAAAATCTCCAACATCCAAGAAGTACTTCCTGTCCTTGAGCAAGTTGTTCAACAAGGCAAACCATTACTTTTGATTGCGGAAGATGTTGAAGGTGAAGCACAAGCAACACTTGTTGTGAACAAGCTTCGCGGAACATTCAATGCTGTAGCAGTTAAAGCTCCAGGATTCGGGGATCGTCGTAAAGCAATGCTTGAAGACATCGCTGCATTAACTGGCGGTGAAGTAATCACTGAAGAGCTAGGACGCGACCTTAAATCCGCAACACTTGAATCTCTAGGACGCGCGGCGAAAGTCGTTGTGACGAAAGAAACAACTACAATCGTAGAAGGTGCTGGCCAAACAAGCGAAATTGGCGCTCGCATCAACCAAATCCGTTCTCAATTAGAAGAAACAACTTCTGAATTCGATAAAGAAAAACTTCAAGAGCGTCTTGCTAAACTTGCTGGCGGCGTAGCCGTTATCAAAGTTGGTGCCGCTACTGAAACTGAATTGAAAGAACGCAAACTTCGAATCGAGGATGCTCTTAACTCCACTCGTGCCGCTGTTGAAGAAGGTATCGTAGCTGGTGGGGGTACTGCACTTGTAAGTGTGTACAACAAAGTAGCTGCAATCGAGCTAGAAGGTGACGCACAAACAGGCGTAAATATCGTTCTTCGCGCACTTGAAGAGCCAGTTCGCCAAATCGCATTCAACGCAGGCCTAGAAGGCTCTGTTGTTGTTGACCGCCTAAAACGCGAAGAAATCGGCATCGGCTTCAACGCCGCTAATGGCCAATGGGTAAACATGATCGAAACAGGTATCGTTGACCCAACTAAAGTAACACGTTCCGCACTTCAAAACGCAGCATCTGTTGCAGCTATGTTCTTAACAACTGAAGCAGTTGTCGCTGACAAGCCAGAAGAAAACGCTGGCGGAATGCCTGACATGGGTGGCATGGGCGGAATGGGCGGCATGATGTAATCAGCCTCCCCTAGCTTAAAGAAGCATCTCACAAGTTGAATAACTTGAGAGATGCTTCTTTTTTAATTAAAGGTTAGCTTGAGGAAATTATGTAGCTCTTGGAATTCATGCATCTGTGGGGGGAGTACAATGGACGGAAAGTCATAAAGAAATGCTAACAAATGTTTAATGAAAGTTTATGCAGAAAATTTGAATGAGTTATATAAAAGAGTTGCCTGTAGATTGATCACAGATATCTAGCCATTCTTGGGGAGAGAAAAAGTGGATGAGGTAACGGGTCATTTAAAATTATTATAAGTCTTCTTCTGTAATAACTGTATGAACAAAAAGTGCTTGCTTCATAGCATGATGAAAAAGGCAAAGCGTTGAGCTTTGCCTTTTCGTTAAAATCTATCTACGATTGATATGATTAGTTAGTGAAATCGATAACCATACGGCCTGTGATTTTACCCTCTTCCATTTCCTCGAAGATATCATTGATTTCCTCTAGTTTGCGCAATGCTACTTTAGGAACTACTTTTCCTTCAGCTGCAAATTGGAATGCCTCAGCCAAGTCTTGACGAGTACCTACTAAAGACCCGATTACTTGGATTCCGTCTAATACGAGACGAGGAATGTCTAGATCCATTTTTTCAACAGGTAAGCCAACAGCTACTACGCGAGCGCCAGCTTTTACGACATCGATAGCTTGGTTGAAAGGAGTTTTTGCTACAGAAGTGATAACTGTTGCATCTAAGCCTTTACCGCCAGTTACTTCTTTTGCTTTTGCGATTGGGTCCTCATTTAAGCAGTTGACAACGACGTCAGCGCCAACTTCTTTTGCGAATGCTAATTTATCATCACTAATATCGAATGCTACGACTTTAGCGCCGAATACGTTTTTAGCGTATTGGACAGCAAGGTTACCTAAGCCGCCGACACCGAAAATACCAATCCATTGCCCTGGACGTACTTGAGTTTCCTTTACCGCCTTGTAAGTTGTTACACCTGCACAAGTTACGGAAGAAGCTGCAGCAGGGCAGAGGCCTTCTGGTACTTTTACAGCATAGTCAGCTGTTACGATAACTTGTTCTGCCATCGCTCCATCAACAGAGTATCCTGCATTTTTCACGTCGCGGCAAAGTGTTTCGCGGCCTGATGTGCAATATTCACAGTGTCCGCAGCTTTCAAACATCCAAGCGATAGAAACGCGATCCCCGATTTTTAAGGAAGTAACGCCTTCTGCTACCTCAATAACTTTACCGATTCCTTCGTGGCCCAAAACTACACCTGTTACATCACCGAAATCGGCATTTTTAACGTGCAAGTCTGTATGGCAAACACCGCAATATTCTGTTTGCACCAAAGCTTCACCGTATTTTAAAGGGCGAAGTTGTTTTTCTTCAACGCTTACTTTTTTGTCTTTTGTTACTACTGCTGCTTTCATAAGTTTGTGACTCCTTTCACAAATGGAAGTAAAATTAAAAAGAACTAAAAGCGTTCTCGCAAATCTATTATCTGTTATCTATTTTACATTTTCAACAAGATATTTCTGTAAATTATAAAATAAAATTAAATTTAGCAAAGATACATTATTATGTTTATTTCATGATTAATTCGAAGGAGAACCTTTTTTTTGTAAGGGGTAGAAGCACGAATATTATGGTCTTTCAATCATCTAAGACAATATAAAACGATTTGTAAATTTTTATGTAATAGACATCTCTAAGGAGATTATTGATGGTATACTAGCGGGAAGAAGTAATAAAGAGGAGTCAATTCATGAAGTTAAAGTACCTATCCATTCTCATTTTATTAATGAGTATTATTTATATTTTTTTCATCCCCTCTGAACCTTTCGCGCTTAAAATACTGTTTAAGCTCATTCCGATGTGGCTGATTATCTATTTTGCCTTTATCCAAAAAACAGAGGGGGTTCGGCAAAATAAAGGTCTTATCCTTTTCGGCCTGTTTTTTTGCATGCTAGGTGATGGATTGCTTCATTGGTTTGTGATTGGCCTAAGCTGTTTTCTTATTGGGCATATCATTTATACGTTTGGATTCTTTAAGCAATGGTCCTTTTCTAAACTCCGCTGTTTATCCATTCTGCCGCTTTTTGTATTTGATTTATTCATGGGTAAGAAACTAGTAACTTCCCTTCAGTTGTCTGGAGAGGAAGAATTAATTGTGCCGGTGCTTTTCTATATTGGTGCAATTTCTATCATGGCTTGGGCTGCCTTTATGACAGGCAATTTGTATGCGATTATTGGCAGTTTGCTATTCGTCATTTCTGATACGATCTTATCGTGGAATATGTTCATCTCAGATGTACCTTATTCACATTTCTTGATTATGGCAACCTATTATTCTGCCCAATATTGCATTGCCTCGAGTATTAGAACGACGTCCATGCAATCGGGAATTGGTTGAATGTAGATCCTCATAAGCAAGTTCATATTCGTTATGATAATAATTATTGAAGAATAATAGAAGTCTCTCGTAAGTTTCATGAACTTGTGTGAGGCTTCTATTTTATTTTGAGGTTGTACATTCCTGTACTTGGAATTAAAGAGGGGCAAAACAGGTTAGGGTGCTAAGATCTGGAATAGCTTTATAACAGAGGTGTCCTCTTTAGTCCAAATGATTCACCTATCACTCCACGGAAAGTGATTTACTATATTATCTGTTTATGCTAGATTTTTTAGAGAAGCAATATAAGTCAAAAATTTTTGGCAAGAAAGCACTTTCATAAAATGCTTTTTGTTTTTTAGTATACTAGTATAATAATAGGTGTTCCGATATGAGTCCCTTTGGAACACTGACTTCCGGGAGTGTGAGCAACAGTGAATAAATGGACAAAGAATATGTATCAACCAAAAGTATTGGATGAATCCATATTGGCCTTTTATCGTCTTCAAGGAATGAATGCGGATACGAGTGAGTTTAATCAATTTGAATCACACAGTACATGTGAAATTTTTGTCCTTGAGGAAGGAGATTGTAAATATTTCATTCAAGACCAAGTATATGAGCTGCAGCCTGGGGATATCCTTCTTTTGGATGGATTGACTTTACATAAGTCAGGTCCGATATCTCCGGATACATATATCAGGAGTATGGTTCATTTTTCACCAGTCTGGCTGAAAAAAATGTTGCTTGTATTGGGAATGCCGAGTCTTTTGGATCCCTTCCAAAAGCTGAATAATTGCATCCTGCGGACTGGATTTGATGCCTCGGGTCATTATGTGGCTGAGAAGATTAAATGGATCGCTGAGCAGTTAGAGGCTATTGACCAGGAATTCAAAAGTACCGGAAAAATAAATGTCTTGTTGGAAACCGAAGTGAAAATCGAGTTTCTCCAATTATTAGTGAAGATTTATAAAATGAGCGAATGTGAACAAATGCGTGTTGAACAGAAGAAAACGGAAAAGAAGCAGCATGCTGAGAATATTGCCTCTTGGATTAATCAGCATTATTGCGAAAAAGTGAGTTTGGAACGTCTGGCCAAAGAATTGAACTTAAATAAATACTATCTCTCTCATGTTTTTAAAGAGGTTACCGGTTATACGGTTATGCAATATGTGATGGAATGCAGACTGATTCAGGTAAAGTATTTATTGGAAATGAAGCTTGATCAATCGCTGGAGGATATTTTTCTGTCAACTGGATTTGAAAGCGCTGCACATTTCAGCCGTTTTTTTAAAGCAAGAATTGGAATGACACCAACTAGTTATCGGAAAATGAAAGGAAGAAAAACTGCAAGTTATTATGCTCAACATTGAGCAATTTAAACTACTTGTTTAAAAGCAATCATATTCATGATGAAAATTAGAATTAGTTAATAACCACATTTGCTCATTATTGAGCATGAATTACACTTCTGAAACAGGCAAAACAATCTTCTTATTTTGAAGAAAAGAAAAGTAAGTTTGGTTAATTATGCTCAATAATGAGCAAAGTTATAAATGATTGTGTCAAGGAGGAATTATGTAATGAGTATGAGAGAACCAGTACTCCAACAGGAGGAACAAAGTCAATCTAATACGGTACGACCGTTTGGATGGCGTGATAAATTTGGTTATTTGCTTGGTGATTTTGGGAATGACTTCTTCTTCATTCTTACAAGCTCGTTCCTAATGGTATTTTACACAGATATCTTCCATATCAGCGCTGCAACAGTAGGTGTGCTATTCATGATTGCCCGCTTATGGGATGCGTTTGCAGACGTAG
The DNA here is from genome assembly GCF_002946355.1 of Pradoshia eiseniae. Classification (NCBI taxonomy): domain Bacteria; kingdom Bacillati; phylum Bacillota; class Bacilli; order Caryophanales; family Bacillaceae; genus Pradoshia; species Pradoshia eiseniae. Next base: position 14,623 of record NZ_PKOZ01000014.1, read on the forward strand.
CTTGGGGCCGTTTCATTGATACGCGTCCAGCAACGAAGAATGGGAAGTTTAAGCCTTGGATTTTCCGCATGTCCTTCCCGCTCGTTATTACAGGTGTGTTAATGTTCACGACAATTCCAGGTATGTCAGATGGCTTCTACCTAGCTTGGGCTTTTGTAACATATATTATCTGGGGTACTTTATACAGTACGGTTAACATTCCTTATGGTTCAATGGCTTCTGTTATTTCAGCCGATCCGGTTGAACGTACAACACTTTCTACATGGCGCACAATCGGTGCATCATTGGCAGGTCTTCTTATCGGTGTTTTAGGACCAATGATTGTATTCGTAGACAATAAAATCAGCGCAGACCGCATGTTCATGACAGCTCTTGTCTTTGGCGTATTGGCTATCGCTTGTTACATGGGCTGCTATAAACTTACAACTGAGCGTATTCAAGTACCAGCAAAAGAAATTGAGAAGGGCGCTTTCCTTCGTTCAATCAAAAGCCTAGTGAAAAACAAACCGTTCCTTTGGATCTTAGGGGCTTCCCTAATGATCATGGTGACACAATTCATTACTCAAGCGGTTAACACATATCTATTCAAAGATTATTTCAGCAATGCATCAGCTTTAAGTCTAGTTTCACTGATTCAAATGGCATCCATGTTCATTACTGTTCCATTAGTAAAACCATTGGTTGCGAAATTCGGTAAAAAAGAAGTATCTGTTGTTGGGGTAGGAGCAGCAGCTGTGATTTTTACCCTATTGTTCTTCCTGAAAGAATTAACCGTAATGCCATTTATCTTTACAATGGCCTTAGGTATGGTTGGTATGGGCTTCTATAGCTTTGTAAACTGGGCATTCATCTCAGACGTTATCGATTACCATGAATACCTAACATCCTTGCGTGAAGATGCAACTGTTTATTCTATCGTTTCCATGTCCAGAAAAGTAGGACAAGCATTAGCTGGCGGTATTGGAGGCTTTGCCATCGCAGCTGTAGGCTATAATGCAGCGCTTGGAACGCAACCGCAGGAAGTACTTGATGGTATTCATATGCTAGGTACATTAGTGCCAGGAATCCTTTATGGTATCGTTGCTCTTCTCTTATTCTTGTATCCATTAAATAAGAAAAGAACAAACCAGCTTGCCTTGGATCTAGCGGCAAAAAGGGAATTAAATAAATAAGATACGGGACTAAATAGGCATTTGATTAAAGCCTAAAAGCCTCAATAATTGATTATAGGAGCTTTAAAAAGTACATCGGACTTTTTAAAGCTTCTTTATTTATGTCTGTATTTCTTTGACTTAAATGTGCATCTGTCGAAAGCAATTTGAGTCAAAATTTTTGCGGAAAATAAACACTTTCATATAATGTTTTTTCACCCTTGGTATACTAGTATAATAGTATGTGTTTTAGAGCAGTTTCTTTAGGACACAACTTCAGGAGTGAAAAGAAGTGCCAATTCAATCGAGTTTTTTTCATCAACCAAAAGTGCTGGATGAATCGATTATCGCTTATCACCGTCTTCAAGGTGTGAATGAAAACATGTCTGGGTGTAATGAGTTTGAATCACACATTACACACGAGATTTATTTTTTTGAAGAGGGCGAGTGTCAGTATTTAATAGAAAATAGGATTTATGAATTAGAACCAGGAGATATCATTCTGTTAGATGGTTTGACCTTACACAAGTCAAATACCTTGTCTCCTGATACTTATGTGAGAAGTGTGATTCATTTTTCACCAGCTTGGTTGGAATCTATGTTGCCTATAGTAGGTATACCAAATCTGTTGGATCCTTTTCAAAAGCTGAACAACTGCATTCTGCGGACAAAGTTAGATGCCTCAGGTCAGTATGTAGCGAAGAAAATCAAGTGGATTTCCAAGCAGCTAGAAGCTATCGATCAAGAGTATCGACGTAATAGAAAAGTAAACGTCATATTAGAATCTGAATTGAAGCTTGAGTTTCTGCAACTGTTGCTGTATATCTACAAAATGAGTGAATGTGAATACTTAGGAATCAAACAGAAAAAATCAGAAAAGAAACAGCATGCTGAGAATATTGCTTCATGGATCAATCAACATTATTCCGAGAAAATCACTTTAGAGCGTATTGCAAAGGAATTGAATCTTAATAAATATTACGTATCCCATGTTTTCAAGGAAGTGACTGGATTTACGGTTATGCAATATGTGATGGAATGCCGATTGATTCAGGTTAAATATTTATTGGAAATGAGACCTGATTTATCACTTGAAGAGATTTTCACTGCAACAGGATTTGAAAGCGGTGCCCATTTTAGCCGGTTTTTTAAGGACAAAATGGGGATGACGCCAACAAGTTATCGTAAAAAGAAATATAGGCAAAAGCTTGATTAATCATGCTCAATAATGAGCAATTATATTCATGGGTATTTGCTCATAATTGAGCAATATATAATTTTTGAATTTTAAGGAGGACAACTCAAAAATGAGTATGAGAGAACCAGTTTTCTCGCAAGAGGAACAAGGTAGTGCTAATACAGTGCGACCATTCGGAATAAGGGATAAAGTGGGTTACTTGTTAGGTGATTTCGGTAACGACTTTTTCTTCTTGCTCACTAGTGCATTCTTGATGGTATTCTACACAGATATTTTCCATATCAGTGCAGCAACAGTCGGGGTATTATTTATGGCTGCTCGACTATGGGATGCATTTGCGGACGTAGCTTGGGGTCGTTTTATTGATACTCGACCAGCAACAAAGCACGGTAAATTCAAGCCTTGGATTTTACGTATGTCATTCCCATTAGTATTTACAGGCGTGTTAATGTTCACGACAATTCCTGGCATGTCAGATGGATTCTATCTAGCTTGGGCATTTGTTACGTATATCGTTTGGGGTACATTGTACAGTACAGTTAACATCCCTTATGGATCAATGGCTTCTGTAATGACAGCAGATCCAGTTGAGAGAACAACATTATCAACATGGAGAACTTTTGGTGCATCATTAGCAGGTCTTATCATCAACGTTCTTGGACCAGTTATCGTATTCGTAGACAACAAAATTAGTGCAGATCGCATGTTCATGACTGCCTGCATCTTCGGTGTATTGGCAATGGCTTGCTACATCGGATGCTACAAGCTTTCAACTGAACGTATCGCAGTACCAACAAAAGAAGTAGAGAAGGGCGCTTTCCTTCGTTCAATGAAGAGCCTAGTGAAAAATAAACCATTCTTATGGCTATTAGCTGCATCACTTATGGCTATGTTAACGCAATTCGTGATTTCCGCTGTTAACACATATTTGTTTAAAGATTACTTTAGTAATGCAGCTGCTTTAAGTCTAATGGGACTAGTACAAATGGCCGCTACATTTATCGCTTTCCCTCTAGTGAAACCGTTAGTTGCGAAGTTTGGTAAGAAAGAAGTTTCAATAGCGGGTATGACTATCGCATCCGCTATGTACATTGGATTATTCTTCTTAAAGGGTATTGGAACTATGCCGTTCATTATTCTCGCGGCAATCGCTTTATTCGGTACAGGTTTCTATGGCTTCGTAACATGGGCGTTCATTTCAGATGTTATTGACTATCACGAGCTTCAAACTTCACTACGTGAAGACGCAACTGTTTACTCTGTCATTTCGATGTCAAGAAAAGTAGGACAAGCAGTAGCAGGAGGTATCGGTGGTGTGGCAATCGCTGCCGTTGGCTATGATGCTGCGCTAGGACAGCAAACTAAAGAAGTATTAGACGGCATTTACATGCTAGGTACATTAGTGCCAGGTATCTTCTATGGAATCATTGCACTCCTATTATTCATGTATCCTTTAAACAAGCAAAAAACAATTCAATTAAGTAAAGATTTAGAAGCGAAAAGAAATTAATTAAGTGAATCATCAAATATAAACAGTTGACCTGAATAATGCATTCGTATTACTCAGGTCATTCCGAATTTTTATTGTGGAGGTTCCAATAATGATAGAGTTAAAGGAAAGAACAACAACGGTAGATTTAAAAGCAAAACCGTTTAATTTATCAGATGAAGCGATTAAATGGGTGGAAGAAACCATTGCGAATATGACAATTGAAGAGAAAATTGGTCAGTTATTCGTAAACATGGGAGCTAGCCGTGATGAAGAGTATCTAAAAGGTATGTTAAACACATATCATATTGGTGCGGTTCGTTACAACCCAGCTACAGCTGAACAAGTATATGACCAAAACAAAATCTTACAAGAAAACAGCAAGATTCCTCTATTGATCGCTGCAAACACAGAATGCGGCGGGAATGGTGCTTGCATAGATGGGACATATGTAGGATCTCAAGTGAAAATTGGTGCTACAAATGATCCGAAGTATGCGTATGAAATGGGCCGAGTTTCAGGAGAAGAGGCGGCTGCTATCGGATGTAACTGGAGTTTCGCACCAGTTGTTGATATCGATATGAACTGGAGAAACCCAGTCATTTCCTCTCGTTGCTACTCAAATAAAGCAGAGCAAGTATTAGAATTCTCTTTAGAATATATGAGAGGGATTATGGAAAGCGGTATTGCACCAGCTGCAAAGCACTTCCCTGGAGATGGTGTAGATGAGCGTGACCATCATTTATCATTTGCCCCAAATACATTAACAGTAGAAGACTGGGATAACACATTCGGAAAAGTTTATGGCGGCTTAATCGAAGCGGGACTACCTTCTATCATGTCAGGACATATCGCTTTACCGGAATATGTACGCCACTTTAAACCAGATGCGACAGTAGAAGAGTTAGCTATGCCATCAAGCTTAAGCGGCATCGTACTGCAAAACCTGTTAAGAGATAAATTAAACTTCAATGGTGTAATCGTAACAGATGCTTCTCACATGGTAGCGATGACATCTGCAATGAAGCGCAGTGACATGCTTCCTACAGCGATTGCTGCTGGCTGTGACTTATTCTTATTCTTCAATGATCCAGAAGAAGACTTCAACTGGATGATGGAAGGATATAAAAACGGTATCATCACAGAGCAAAGATTGGAAGAGGCATTAACTCGTATCTTAGGATTGAAAGCTTCTTTAGGCTTGCATGCAAAAGCTAAGACTGAAATTTTACAACCAAAAGAAGAAGCAATGGCTAAATTAGGAACAGACGCAAATAAAGCCGTTGCACCAGAGATTTCAGATAAAGCGATCACATTGGTGAAAAATAAGCAAGAATTATTACCGATTAGCCCTGAAAAGCATAAGCGAGTATTGCTTGTTGAAGTAAAAGGACCGGAATCTGCTTATGGTAAAATCATGGCTGCTATGACAAGCGGCAAGAAAAAGCCAATCGAATTAATGAAAGAAAAGCTTGAAAAAGAAGGCTTTGAAGTTGAAATCTTTGAATCTGCAATCGATAAGATTGTAAAACTTCCACCACAAGAAATGATGGCTGCGGTAATGAACGTATATGCTCAAAAACGTCCAATCGCTGACCTAACAGATAATTACGATGTAATCATCAATATAGCAGATGTGGCGCCAAGCACTGACCAACGTATCCAATGGAATCCTTCAAAAGGAACGCCGGATATCCCGTTCTATGTAAATGAGGTACCAACCATCTTTATTTCTTTACAATGTCCATTCCACTTAGCAGATGTCCCGCAAGTGAAGACATATATCAATGCGTATGATAATCATGAACATACATTGTCTGCGATCGTTGAAAAATTGTTAGGACGTTCAGAATTCAAGGGTGTAAGTCCAGTTGATGCATATTGCGGATTCATTGATACGCAAATGTAATTTTAATGTAGCTTCCTTATACGATTTGGGTGCTTAAAAAACATAAGGATTTAAGAAGATAGTTAGGTTTTGGGTTAACTATCTTCTTTCCTTATATGATGTTTAATGGAGAGTACATAGTCGTTCTAATAGGAGTGAGATCAATTATGTTGGAAATGTCAGCAAGGTTACCTGGGGAGAATAATATTAACTTTACGTATAGAGCAATCAGAGAGGGAATCCTATCGTTAGAATTAAAACCAGGTCAACTATTAAATGTAGGGGAACTATCTGAGGCTTTGAAAGTCTCGAGTACACCAATCAAAAATGCTCTATGGAAACTGCAGCAAGAACATCTTGTCGATTTAATTCCCCAAGTAGGATCATATGTATCAAAAATCGATTTAGAGTTAGTTGAGGAAGCGGCTGGTATGTGGTTCGACCTCGAAAAGGAATGTTTGAAATCAGCATGTCATGAATTTCCGAAAGATAACCTTAATCAGTTAAAAAGAAATCTGAATTTTCAAGAGATGCTATTGGACCAGCAATCCAACTTTCCAAATCCAAAAGAATTCATTAGAGAATTCTGCAAGCTGGATGAAGAGTTCCATTCCATTATCTTTGATGGTCTTCGAAGAAATACGACATGGAAAGCCATTTCGTATATGGCTTCAGACTATCATCGGCTGATTATGCGCCATCAGGTTAAAGAAAATGTCAAACAGATGATAGCAGAGCATAGGGATATTATTTCGATTATTGAAAAGAGAGAGCGCGAGCAAGTGGAAACGGTTCTCAGAGACCACATTTTCAGGCCAATGGAAGACTGGGGAACTGGTCATAAAATGGATATTTCGGAGTTTGCACTTACTTGAGATTGGTCTGCTGATAAAGAATGAGATAGAAGCCTCCCGAAAGCTGATTGAGCTATTAGGAGGTTTTTTATTTTGGGCAGAGGTCGGTCTTTGAACTTTATAATGTATAGGCTATTTTCAATTAATCAAATATCATTATATAGTAAAGAATGATAATAAACCCTACAAGTACGAGGAGGGCCCATATTGGCTAAAGAAGTTTCTTTAATGAAGGATCCTATTCATATTAGATGCGGGATGATTATTGAAAAAGAAGATAAAATTCTGCTGCAAAGAAGTCCGGGTGATAATCATTGGAGTTTACCTGGCGGAATGATGCAGATAGGTGAAAAATATAAGGATGCTGCTATTCGCGGTGTATTAGAGGAGACCGCTTTAACGGTAGAAGAGCCTGAATTCTTTGGGATTCTGTCAGGAAGAGACTGTTTTGTGACGAATAAATTCGGAGATAAGGCCTTCAATCTTCAGGTTGTATTTTTGTCCAGGGAATTTACCGGCAAGGTCAAAATTTTGGATGAATGTAATCGAGAGCATCGATTCTATAAGCGGACAACCCTTCCAAGGAATCTTAACCCCCAGCAGAAACAATTCATTCATGCCTGGAAAGAGAATATTCCATATCCCGTTATTAACTAAACGGAGGGCATGCGTAAAAAGGACTCTCCTCTTGTTCGCTTTACAAGAAGGGAGTCCTTTTTAGCTTGCTTTTTAAGACTTTACACTATGTTCATTAATCTCTTTCATAATTTCATCTAAATCATTAATCATGACCTTCAAATCCTCTTGATGCCTCAAGGCGGCCAATCGCAGGGAGGAGAGGAATAGAGGATATAGATATGTACTAATAATGGCTTCCATGCATTCATGCAGGTTAGAGGCTTCATCAGGAGCGATGACCGCGATAGTTGTAATTAAAAAATCAAGCTCTGTTTCGGTTGAATAGCCAAGTTCAAAAATCTTGTAACCGGCATCAAGCTCAGCCAGTTCAGCAACCTTCTCCATTTCTTCCAATAAGTAATCAATATCGACGCTTAAGTAAAGGGGTGCTTCAGGAAGAAAGTTAAATTCTGCGACCATAACCACGTAGTCTTCCCCATTCTCATCTTGCCACTTCGGATAGATGAGCGGGTAGATGCCTGGAAACGGAAAGTCCGTTAATTCCCCGAATTTAAAGACTGTATCCTTTACTTTCTTTCCATAGGATAATAAATCCCCATAGCTGATTTCCTTCGCGAGCTCCATGCTGATCAAATTCTCTTTACCAACTTTCACGAGCGGTTTCTTCAATATTTGACATCTCCTTATATGGAAGTATGGATGGTTCTCTTATCCCTTCAATTATTCGTGAGTTTGGTGGGATTCTCAATGACTAATTTTCGACAAATTACAACTTTAGGTGCCTTTTTGTGTCTAAATATGCGGCAGGAAAGCAGGTTTTCATAAAGAATCAAATGATGGGAAGAGGAGATCTGAGATTTTTGTTAATTTGAATATCTTCGCTGCTCCTTGACTCTACCCCGAGGGTAGACTTTATAGTTATTTATAGAGAGTTCATGACAGAGGAGAGACATCTATGCAGAAAAAGAACAACTTTACGTTAGCCCTGTTACTAATGAATTTGTTCATTGCTTTCTTAGGAATCGGGCTGGTTATTCCCGTTACCCCGACGATCATGAATGAGCTGAATTTATCTGGTTCAGTTGTAGGTTATATGGTGGCAGCCTTTGCATTTATGCAGCTTATTGTGTCACCGATTGCCGGTAAATGGACAGACCAGTTTGGCCGTAAGCGAATGATCTTGATTGGGTTATTCATTTTCAGTTTTTCAGAGTTATTATTCGGGCTTGGCCGACATGTGGGCGTCCTGTTCCTTTCACGTATTTTAGGAGGAGTCAGCGCAGCCTTTATTATGCCGGCGATTACAGCCTTTATTGCAGATATAACGACATTAAGGGAGCGTCCGAAAGCACTTGGATATATGTCAGCGGCGATTACGACAGGGTTCGTTATCGGTCCTGGAATTGGCGGCTTTTTAGCTGAGCTCGGAACGCGGGTGCCGTTTTTCTTTGCGGCTGGCTTTGGACTTTTAGCGGCGGTTCTATCTATGATTACGCTTAAGGAGCCAGCTCGTAATCCAGAGAATATAGAGAAGACTGTGGCTGGACATCCAAAAGGATGGAAGCGTGTTTTAATCCCAATGTATTTCATTGCCTTTATGATTATTTTGATTTCTTCATTTGGATTAGCCGCGTTTGAATCCTTATTCTCATTATTTGCCGATCATAAATTTGGTTTCACCCCTCAGGATATAGCCATCATGATAACGGGCGGTGCACTTATTGGCGCGGTTGCGCAAGTAGGTCTCTTTGACCGTCTGACGAGATGGCTTGGCGAGATTGGTTTGATTCGGTACAGCCTCGTACTTTCAACGGTTCTCTTATTCCTTGTGACAATTGTTGAGTCCTATGCGATGACGTTGCTGGTTACATGGACGGTATTCATCGGATTTGACTTGATTCGTCCTGCTTTGACAACGTATTTGTCCAAAATTGCGGGGAGTGAACAAGGATTTGTCGGAGGTATGAATTCCATGTTCACGAGCATCGGGAATGTGTTTGGTCCAATCATCGGGGGATACCTGTTTGATATAAACCTGAATTACCCATTCTATTTCGCTATTGTCATCCTGGCTATTGGAATTGGCATGACCCTGGTTTGGAAAAAGCCGGCTCATTTAAAGGAAGAAGCTATACAATAATAAGAATGGAAGAGCACATGCTTAAAAAGTCTAAGCATGTGCTTTTTGTCTATTATAATAAAAGAAAGGAAGTGATAGGCTTGAAGGAAACATTGTATACAATCGGGGAGATGGCGAAGCTCGCCAATGTCTCCATAAAGGCGCTTCGTTATTATGATAAGATTGATTTGTTTAAGCCAGCTTATGTGGATTCTGATACGAATTACCGTTACTATAAGGATTCTCAGCTTTCTCAGCTTGACCTTATTAAATCCCTGAAATATATCGGGACTCCGCTTGAAGAGGTGAAAAAGGCCCGTGAGATGAGTCCGAGCGGGTTGCTGGATTTTATTACTGACCAGGAGAAGCTCATTCAAATGCAGATGGACAATTTAATGAAGGTTCAGCAAAATATCGAAACAGTAAAGAAGCGAATGGAACGACGTTTGCAAACACCTTCCTTAAGAGAAGTATTTCTTTGGGAAGAGGAAGAGACAACAATCATTGAGATGGCTGCTCATAATTTGAAGCCCAATAATCTAACAAATGCATCCTACAGCATGCTGAAGAAGGCTGTAGAGCCGATTAGCGGGTTTTTAAATACTGGGTTTGGAGCAATCTTTCCTTACGAAAAGTACATACATATCGAGGACATTTATTATGATAAAATTTTTGCGCCGGTCTTGAGTAATCAAATGATTTCCTCCCTTCCTGCAGACATGGAGGCAGAGAAAATCCATGCCGGGACTTATGTATATATCGCGGATGTTTATCACCCGGAGAGATATATTTGTAACTATCACAAGCTGATGAAATTTATTGAGGACAATCAGATGACAGTCACTAGTGATGTGTATGAATTATTTGGAGCCCTATCTTACTCCCCGGATCAGCAAGAGGAATTAATCATTGAACTAAAGGTAAGGGTTTCTTGAACATAGGCAGGCCATAGTAAGCATAGAATTAAGAGGTTATTTAATGAAAGTATATAAACTTAGACGGCCGTTTCATGAGTTTAAAAAAGGGACGGAGTTTTACTTGATAGCCCAATCTGAATTCATTGGCGTAAAGGAGTTTACGTTAAGAACAAAGGATTTACATCATACGGTTTTCGTTAATGAACGTGAGTTTCTCCGATATTTCAGGCAGATAAACGCTTGATTGGATGTTGAGACCGCCTGGTATTTATACCAGGCGGTCTTGTTTTATCCCTTATACTCAATTCCTAAGCCAGTAGCAATTGCCATGGCCAAATCAGCATCTGCTTGACCGAAATTATGAAGCACACGATCAAGAATATCCATGCGATGTTCCTTCACTGGATTCAAGTCATGAACCAGATTTTTGATCAAGGCTTCTTTTGTCTCAGGGCTATAAGAGCGGTAAATACGTCCTGCCTGAGCGAATGGGCAAGTTTTTTCAATTGCATGGCGCAGAGCTTCATTGCCGGCTAATGGCTGAGGAATCTCTGCATATTCTTTTTGCTCTTTAGGAGTATCCTCATGGCTGTTTGGCTCAAAATTGATAGGGTGTGTCTGCTGTTTAAATGGCATGTAGCTGTCACGCTGGTTGTTGTGCACTGGAACATGCGGCGCGTTAATTGACAATTGCAAGTAGTTTGGTCCGATACGGTGACGTTGGGAGTCAGAGTATGCGAATAGACGTCCTTGTAAGAGCTTATCTTCAGAAGGCAGCATGCCAGGAACCAAAACACCAGGATTGAACCCGACTGATTCTGTTTCAGCAAATACATTCTCAACGTTTTTGTTCAAGGTCATTTCGCCGAATTTTACATATGGGAAATCCTCTTCAGGCCAATCCTTTGTTGCATCTAGCGGGAAGTAGTCATAATTGTCAATATCCTTAGGGTCAAGGAACTGTGCACATACATCCCAAACCGGATATTCCCCGTTTTCAATGGCGGTATAAGTGTCGCGAGTCGCATGGTTAAAATCATTCGCCTGGATTTTTTCTGCTTCCTCCATGCTTAAGTTGACGATACCTTGGTGCGGGACGAAGCGGATTTTCACATAGGTTGTTTTGCCATCTGCATTAATCCATTTATAGGCATGGACGCTTGACCCTCTCATGGTCCGGTAAGAGGCAGGGATTCCTTCATCCGTGAAGAGGTGAATCAGCATATTTGTTGCCTCTGGTGTCAATGACATGAAGTCCCAATAACGGACAGGGTCCTGCATATTGGTGCGTGGGTCTGGTTTCAAGGAATGGATAACATCCGGGAACTTGATGGCATCTCGAATAAAGAATACTGGCAGGTTATTGCCTACAAAGTCATAGTTTCCTTCTTCCGTGTAGAACTTAACAGCAAAACCCCTAGGATCGCGCAAGGTTTCAGGAGAATGAAGTCCATGGATAACGGTTGATAATCTGGCGAACACGGGAGTCTCTTGACCAACATTTTGCAAGAAATGAGCACAGGTATAGTCCTTCATGCTTTTGGTTACGGTGAAGACACCGTGTGCACCGAATCCGCGCGCATGGACAACCCGCTCAGGCACCCGTTCACGGTTGAAGTGAGCTAATTTTTCAACTAACTGATAATCTTCCAAAAGGATGGGACCATGGGCTCCTGCTGTCCGCGAATTCTGGTTGTCGGCAATGGGGGCACCTTGGTTTGTAGTTAATTTCTTTTCATTCATGTTGTTTAGCCTCCTTTTGTATAGTTCATTAGTCCTATTCCCGCTTTATATGTGAAAATAAACACAAAGATATAAGGAAGGTAAATCCATGGGACATAGCCATAAAAAACGCTATCAAAAGGTAAGGTCACCTTACTTGATAGCGTTTTCTTTCCTTAATTATATGGTTTTTAAAAAATACCAAATCATATTCGTGAAGGTGGCTGCTTGCATTTCAAGCGGTGTCTGCGCGAATGTGAGCTGTAAAGGCTTTAGTAGGGGCTGAATGACACATTTTCGTATGCGTTCTTGCTTAAGCTCTGACACAATCGCTGAGAGGAGGTCCTGCTGTTCTTCTGTGAGTCCGCCTTGGCTCTCGAGATATTCGGCTGTCTCCAAAATAGAGTTGAGCGTGATATCCTTCCGGTCGATATTGCTCTGAAGGAAATGGATGGAGGATTGGTCAATCAATGCTTTATCCCCATTGAGCATGCTCGGATAGATGAGCTCAATGTGGGAGAGAAGAACATCGACAATCCGCTCAACGGAATAGGGCATATGGGACACTCGTACTGTGAACATGACATATTGCATCATGCCGAAGAAAAGAATCGCACATTCAAGCGCATGTTCGCGGATATCCTCTCCATATATATCAATAAAGCGGTGGGAAAGCCATTCGATTTCATGAAATCGGTGATGCAGGACGAGCTTCTTATGCTCGGGCTCATTTGAGCTCATAATGGCCTCAAACACAGAGTGCAGATTCCGTTCCTCATTTAGCTTCATAAGGATGGAGATTTGCTCAATGAAAATTTGCCGATCCTTTGGATCCTTGCCCATCTGCATTTCTAACCGCATCTGGCTGGCATCGTAGCGCAGACCCTCTAGAATCTCTGCTATGCAATCATTCTTCGATGAAAAGTAATTATAGAAGGTTCCTTTAGATATTTTGGCTAATTCAATAATTTCCTGTATGGATGTTTGCTGAATTCCTTTTTCAACAAATAGCTTTAAAGCGACGTCTGCAACATGTCTTTTTCGTTTATTCATAAGCCCTCCGATAGTCAATCTATGGGTTAATTATAAGATTTTTCTATACGATTCACAATATTTTTGAACCATTAGTATAAAACACTTGATGTTTTTATACAACTTGTATAAAATCATTTAGTAAATAAATTTAGAAAAGAAGAAGAGGGACCGTATACATGAATACAGCTTTACAAGCGAAGAAGCCACCATATATGATGATTGTCATATTATTTGTTGGCGCATTCGTTTCGTTTTTAAATAACTCGTTGCTAAATGTCGCGCTGCCTTCCATTATGGTGGATTTAAAAATTTCTGATTATTCCACTGTGCAGTGGCTCGCAACAGGATATATGCTAGTGAGCGGGGTATTGATTCCTGCCTCAGCATTTCTGATTACCCGTTTTTCTAATAGAAGTCTTTATATCACATCTATGCTGATATTTACGCTTGGTACAGCGATGGCTGCTTTTGCGCCAAACTTTGCTGTCCTGTTGACAGGGCGGATGGTTCAAGCGGCCGGTGCAGCTGTCATGGGACCGCTCCTTATGAATGTCATGCTGATTAGCTTTCCGCGTGAGAAACGCGGTACAGCGATGGGAATCTTTGGCCTTGTGATGATTACGGCACCAGCGATTGGGCCGACTCTATCCGGCTATATCGTTGAATATTTTGATTGGCGCCTTCTCTTCATGATGATTCTGCCTCTTGCTGTAATAAGCTTATTGCTGTCAGTTTGGAAGCTTGAGAATGTCATGGAAACTGATAAGAATGCCTCCATTGATTACTTGTCCATTATCCTATCTACGTTTGGATTTGGGGGCTTGTTATATGGGGTGAGTTCAGGAAGCTCTCAAGGCTGGACCAATCCGGTTATCCTAACAGCATTAATCGTCGGCGGTATTTCCTTGATTGCCTTCGTTACACGTCAATTAAAGTTGGAGAAGCCGTTATTGGATTTGCGTGTCTACAAATATCCGATGTTCGCCTTGGCTTCTGTCATCGCCATCGTGAATGCGGTCGCGATGTTCTCCGGGATGATTTTAACCCCGGCCTATGTCCAAAATGTTCGTGGAATTTCACCACTTGATTCAGGATTATTGATGCTGCCTGGAGCGATTATTATGGGGATTATGTCGCCGATTACAGGCAGATTATTTGATAAGTTTGGACCGCGCATTTTAGCGTTGACAGGTCTTTCTATCACAGCGATTTCCACTTATTTGTTATCTGATTTGCAAATTGATTCGACTTATATGTATATCGTCTTGATATACACCTTGCGTATGTTTGGGATGTCCATGGTTATGATGCCAATTATGACAAATGGGCTGAACCAATTGCCAACTCGCCTGAATCCGCATGGAACGGCTGTTAACAACACGGCCCAGCAGGTATCCGGCTCAATCGGAACGGCTGTCCTTGTCACTATTATGAACTCTGTGACAGCTTCAGAGGCAGAAAGCTTAATGAAGGGAATGGATCCTGCAGCATTGACGGAGCAATCAACAGCGCTTCTTGGCCAGCAAGCCTTGCTTGCAGGTATCCAATACTCCTTCCTAGTGGTGTTGGTAATCAATATTATCGCGATTGTTCTTGCGCTCTTCCTAAAACGAGTGGATGTTCGCGGATATTCTGCCGTAGCAGAGCAAAAAGCTAGCTAAATAGTTTTTAGAGCCATCTCTTTGTACGAGATGGCTCTTTTTTTTGAGGGAGGAATCAAACAAGCTCACACAAAATAGATTATTAGAGCCAAGACTCCTGAAAAAGCAGATGTTTTGACTTCTAAGCAAATCCTATGATAGATTATCTCTACTTTGAGATTTTTGGTTTAAGGGTAATTTAATCAATCGATTGATTAAGATAAAAGGAGAAGATCAAATGAAAATTGGTATTATTTTGGGCAGCACAAGAGACGGACGGGTAAGCCCGCAAGTAGGAGCATGGGTAAAGGAAATCGGAGATAAGCGCGGCGATGCTGCATACGAAATCATCGATATCGCTGATTACAAGCTTCCTTTATTGGGAGAAGTGAATGGAGATGCCTCTGGAGCGGCTGCTTGGGCTGAAGCAGTCAATAGCTGTGATGGCTTCGTCTTCATCGTTCAAGAGTACAATCACTCCATCACTGGAGCTTTGAAAAACGCACTTGATTACCTGCGAGTGGAATGGAATAATAAAGCAGCTGGTATCGTGAGCTACGGTTCTGTAGGCGGAGCGCGTGCTGCAGAGCATTTGCGCGGCATTCTCGGCGAGCTGCTAGTGGCGGATGTGCGTGTTCATCCAGCCTTATCTTTATTCACTGATTTTGAAAACTTTTCAGTGTTCAAACCAGCGGAAGTTCAAACGAACTCAGTCAATGAGATGCTTGATCAATTGATTCCTTGGTCCGGAGCGCTTAAAACAATTCGCTAATTTAATGGAAGGCAGAATGTGCTTGAGTACATTCTGCCTTTTTCATGCCTCCATACAGAAAGAACCAAAATAGGCCATCTTCATATTGTATTAGTAAGCATTTGGTCAAATGCCTATTTTAGCAGAGGAGGCATTTTTTATGGGGGTAGAACTGGCTCTAATTCACTGGATTTACGTGTTGTTCATTGGTGGAATTATTTTGTTGATGGCGCTGCGCAGGGATACGTCGCTGCTTTGTATTGTTGGAGTGTTTATAATCGCCATTATCTCAACGGAGAGCTTGACTAACTCGGTGAGCGGCGTGTTTAATAGTTTTATTTATGCAATTGGGGAGCTGTTGCCCACCATTTTGATCATTTGTATCATTGTATCCTTAAGCAAGGTGCTGACGGATACGGGAATCAACGATGTGATGGTCTACCCGTTCACGAAAATGATGAAAACGCCCGCCTTGTCATTTTGGACAATTGGCATCATCATGATGGTTTCCTCCTGGTTTTTCTGGCCATCCCCTGGGGTGGCGCTGCTTGGAGCGGTTTTGCTTCCGGCGGCGCTTCGGGTAGGACTTCCAGGATTAGGGGTAGCGATGGCCATGAATTTATTTGGCCATGGCATCGCGTTATCAGGAGATTATGTCATCCAGGCGGCACCGAAGCTGACGGCAGATGCAGCCGGTCTTCCGGTTGGTGATGTCATAGAAGCGAGCATTCCGCTTGTTATCACGATGGGACTTGTGACGACGATAACGGCATTCTACTTCTTGCGAAGAGACATGAAAAGAGGGACGCTTAAACCTGAGCTTCCCGTCGTGCCAGAAGCTGAGGGTGAGAAAGCAGTGCTTTTGTCCTCGAGGCAGAAGAAATGGTTTGCTGTGCTTGTTCCGTTGCTATTCTTAGTTGATGTGGCGGCCATGGCAGCCTTTGATTTGCAGGGAGGAGATGCGACCTCTCTTATTGGCGGGACGGCAATCGTCATCTTGATCGTACTCACCTTATTTGCGCATAAATCAAAGGGATTGGAGGAGACGACCTCCTATTTAATTAAAGGTTTTCAATTCGGCTTTAAGGTGTTCGGTCCGGTCATTCCGATTGCGGCTTTCTTCTATTTAGGGGATGCCGGGTTTGCTGCTATACTTGGTGATCAGGCATTGCCGAAGGGGTCTGCCGGAATTGTCAATGATCTCGGTACCGCGCTTGCAGGCGCCATACCAATAACGAAAGAGATTGCGGCGATAACGGTGACAGGGGTCGGTGCCATCACCGGTCTTGATGGCTCGGGGTTCTCAGGGATATCCTTAGTTGGCTCGGTAGCCCAGCTGTTTGAGCATTCCATTGAGTCGGGGGCTGCAACGCTTACCGCGCTTGGCCAAATCGCTGCTATTTGGGTCGGAGGCGGGACATTGGTGCCATGGGCGCTAATTCCAGCGGCGGCCATCTGTAATGTCAGCCCGTTTGAACTCGCACGCCGCAATTTAGTGCCGGTGCTCATCGGGCTTGCTGTGACCACTATTGTAGCGATGTTTATCATATAAGAAGAGCAGTGGACCTAACATCCACTGCTTTTTTGCTTTGGGGTGAAAACAATGACGTGAGGCATTACAAAGTAAAGTCAGCCATCGTTTCAATGTAATTGGTAGAGAGAGGTCTCAAATCTGCATTGTTATACGCATAAAAGCCGATTTCGTTTACCTCTGCGGCTTCCAGATCATTGATGGAATCCCCTATTAAAATGGTTTCTGTCTTAAGATAGCTATTCTCTTTCATAACCTGCTTAACCAGTTCGTTTTTATGAGTCGGTGAACCGTGAATCGACTTGAAATATTGCGCGATATTTAATTGCTCGCATAAATACTTCAATTCCTGCTCATCTGCTCCAGAAACGATATGGAAATTAAAATTTTCTTGGTTATCCCGAATGAACTGTACAACTTCTGCAATCAAATGCTCTGGGTTATTCAGTTCTTCCTTCACTATTTCAGAGAATCTATTGGCATAACGCATGATTTCTATATCCTCAATAGGAGTACCCAACACATCTTCAAAGAAATACTTGATTTTCACATAGCGGGATAAGCCGCCGTTTAGGTTATGAAAATCTAATAGTGGTTTTACCGTTTCAGCATCATACTCGTCGAAAATCTTCCTGAATCCTGCTGTTTTAATGGGCATTGAATCGATAATAACGCCATCAAAATCAAATAGAATATTTTTGATCATCATGTTGTCTCCTTTAAGTCTCAATTTTTTCATACTACCATATTGTTTATCTGAAAAAAAGAAGGTGTTGAATTCGGCGTTTACAGGAAGGAGTATTACTTATAGTAGTGAAAATTGTTTAATTATGTGGCATTATGACGAATTATGCCAATGGCGGCAAGGGGTCCATAGAGCTATAAAGAGGATGTGTGGACAGTTTTACAAATGGATATGCATAACCTCAAATAGATAAGTTACTAGAGATATCGTATGACGAATAGATATCTAAACCTTAAATAAACATTCTTTTATAAGTCTATAATCATAATTTTATTCTCAATAAATAGATAGATAAGGCTAGTTTACTAAGCTGAACATTGGTTTTTCTATAAATAACAGGGAGTTTTATCATGAATATTAGCAATTTCTTTTAGAAAGGTGAAGTACAAAAGAAAAATGAGTCGAAACTACTGATTTTGTGTATTTTTATGGTATGGGTTGCAATTCATGACAAAAGTTTGAATAATTCGAAATATAAGGGAAATATTTGGGTATTTTTCTACCGCTGTATGAGAGGAGATGAAGGAGAAACATGCTTGAATCAAAGAGAAGAGCCATTATATTTTTACTATTATCTTTATCGCTAGCCATTATAGCCGGATTCCTAGTTTTACAGAAAGTGAAAGCAATGAATAATGATTTGGGAACGATGGTTCAAGTGTATGCGGCGAAAACAGATATTTCATCCAGACAGGAAATAATGCCGGATATGATTACGACGAAAGAGATTCCGCAGAAATATCTGGAGGAGTATCACATCACGAATGTCAGTGACCTGGAGAACAAGGTGGCCGTGGTCCCTTTGTCTGCAGGGGATGTCATTTCTAAGAATATTTTAAAACAATCCTCTGTCGTTATGGAGGAACACAATCGTTTAATCTCTGTCATGTCTGATGAGCGGGTCATCTTTGATGAATCGCTTGAAGCGCTCGATAGGGTCGATATTATCGTATCGGAGAAGTTCGGAGATAAACCACAAACCACCATCTTTATGGAAGATGTGAAGGTAGCGCGGATTGCGAAGAAGAGTGACAAATTCGCGGGAGTTCAATTGGAAGTCCCGCTTGAGAAAGCGCCTGAGTTAATACATATGCAGAATTATGCAGACAGTGTTCGAATCGTAAAATCGAACGTCGGACAGCCAGCTGAAGAGCTAGAAGCAGCCGAGGAAGAGACAAAAGAAGAAAAAACGGATGTGAAAGAAGCCGAAAAAGCTCCACCTAAAGAAGAGGAAAAGGAAGAATCAAAAGACAAGAAAGATGAATCAGAAGAAAAAAAAGAAGACTAAAAGGCTCATTTAAATAGAGATGACGGGGGAAAGCCAAATGAATCAAGATGTATCATTGCTTATCATCGGAGATGAAGATAATCCTCTTTATACTGGTATAGGAGAATTCCTTTCCAGCTATCCTAAATGGGAATTAGTATCGGCGAGCCGCATGGTTGAACAATTGGAGAAAGAGGAACACACCGATATTGCCATTGTGTTATACAGGCAAGAGGCGGCCATCATAGAGGTCATTCAAACGATTAAAAAAACGAGTCCAACAACCGCAGTTGTCTTTTTGCACCATGTGCAGGATTTCCAGCTAGCTCGGGAGATATTGCGGGCTGGAGCGATTGATTATCTTGTCATACCAGATGAAAAGGAACTGCTCTCAGATAGAATTGAGTTTCTTGGCAATATGGTGAAAGTACGCAACAAGCAAGGAGGGGCAGGTTCATCGGTGTTCTCGAAAGGGCGAGGAGAGGTCATCGCTTTTTATAGCGGGAAGGGCGGAAGCGGCACAACCTTAATAAGTTCCACTTTTGCTCAAACCTTAAAGCTAGATTCAACAGCGGAAGTCATTCTCATCGATTTAAACCTCCAATATGGAGGGGTAGAAACATATCTGGGAATCGAGGCTAACCGTTCATTGGTTGATCTAAAGCCAGTCATTCATGAGATTAGCGACAGCCATATCCGAAATGTAACCGAAAAGGAGCGTTTCTCAAAATTAGAGGTATTGCTCAGTCCGAGGGATGCTGAAATCGCGGAGGCAATCGATGAAGATTATATTAAGCGTCTCATCCGCGCCTGTAAGAGAAGTTTTGACTTCGTCATTCTGGATGTTCCTAGCCATATTGACATTACCTCCTTTGCGGCGATAGAAGAGGCAGATAAAATCTTCTATTGCATAACGCCGGATACACCTTCCATCCGAGTTTTCAAAGGCGTGGAGGAATTATTGAAGCGCTTAGGCATTCATTTAGACGAACGCCTCGAGATAGTTGTCAACCAGGCTGGCAAGGAGGCGGAACTTACCGGCAAAGACCTTGGCCGCTTTATCCAATATCCGTTTGCCATTGAAGTTAAAAAGGATGTTAAAGGAGTTCTTCATTCCGTCAATAAAAGTGAGCCAATCCGCAAAGAAGCCAAGGAGAAACGATTGTCCTTGGTCGCTAAGGATATCCAAAAATGGGTCAGCAGCCTGTTGAAGTAGCCAATTGCCCTATTGACTAGTTGGAAGGGAGAGTGAACGATGGCGCTATTCAGTAAAAAGAGGGATGTTCCGCAGGATTTTCCGGTCAGCGGCTATAGTACCTCGCAAACAAACCCTTATATTGATGAATTGGTAGAACACTATAAAACGAGATTATTAACAGAGACCAATCTAGAAACATTAACCTCTTTATCAGAGGGAGAGAAAAGACTGACGATTGAGCGCCTTATCAGCACCTTCATGTCAGAGGAGAAGGTCGTTATCCCTAGACATGACAGGGAGTTGATGCTTACACGGCTAATAGATGAGTCCGTTGGATTTGGTCCCCTTGAGCCTTTATTGAATGATGAGAGCATTACAGAAATCCTTGTGAATGGGCCGGAAGAAGTCTTTGTTGAGAGAAACGGAAGACTTGAACGCTCAGACGTTGAATTCCGTGATGAATCGCATGTCAGGCATATTATTGACCGGGTTGTAGCCCCGCTTGGCCGCCGGATTGATGAGAGCTCACCAATGGTGGATGCCCGGCTCCCAGACGGCAGCCGTGTCAATGCTGTTATTCCCCCAATCAGCTTGAATGGAACCTTAATATCTATTCGTAAATTTCGTAAAACACCATTCGAAATGCGCGATTTGCTTGAGTTCGGTTCATTGGATGAGTCGATGATATCCTTTTTGGAATCCATTGTAGAGGCAAAATTGAACGTGTTGATCTCCGGCGGAACAGGGAGCGGGAAAACAACATTCCTAAATGCCGTTGCGAAATCGATTCCTGTACATGAGCGGGTCATCACGATAGAGGATTCGGCTGAATTAAGACTGAACAGAGGGTCTGTTGTAGGCATGGAAGCGCGTCCTGCGAATGTGGAGGGGAGCGGGGAAATCTCCATTCGGCAATTGGTCAAGAATGCGCTCAGGATGAGGCCTGACCGAATTATAGTCGGTGAGGTCCGCGGCGCGGAAGCCTTTGATATGCTGCAGGCCATGAACACCGGTCATGAAGGGTCCCTGACAACTGTTCATGCGAACTCCCCGGCAGATGCGCTTAGCAGGGTTGAGGGAATGGTCATCATGGCAGGCATGGATTTGCCTTCCCATATTGTCCGGGAATACATTGTGGGGGCGCTGGATTATATTGTTCAAGCTGAACGCCTGTCTGATGGGAAACGGAAGATCATGAATATATCAGAAGTGTCCGTGGATGAGGATAACAAAATTCAGATTAGAGATATCTTTACATTTAAGCGGACGGGCATGGGAGCCAATGGTGAAGTGCTAGGCTATCATACGGCAACAGGGCTTATTCCTAAAGCCCTGGAACGGATTCGTATCTTTGGTATTAAACTGGATGAACGCCTATTTACGCCAAAGGAGGAGTATTTGTATGAACGAAATGATTTACATTCCCCTACTCTCTAGTCTGGCGGTACTGGCATTAATTGCGTGCATTTATTCCTATTTGGGCTATCGAGCGCAAAAACGCGAATGGAAGCAGAAGCTATCTTCATGGTATCCGGAGAAGAAACGAACGAGCTTTTTCAGTGGACTAGGAGATAAATTCGATAAGACTGACCGTGCGAAGGAGCTTGGCGTGAAATTGCACAATGCGAACCTTCCGCTTGCCCCGTCAGAATATCTTGCCTTTCACATATTGGGTTTCCTGGCTCTGTCAGTCCTATTTACGAATATGTTTAAAATTCCTTTTCCCTTGAATGCCCTGATTCCTTTGGGTCTATCCTATTTTGCGCATTATGCGTTGTTTATGGTGCGGAAGAATAAATATGAAGAACGGTTTAATGACCAACTAGCGGACATTTGCCGTTTGCTTGGAAATGCGGCACGGTCAGGGATGACCTTGAATCAAGGGATTGATTTAGTGGCAAGGGAAACACCGGCGCCGGCAGGAGATGAATTTAAACGCATTTCACAGGAATTAAGGCTTGGGGTGCCGCTTGAATATGCGCTTCGCTCTATTCAGAAACAAAATAAATCCAGAGAATTTCAGCTCTTTATTGCCACGCTTCTTATTCAGAAAAAAACCGGCGGCAATTTAGCGGCCATTCTTGAATCAATGTCCAACACATTAGAGGATCGAAAAATCCTGAATCAATCAATCAAAACGATGACAGCTGAACAAAAGTACATCTCGTATATCGTTCCAGCTATGCCAATCTTTCTTGTGTTAATCATGAATGCCTCAATGGATGGATTTGTCGACCCATTATGGACGGGCCCGGGAATCGTATTGCTCTGTTTATTTATTGCAGGTGTGGTGCTCTCTTTCTTTCTGATTCGAAAAATTACAAATATAAAGGTGTAGTCTATGGATGCTCTCATCATTTTATGCGTTTTATTATTCTGGTTGTTTTTCTCTTTAACCATTCGGCATTATAACCGCTACCTGGATGAAAAAAGAGGCTTGATTAGCCATATAGCTGAGACTGTTCAGGATGGCTATCTAGGAACTAGCCGAAAACGAAAGAAGAATTCAAAGCTGACGGAAAAGATATTTACGTATTCCGATGACTTTGCTGATTTAGGCAAGCGCATTAACTTCTTCAGCGAAAACAAAGAGATTGAGGATTTATTAAGGAGGGCTGGCCGGCCATATAACTTTACGCTCGACCGGTTTCAAGGGCTCAAGATATGGCTAGCGGTCACCCTGTTTTTCGCCTCTTTAATCTTTTTAATTCTCGGATTTCCGCTGGCACAGTTTGGTCCTATTCTACTGCCTGTTTTTGGTTTTTTGGCACCTGTATTCTGGCTCAAGCAGGCTGCTAAAAAGCGGCAGGAGGAATTACGGCAAGATCTGCCCGATTTCCTTGATACAGTCAGCACGAGCCTGCAGGCTGGGGTCAGTCTAGACCAAACATTGCGCGAGGTGATTCGCTATTTCGATGGGCCGCTTCATGAGGAGTTTTCTCGGTTTAATCATGAGATTGAATTGGGGGTTCCGCGCGAGCTCGCGTACAGAGGATTGCTAGAAAGAAATGATAACAAGGAATTCCAGGGGTTGATTAAGTCGCTAATTCAGGGCTTGAAGCTCGGTGTCCCGATTGCGACTACCTTTAAGGTGCAGGCCGAGGATATGAGGCAATTCCGTGAAGAGAAGATAAAAGAACTGGCAGCTAAAGCCTCACCAAAGGTCACGCTGGTCACGACCTTTGTCGTTGCACCTGTGTCCTTATTGATTATTGCGGGGCTGATGATCTTGAACATGATTTATGGTGATAACAGTCTAGGAAGCTTATTTCAATAACCCCTCCCAAAAGGGAGTTATATAAATCTTATACTAATAGGAGGAATTTATTATGAACTATCTTACGGAAATGTATGTTAAAGCTTCTACAAGAGTTGGCGGTCTGTTAAAGAATGAGAGAGGTTCACAAACACTAGAGTGGATTGGGATTGCGGCTGTCATCGTCATTTTGGTTGGATTGGTTTCTACGGCGTTTAGCGGGTCTGGTCTTGGGACTACTATTGCGAGCAAATTTAAATCACTATTGGATAAAATGATTGCTGAATAATATCTATTTAGGGGTGTGCAACTTGAAGAAGTGGCTTGCAATTATTAGTATTCTTTTGCTGTTGTCAGGATGTTCTGAAGAGGAATCAAAACAAAAATCGCCATCCTCTGAAGCATCTCCGTCAGAAAAAGTGAATGGAAATGAAGAAAGTCTAAATGAGGAAAATGATACAAACCAAGACAAGGACCCAAATAATTGGCTTGAGAAATTTTCGGAAGCACCAGCTATTGAGATGAGCCCAGAATATCTAGCGAATCAGCTCCAAGGTCCATATGCTGAGTTTGATTTCCTAGAAGAGCCAGAGAAGTATGATAATTTTTTTGAGGATATGGAAGGAATACCAGCAGATGCAACAGAGGAAGAGCTAAATCAAGTTTTTAACTATTTAGTCAGTCAAGTATCTGTTGATCTCACAGACCCTCAAACGGTGATTGATAGCTGGAAGTCGAGTTCGTATGGAAACCCAGAACTGGAAGATTCACGCTATCATTTCAAAGAAAACTATAATATTGAGATTCTCATAGATTCAAGCGGCAGTATGGCGAATCAAGCAAATGGTAAGACGCGGATGGAGGCAGCGAAGGAAGCGATTAATAAATTCTTACAAGCTGCTCCTAAGAATGCCAAGGTTGCGCTCCGAGTATATGGCCATAAGGGGACCGGGTCAGATGCTGACAAAGAACTTTCCTGTAAAAGCAGCGAAATGGCCTATTCATTTAGCTCGTACAATGAGGTGGAATTTACAAAGGCATTAAATTCTTTTCAACCAGCCGGCTGGACGCCGTTAGCACAATCTATGATACAAGCTAAAGAAGATATGCAAGAATTTAACGGAGAAGCGCACACGAATATGGTGTACGTCGTGAGTGACGGCATTGAAACCTGTGGTGGGGACCCTGTGGAAGCAGCTAAAACTTTTGCAGATTCTAATATTCAGCCTATTATCAATGTGATTGGATTTGATGTAGATGGAGCTGCCCAAAAGCAGCTGAAGGAATTAGCGGAGAAGGCTAATGGCACCTATACAAATGTATATAATAGTGAGCAGTTATCAGCTGAATTTGATAAAGCAAAGGACATGCTGGAGAAGTGGGAGAACTGGAAGAAAAATGCCGACCTCAAGGCAGAGGTAGAAAGCGATGAGAGAGACTTGGATACAGGAAAACTAGAAAACGAATATGTACTTACATTTATGAAGCAAGAGAATAATATGTCTTTTCTTATTAGCGAATTGAGAGAGTTAGACATGATTACCTCTGACCAAAAGAAATATCTAGATAATAAGAGAATCGAATTGGTCAAGAAGGTAAATGAATCAAGAAAAACGATAATAAATGATTTAGAAAACTTAAACACAGAGACACTGGAGGAAACAAAGAAGCAAATCCAGGAGAAATACAATCAAAACACAAATAAATAGGAATAGTACAGACATCTAGATTATCAGCCGTTTCCTAGAATGAATGGGGAGGATTGGTTGAAGAGGAAAGTGGTTAAAAAGCTTTCTGTTTTATTAGCCATTATGTTTGTTTTGTTCCAATCCTTCCTTGTTCCGCTAGCAGGTGCAAGCTGGTCAGGAACTTCCTGGAAAGGTGATGCGTGGAAGGGTGACTCCTGGACTGGTGATGCTTGGAATACGGAAGGTTTCTCGTGGGAAGGAGAAGCATGGGATCCTGGGAAGGGCTGGATTCAGGATGGCTGGGAGCAAGATGGCTGGACGCAAGAAGGCTATACAAAAGATGGTTGGACAGGCGATGGAATAAGCGCAATTGACCCGGCAACCGGCCAGCCATGGACTGGGGATAAGGTGAATGGAATTGATCCCGCAACCGGACAGCCATGGACTGGGGATAAGGTGAATGGAATTGATCCCGTAACCGGGCAGCCGTGGACAGGGAATGGAGTAAACGGAATTAATCCCGCAACTGGTCAACCATGGATTGGCAATGGAAACAATGGAATTAATCCGGCAACCGGACAGCCATGGGCAGGACAAAACGGGAGCGGAATTAACCCGGCAACAGGATTGCCATGGATAGGTATTGGTTCCCCAGGGGCTGGATTGTCCATAAGTCAACCTGGCGCTAGTGGTGCTGCTGAATCAGATGAATTGGATATTAATCCATATGATATTTCAAAATATGTCATGAATGATCTCATTGTAGGTCAGGTGAATATGACTAAAGACATCGCTTCTGGTGACTTTAGCTTTAAACGCCCTAATGATATTTATGGATTAGTCCTAAATGGGTTTAAGTTAGGAATGGGTGATAACAGAGCCTTAGTCAACATTGATGATGCATATGGAATGGCGAATGCTGGGATTGATGGTGCAGCAGCCATTAAAACTTTGTGGGGATCTAGTTTTGCTGCAACAGGGAGTTTAAGTGGATATAGAAGTTTAGCAGCAACGCAAGTAAGTAGTTATACTTCTGCTTTACGACCTCCAATGAGCATGTTATCTAAGGTGAATGTTGCAACTGCATCTGTAGGAACTGTTTTTTCTGCAATAGATACTTTCAAAAATACAGGTAAAGCAATAGAGGTATATCAGAATGACAATAGTACTGGAGCGGCTAAAACAATTGCGGTTTCCGAAGCTACGGCATCTCTTGGTGAGGTATTAATGAATGGCGGAGCAGTGGCTGCGGCCATACCGGGGGGGCAGGCTATAGGAGCTGGATTAATTATTGCTGGCGCTGGGACATTTGCTATATCAAAAGGTGTAAAACTAGTTGTCTCGAATTGGGGCTCAATCAAAAGAGGTGCTGGTAAAGCTGGCAGGAAAATTGGCTCTCTCTTCAAATCAATTAAAGGAGCTTTTTCTTAAAGGCAAAACTGCAAAGGGGAAGGCATAACAGTTCCCCTTTGCCCATAAAAGTGGTCATTGGAAATTAGAAAATGCTCATCAGGAAGTAGGTTTATTATGGACAGATCAACAGTAGAAAAAGAGGCTAAAAAATACAAAAAATTATTGGAAAACTACTATGTTATGCCCTTTGCCTTTGAAGAAAATGGCCATAAATGGATGCTAGTTCAATATAATAGATTTCCAAAAAAAGATGATGCAATAGGGTTCGCTATTTTTCCCGAAAGACAGATGACATTGGATGAAAAAGAGTATATAATGGGAAACTTTTCATCCATTTTTGGAGGATTACTAAGAATTCGGAATGCTGTTAAGCCTCGTATTGATGTTTCAGAGGAATTAGCAAGGACTAATGAAAGAATCAACCTATTATTGGATAAATGGGCTGATAATGCAGAAAGAAAATTAATGGTCGAGAAATTCAAGGAGTTTTCTGATTATGTTTTATGGTGCCAGAAAGAAAAGAAAGAAAAATTCAGGGTTGCTGCTGAGATCGAACATAAGCTCTTTGAAACATTTACATTTACTAGTGAAGATCGGCAACGCCTATTAGAGGTGTTTCCTCATTTCGATGTATTAATCTACCTTCAGCAAAGACGGATGTATGAACAGTTAGATTCTAATCATCAACTTTTGACGAGTATTAAAAGAGATAAAGGGAGATTAAGCAGAGAGGATGCCTCATATGTAACAGAAATATTGGCTGCTTATTATGATCGGAAATCAGCAAGAGAGTTCGTTCAGGTTCTTGAGGAAGAATTCACCTTATTTAAGGAAGACCTTATGGCAGGTAGAGAGAGCTATGAGAAGCTGCTAGAATTCTCTGCTGAAAAGTACGCCTTAAAGGAAGCGGATGACTTGAGGTCAAATATGGGGATGCTTAGGAATTAATCGAGGCTTTGATTAGATATTAATTGTAATCCCTTAGTTAAATATTTGGTAGATGATGATATGTATTCTTACTACATCTACTAGTTATTTTGCAGCCGGAGTATAGGTGCTTTGAACAGCAAGCAGGCAGTTTAGTAATAAATATCTTGTAGATTGGGTGATTTGTATGGATAAACCTATTCGTGAAGCGTTCTCATTGTTTTCAAGTCGATTTGAGCATATTTTGCTGCTGGGAGTCACAATTGTACTGCCGTTATTGCTTCTTCATTCATTTCTATCCAATTATATTATGGCAGTGACTCCGACATTCTTCGGAACAACGATAATAGCGGACGTGTACATAAGCTTTTTGACGATTCTGTTGCTGCTTTATGCTCAGGCTCCATTTATTCGGTACATGTTTAATGAATATCAAGGTAATGAAGGAAGTTTGCGGAATGCATACTACTATTTCTTTGTTAATGGTTTTGAATTTTTTATGTTTGCTGTAGTGGCTAGTTTAATAGCGACCTTAGGGTTGGTTTTATTTTTTATTCCTGGTCTCATTATCATTACTCTCCTTTACCCAATTCCGTTCATTGCAACGATGGAAAATAAGAGTGTTTGGAAAAGTGTTAAGTCAGGACTCAGATTAGGCAGGAAACACTTCTTTAAATTATTTATACTTGTATTCCTGTTTGCTTTTATTGAGCTGTTTATTTCCTCGGGTATAACTCTCTTAATTTATTCACTCACTACCTCCTTTGCGGCACAGTTATTAGCCCACATGTTCTTGAACCTTCTCTTCTTCCCTATAATTACGTTAATCATTAGCGGATACATCATTAAGTGGAGAGAAGAGATTTATACAATTGAAAAGAGAGAAACCGAAGAGGGGTGGACGTAATGGACTTCAAGCGAGCAGTCAGCGAGGAGGAAGGTTCAGCCACATTAGAATTTCTAGGAATGGTCCCTCTTGTCTTCATGGTTATGATGATTGCCTGGCAGTTTGTTGTAGGTGTGCATGGAGTAATTGTTGCTCAGTCAGCTGTGAATGAGGCAGCCAAGGTTTATTCCATAACTGGTGAATGGACAGAGGCGAGAGCAGCGGCGCAATCGACTGTGAATCATATTAGTTATCTTCAATTAAAGAGTGCAGATACAGCGATGACAGGCGATTCCCAGTTCAATGCAAAGGTATCAGTTGACATTAATCTTGTGTTCCTGCCGGATATGCTATTCCCAAATGGCAAACCGTCCATCCCATTCACAAGTGAGGCTAGCGGGAAGGTGATTGAATGAGAAAGTCACTTCTTCACAATGAGAGAGGGAATATCACCCTCTTTCTCCTAGGCATGATTAGCATCATGTTTATTTTATTTATGGTCATTATAAATTTCGCAAAAGTATATGCCGTTAAAGAGAAATCCTTTACGACCTCCCAGCAGGCCAGTCTATCGGCCACGGCTGAGTTTTACGAAAGAATTTGGGATGTGGTGGCTGAGTTTGACGAGATTGATGAGGAAAACCTGCCGCCTGAGCCAGATCCGGATGAAGAAAACCCGCCTGATGTCAATCCAATAACAAAAGTCAAAATTAAGGTGAAGGTCAGTTTAAAGGAAGATGAACTGCGAGCCCGATATGGAAGCGAGAAAAGTGAGAATGAAATCCACATTGATGCTATTGATGAAGTGTTAGCGGATGAGTTAAACGCTGGTCTCGGAAAACGAAGGCTCAGGCAAGTGTTGACTGAGCAATATGAAAGCCGCATCAAGCCGGCAGTAATTGATAAAGCAAGGAATGTCATTCTTGCCAATGGAGGAAAGCTGGAACAAGCAGAAATCGCCCTGTTTCATGATGACCGCATTTACATAAAAGCAGCGAATGAATTCAAGGGGCAAGGCAAATACCTGGATGGATTTAAGGAAAAGGTGTTCCAAACGGGAGCGGGACCGGAAATCGGATTTATCTCGGAAATGGGAATCAGCGATGAAATGATTTCCTTATCAGATGAGCGGGATGCGGGCGTTATTTGGATTGACTGACGGAAATGGTCGCGGTATTAGTGGTTGATCTGGACTTGAGTGTTTACTTTATCGAAAGGTGTGACTAATATGAGCGCGAAAGAGAAAAAGTGGAGAAAAATCTATAAGTATTTCATGATATTTTATTATGCGATTCTATTGCCTGTGGCCATTTTGGATATCTTCATTAGCAGTGATATTTCCTATGGTATATTGGCAGCGGCTATCGCACTTCCTGCTATGCGAGCTAATCATCTGAGAGCTATTAGAGAGAAAGAGGGAAACTCCCTCGGGCAGTAATGAAAAGTAAAAAGGAATAGCCCATTCATCTAGAATTATCACCTTCCTTAATGAAAATAGGAGGTAGAGTAATGAGGCATGGTTTTTTGAGAAAAGCTTGTGTGCTATTTGCTGTTGTTTTTGTTCTTTTTCAATCTTTTATGCTGCCGATGGCTATGGCAAATGGAGCTTGGACAGGCAACTCATGGACAGGGAACAGCTGGAGCGGAGAAACGTGGGAAGGAAGTTCATGGACGGGAGATACCTGGGAAGGAAGCACCTGGACAAAAGAGGGCTGGCAGGGTAATAGTTCAGATTCCAATAGCGGCGGAAGCAATAGTAGCCCAGAGATCAGTAACGAGGCAGGCAGAGGAAATGGACTCATTCCTTCTGGCAGTGGTACGCTAAAGCCGTTACCGCCATATGTCTCTAACCCATATCTTTCATTTCAACCTTCAATCAATGGGGATAAAGGTGGAAACATCCAGGATGCGTTATTAAATGAATCTATCATCCCGTCGAACATCCCGAAAGAGCAAAAGGATGAAGACGGCAGAGTAGACCCATGGGATATTGCTTCCTATCTAGGCAATGATGTAATCAATGGTCAGGTTGACTTTGCAGTTAGCATCCTGGAACAAGGGGATAATGTCAATCTGAAAAGCACCTTTGGAGGGCCGAATTTCTTTTCAACACTAATTTTGAACGGGGCTAAACTACCTCTTGGTGACAGGACGCCTCCTTGGTTTGATTTAGTGGAGGATGTACATAATGGCTCGGGTATGGCTTTGGATATTTATAAGGGGTATTCTAATATATCTACAGCTGCTGGAACAGTAGGGGATGTTGTTCGTAATGGGACGGAGATGCTTCCTAATGTAGTTAATACTGCAAGGCCAGCATCCGGAGTATTAAGCAAATTTAGTATTGCAACAAATGTGGTGAGCACAGGCTTTTCTCTTGTTAATACTATTAAATCAGCCGGCGATACTTGGGATGTGATTAATAGTAAGGTTGCTACATCGGATAAGGTTGCAGCAGGTGCGACGACGGCTTCTGATTTTGGTGAACTGGTTTTTAATATCGGTATGACTACGGCAGCTTTTCCTGGTGCTCAGGCAGCTGGTTTGGGAATAGCGGTTGCTGGTGGAGTTATATGGGGTGTTGGAAAAGGTGTAAAATGGGCTGCTAATAACTGGTCGCGCATATCTGAATCCAAGATCGGAAAAGGAGCTAAAAATGCCTGGAAGGCGATAACGAAACCCTTTAAATGGCTGACTGGATCTTAATTGTATTAATGGGGATGATTAAATGAAGGAGTTTTTTGAGCAATATAGAAGACCGGGGGAGGAGTATCAATCTCCCGGATATGCCTTTAAGAATGAAGGTAAAATCTATCATATGGGTATATACGTAAAGAATGGAGAAGGTGTAGGATATGCACTGTATGCTGATTCTCCTTTGAGCGAGGAAGAGAAGCTAAAGGCCATAAAGTATATTGGTGGTATGCTTGTCTCTTTTACAAGAGTGAAGAGGACCTTTGAGAAGCAGGCAAGAGTGGAAACTTCTTATATGAAGAGGGCAAAAAAAGCTATCCGTAAATGGGCTGTGACTGATGGAGAAAAGAAGATGGCAGCCCGCTATGAAGAGTTTTTCGAAGTCATCCTTTCCGCTCGCCAGCGTTTTTTGGATGACTGTAAAAAGGTAAGTAAACTGCAACAGGGAATGTTTGAACAGGGATATTTTGAGATAAAGGATAAAGAATATTTAGATGCTCTCCTCTTAGATATTGATGCCACATTATATATTTTAATTAAAAGGCAATATGATGATTTTGAGGAAAATAAAGCTTTGTTAAAGTACATCGAAAACAAGCGGAATCGACTTGGATTCTTTAAATATCGTCTTTTAAAGACAAACTTATCTATGTCCACTTTAGATGAAATGTACGAAAATATACAGGAATCTTTAAGTACTTTTGATTCGAAATATAGCCATCTCCCTTCCGTTTTGGCTAACATTGAACATGAAGGATTAAGGAGCAACTTCGCCAGAACTTTGGTGAAGCGGGACAAGGAAATTGTGAGACAGACGATAGAAAAACTAAGAAACTAAAAACATATCATTTGGAAAAGGCAAATTAACCTCCTGATACCTATTCACTTGGGAGGTTGATTTGCCTTTAGCTGTTTCTTCAAAAAGCTCAATTTCCAATTTTTCAAACTATTTAACGTAAATTAATTGACTGTTAAGTAGGAATATTATAACAATAAGGTATAAAGCAGAGGGGGCCGTAAATATATGCAGGAAACAACCAATCCAACGATTCAGAAGATTATTCAGAATGTCGAGACAGTTATTATCGGAAAGACAGAGGTGGCAAAGCTAAGTCTTGTGGCTTTATTGGCTAAGGGTCATTTGCTCTTAGAGGATGTGCCGGGAGTTGGGAAGACGATGCTTGTGAAGGCATTGGCGAAGTCCATCCAGGCTGATTATAAACGTATTCAATTCACCCCTGACCTGCTTCCTTCTGATGTGACAGGCATTTCGATTTATAACCCGAAGGAGCATGAGTTCGTGTTTCGCCCAGGTCCGATTATGGGCAATATAATCCTCGCAGATGAGATCAACCGCACCTCCCCTAAGACACAGTCAGCACTTCTTGAAGCGATGGAGGAACATCGCGTGACCGTTGATGGCGTTACCCATCAGCTTGATTCTCCTTTCTTTGTTATGGCAACCCAGAACCCTATTGAATATGAAGGTACGTATTCCCTCCCGGAGGCTCAGCTTGATCGGTTTTTAATCAAAACAAAAATGGGCTATCCAGATATGGGGGATGAGATAGCGATATTAACGAATGCTCAAATGCAGGCATCGACCGATCAGTTAAAGCCGGTGATTACGCTGAAGGATATGGCTGCGCTTCAGGAGGAAGTGCAAAATGTCTTTGTCGATGAATCGATTGCGCGATACATTGTTGAGCTAATGGCTAAGACTCGTACTGATAAACGGGTATATTTAGGTGTCAGTCCGCGTGGGTCGATTGCTTTAATGAAGGCTTCGCAGGCTTGGGCCTTTATGCACGGCCGCAAGTATTGCCTGCCGGATGATGTTCAATATTTAGCCCCGTATGTATGCAGCCATCGAATCATCATGAAGTCGGAGGCGCTGTATGAAGGGATTGATGCGCAGGCAATCATCCGAGAAATCTTGGCGAAGACCTCTGTGCCGGTCCAAAGGCAAGTGAACTAATGATGAGCAAGTTCCGCCTTCTTCTTAGAAAATGGTCGACATTAATCATGCTTTTGTTTTTGCTTGGGACGACTTTTTCCTATGCTATGTTTCAAGGTGGCTTTGTTAGCTGGTTCCTTTTCTATAGCTTTCTTCCGTTTGTTATTTATGCATGGCTTATCTTCCTTTATCCATTAGATGATTTCCGCGTTGAACGGGTAATGGGTGATCGGACGCTGCATGCGGGTGATTCGTTAGAAATGAAGATTCGAATCAAACGCAAATATCTTGTACCAATTGTGTACATATTCGTCGATGAGCAGCTTCCTGGGAGGCTTGGTGTATTATCCGGCAGTACGAAGCAGAGTGCACTTGTCTTCATTGGCTTTAAGAAAGAACTTGAGTTTTCCTATACAATCAAGGATTTAGTCAGAGGGGAGCATGAATTCTCGGATCTTGTTCTGCGCACGGGTGACCTGCTCGGTATGTTGGAGAAGGAATGCGTAGTGGAGGCAAAAGAAACGGTGCTGGTCTTGCCGAAGACCGTACCTCTGGCTGTTCGCCAATTGAAGAGTGAATATGAGCATGGACAGCGAGCCAATTTGTATAAGCTCAGGCAAGAGACAGCAATGGTATCGGGGATCCGCGATTATGAGCCAGGAGATCGTATGGTGACGATTGACTGGAAATCCAGTGCGAAGGGATTGGGCTTGAAATCGAAGAACTTTGAGGAGAATCATAGCAATGACAGCTTCCTGATGCTCAATGGAATCAGCGAGTACCACATATTTGAGGAGATGGTCACCTTTGCTGCATCTTTGGCAGAAGCCGTGCTCGAGAAAGGAATGCGTGTTGGAGTTTGGGCCCGCGGCGGGCAGCATAATCAGCTGGTTGAGGTAAAAGAGGGCAAGGTGCACCGGAAGCGAATCATGTATTTCCTCGCTAGGCTGAAAGCCTTGCAGTCAGGGGAGGGCTCTTATGCCCCGCCGAAAAGGTCTATTCCTGAGCATGCTTCATTAATCTTTATCACGTCTGAGTTGAATATGCCTATGGTGCAGGCTTATACCCGATTGTCTGATGGGAAGCATCCGCTAACTATTCTTTTCTTCCGGAAGGATGTGTCGCGGGAGCTGGAGAAGCCTGAACAGGATGCCTATTCTTATGCGGCCAATCATGGTGTGGCGATTTCCGTCATTCATGGAAGAAGCGAGTGGGATATATGGAAGGAGCGGATGAGATGAAGAATCAAATGAATCCTGGTGTGCGTCTTCTTTTATTCTTCTTTGCGTTCCTGCTCTTTTTGGAATGGCTGAGGCCGATTGACGAGGTAACGGATACATCGAATATTGGCTTTTTTATTGGGTATGCAGCCCTGCTGGTTGCGCTGTATGCCTTTAACGTATCGTGGAAGTGGATGGTCCCTGTTTCCTTCCTTTATATAAGCGTTAGCCTGTATTTCCTTCATTACCAGGCTGTTACGAGGATGGGAGAGGAGAGCTGGCTTGGCCTGCTGTTTGCTGATTTGGCAGAAGGGATCGGTGATTCGTTAGCGGCTGACTGGGCCGGACTAACTCCTGGTTTCCGTACATTTCTCTTCTTCATTGTCATTTGGATGCTGAGCTATCTGCTCCATTATTGGGTGATGGTGAAGCAGCGCCTCTTTTTGTTCTTGTTTCTGACATTCTTATATGTGACTGTGCTTGATACGTTCACGCCCTATGATGGGGACGGGGCTATCGTTCGGCTTGTCATTTGCGGGTTTGCGGTGCTTGGAACCTTGGCATTGATTCGTCTCTTTACTCATGGTGGCCTTCCGTATTCAGCGAGAAAGGTTAGTATTTGGGTTTCTGTGCTTGCAGGTATGATTGCCATAGGTGTCTTAATTGGCTTCTCGGCTCCCAAGCCTCAAGCGATTTGGCCAGACCCGGTTTCCTTTATTAAATCAACATCAGAGAAATATGGGTCTGATCGCAAGAGGATAGGCTACGGAGAAAATGACCAGCAGCTCGGCGGTGATTTCGTGGGAGATAATTCAGTCGTTTTCAAAGCAGATACACCAGTCCGAACAAAGTGGAAGATCGAGCATAAAACAATCTATACAGGCAAGGGCTGGGAAAGCATAGGGAATAATAATGGGCAAAGAGCCTTTAGTGAAGATGAGGATATTGGCTTGTATGATTATTTTGGAGAGAGCAAGAATGATGAATCAGAAGCTTCGCTTGATATCAATATTGACCATGGTCATATCCCTTATCCAAGCCCGATGTACATCGACAGCATTACAGTAAACGGAGATGAAAATCCGCAGGAGCTGCTTTATTCTGAGAGGACCGCCCGTATTGTTCCGCTTGATGTGGAGGATGGAGAGCGGGATAGGATTGAAAACATTGACATCACCTTTATGAGCCCAACCTTTTATCTGGATGTCTTGAGAGAGAACAGACTGGATGACTATGATGAAGGGCTTTTAGAGGGGGAATATGTACAGTTGCCATCTTCCTTGCCATCAAGAGTGAGGGACTTAGCGTACGAAATTATCTCTGAGAATGCCGAATCTGATTCTGTTTATGACCAGGTGAAGGCAATTGAAGAGTACTTGCAGGGAGAGAAATTTACCTACAGCCAGGCAGGAATCCCCTATCCTGAAGAGGGCCAGGATTATGTCGACCAATTCCTGTTTGAAACAAATATCGGCTATTGTGATAATTTCTCGACAGCCATGGTCGTATTGGTGCGCTCATTAGGCATTCCGGTGAGATGGGTGAAAGGCTACACGGCGGGCCAAACGGTATATGATAGCGCGGCGGGCGGCTCCGTTTATGAAGTGACGAATAACAATGCCCATTCATGGCCAGAGGTGTTCTTCCCGAACACGGGCTGGGTCCCGTTTGAACCGACAAAGGGTTTTAGTCAGGAAGCGCGATTCATTGAGACATTTGACCAGGAGGAGCAAGATGAACCTGAAACTTCTGAAACCGATGTGCCGGATGAAGAACGAGAGACAATGCCTGAGCGAGAGGATGAAGGGGCTGGTGGAGGCAACTCCTTTAACATGACAATGGTGATTGATGCCTTGAAGGATTCCTGGAAAACGATTGCCGGTGCGGTGATTGTGTTAGGAGCGGTAATTTCGCTCATTTATTGGCAGAGGGGCAAATGGTCTCCGCGTCTCTGGGTCTTCTATTATAAAAGGTCAAAATCAGAAGCACGATTTGCGAAAGCGTATCTTCGCTTGCTTGAGGAACTGAGTCGCTTTGGCATCAAGCGGGCAGAAGGGCAAACCTTGCGGGAGTATGCGCGCTATGTGGACCAGTTCTTTGGGACATCAGAAATGAGCAAGCTTACAGCTGAATATGAACGAATTCTTTATTCAGGCACAAGTACACAACCGGATTGGAATGAGTACAGATCAAAGTGGGAGAAAATGATTTTGAAAACAATTGCTTGACCTCGGTTTTCGCTCACTGTTACAATTATGCGAGGTTAATATTATTCAACATCCAAACCCTTCATATAATTTCGGAAATAAGGTTCGAAAGTTCATACCAAATCACCGGATAAATGATTTGACTATGAGGGAAGTATATAAATAGCGACTAGAATTCTGAAATACATATAGGGGATTCTAGTTTTTCTTTATTCGACAGGTTATGATTATAAGTGAGCTCGTTCGAAAAGATGAGCAGCTTGGGTGAGGACATATGATTATTCGTTTGTTGCACCGGGGAAATGCCTGATGCTTTTGTTGACGAATGGGAGGATTAAGAGGTAGGTCATCTCTTTGGATGATTAATTGCTCAAGTTAACCGATCTAAACTATTTAATGAGGTGAAAGCAATGGTAGAAACAACAGATCTTCCAATTCAGGAAATGGTTGTCGTCCTTGATTTTGGGAGCCAGTATAACCAGTTAATCACGCGAAGAATACGTGAGTTCGGGGTATATAGTGAATTGCACCCGCACACAATTACCGTTGAGGAAATTGAGAAATTAAATCCAAAGGGAATCATCTTCTCTGGAGGGCCAAACAGCGTGTACGATAAAACGGCTTTCTCCTGTGATGAACGTATCTTTGATATGGGCATTCCGGTCATGGGCATTTGCTATGGCATGCAATTAATGACACAGCACTTCGGTGGGAAGGTGGAACGTGCGAGCAAGCGTGAGTACGGTAAATCTGACATCCATGTTAATCATGAATCCGTCTTGTTCAAAGGTCTTCCAGAGGATCAAACCGTATGGATGAGCCATGGTGACCATGTCGTAACAGCGCCAGAAGGATTCGCTATCGATGCCACAAACCCATCTTGTCCGATTGCGGCGATAAGTGATGACAGCCGCCAGCTATATGCGGTTCAATTTCACCCGGAAGTACGCCACTCAGAATACGGTAATGACCTTCTTAAGAACTTCGTATTCGGCGCATGTGGATGTAAGGGCGACTGGTCTATGGCCAACTTCATTGAAATGGAAATGGAGAAAATCCGCCAAACAGTCGGCGACAAGCAAGTACTTTGCGCGCTCAGCGGCGGTGTTGACTCATCTGTTGTAGCCGTATTGATCCATAAGGCAATCGGTGATCAATTGACATGTATCTTTGTTGACCACGGCCTTCTTCGTAAAGGTGAAGCAGATGGCGTTATGAAAACCTTTAGTGAAGGTTTTAATATGAACGTTATCAAAGTGGACGCAAAAGAACGCTTCATGTCCAAGCTCGCTGGTGTCAGTGACCCAGAACAAAAACGCAAAATCATCGGTAACGAATTCATCTATGTATTCGATGATGAAGCAACTAAATTAGAGGGCATCGACTACTTGGCGCAAGGTACACTCTACACAGATATCATTGAGAGCGGTACAGCAACTGCGCAAACAATTAAGTCCCACCATAATGTTGGCGGGCTTCCTGAAGACATGCAATTCCAATTGATTGAGCCTTTAAATACGCTCTTCAAAGACGAAGTTCGCGCTCTTGGAACAGAATTGGGCATTCCAGACGAGGTCGTTTGGAGACAGCCGTTCCCTGGACCAGGTCTAGGAATCCGTGTTCTTGGCGAAGTAACGGAAGAGAAGCTTGAGATCGTAAGAGAATCTGATGCCATCCTCCGCGAGGAAATCCGCCTTGCCGGTCTTGACCGTGATATTTGGCAATACTTCACCGTCCTTCCTGACATCCGCAGTGTCGGTGTCATGGGCGATGCGCGCACATACGATTACACAATTGGTATCCGTGCCGTAACATCCATCGATGGAATGACATCTGACTGGGCACGAATCCCGTGGGATGTGTTAGAGAAAATCTCTACACGTATCGTAAACGAAGTCGACCATATCAACCGCGTCGTGTATGACATCACGTCTAAGCCGCCTGCGACGATTGAATGGGAATAAATGTAAAAAAATGGAAATTAAACAGACGATATTTATATCGTCTGTTTTTTTGTTTTTTAAGAAGCTGATAGAGGATATATGTTTTAAAAATAGCATGTTAAAAGTAAAAGTCCGATTGTTTTAATTATGTGTTAAAGGGCCTTGGAACAGAAAAGGTAAGAGATATAGTCGAGCTAAAGAAAGAGAGAAGGAAAGGGAACATGAGAGGGCGTTTAAGAAGAGTCAGATGAGTAGGTGAAAGCATATACACTGTTGAAAATTTCCACATTTTAGATTATTATATTAATATAATAGTTTCGACTAATGAAATTAGAAGGAGGAGAACATGAAACAAATAAAACAGAAGTATTTTTCAATCGCAGGAATGGTAGTAGGTGCATTTTCCGTTATTATGTCATTTGTTGTAAAAGGCCAGAACTATAGTAGCTATGAATATCGTTCTTCATATGGTGGTGATGCATACACAGGAATTCAAAACGCTGCAGCAACTACAGCTAATAATGTAGGATATTTAACAGATTTAGTAGCATACGGACTGTTTGTAATTCTGTTAGTATTTGGTTTGGCTTGTATAGTGTATTTTGGCAAAAAGTTGTTAGTTGAATTGGAAGAAGAAAAAATGACAGCAGAAAAGAAAGTAGCTCCGGAAGGAAATACTGCAGAAGAAAGAAAAGAACCGGAAGTTAAAGTGGAAGAGTGCGTAGACGCTGCATCTGTAATAAGTGAGTAGATAATTTCTCCTTGGATAATAACAACAGTAGTGGGCTCTGTGCTCTTAAATGAGAAGGATTGCTGACCAATTATTATACTCTGAAGTATTATACTTTAAATTATAGTCTTAACTACATTGATTGATGAGTTACCATAACTAAAGTCCCGGAGTTAAATAATAACTGGAGTGTTCTCCCTTGAATTAGAGGCTTGCAGTTGTTAGAATATGGTTGCGATAAGCCACATCATATTTACAGGATAGTATGTATAATATGGGTGATAGCATTTTGATAGCAAAATTTCAAATAGACCATATTTTAGGACTGAAATCATAATTTGCAATTTATCAAAAGGCCTTGAAATCAACAAAAATCCTAAGTAAAACTTGCAAAGTCATCGAGTGGGAATAATATAAGTGTTATCGAGTCCTGAAAAACCGTACAAGGTTTTTCAGGACTTTTTATTTTTGT
Source organism: Pradoshia eiseniae (assembly GCF_002946355.1). NCBI lineage: Bacteria > Bacillati > Bacillota > Bacilli > Caryophanales > Bacillaceae > Pradoshia > Pradoshia eiseniae. The sequence continues at coordinate 54,160 of NZ_PKOZ01000014.1, forward strand.
GTCACTATAGTGTATGGCTACTTCTGCGCATAAGATAATGACAGGTTTTGGTGGTGGTCTATCAATTGTCATGCATTTGGTTTAGCTTGCACTTCTTAGATTCATATCATAAACGTTCATTGTCCAGTACAATCATTCATTTGTGTTCTTCTTGCCATGCTCCCCGCTTCGTGGCAGGAGGGATATTATGCATGAATGATAGCTGTCTCCTTGCTCTATACATGAATCCAAGAAGAATTTTTATATTCAAAGGTAAGGGGGGGGATGTTTGGTTCAAAGAGAATGGTTCCGTTTCTTGGGGGATAAAGGTATTTATGAGGGTATAGATTGGATGTATATCAGTCAAAACTCTAAGATCTTTGCTTCCCGGTATGCCAGGTGTCAAAGTCGTCTCTGTTATAGGTGAACACGCGATTATGATAGATGAGTTCAAGCAAATCTATACGATTTTTTCGAATATCATGGGATTGATCTTTTGCGAATGTCGCATGAAAAACACACAGAAAGGAAGATTTTTCACCCATCGGTAAGGAACGTGTGGCATATACTGGAATATAAACGAACGAAACATCATAAATATAATTAATTGTTCGGTTATTGTTTGACCGTAAATAAATATATTGATACAATACTAATGAACTAATCAAATAAATATAAATCTTCGTATAATCATGGGGATATGGCCCATAAGTTTCTACCGAGCTACCGTTAATGGCTTGACTACGAGTGAATGATAGTACACTTAATATAGGTGTATTCTCTTAACTTTTGTCACCCTGAAACGATTCGGTTTCGGGGTGTTTTTGTTTTCTTGGAAACAAGTCGTAGTAATGGACGTGATGAATATGAAGAGAAGGGGAGTTACGGAAGAGATGAAAAAGTATTTCCAATTTGATGAACTCGGCACAAACTACAAACAAGAGTTTATTGGGGGATTAACAACCTTTCTTGCGATGGCCTACATTTTGGTCGTAAACCCATTGCAATTGACTTTGGCAGATGTTGAGAACCTGCCGGATGCGATGCGTATGGATCATGGAGCTGTGTTTGTTGCAACAGCACTTGCAGCAGCGGTTGGCTGCTTCTTCATGGGTATTATCGCGAAATATCCTATTGCATTAGCTCCTGGTATGGGATTGAATTCTTTCTTTGCTTATACTGTTGTTCTAACTATGGGTATTCCTTGGCAGACAGCACTTTCTGGTGTATTAGCTTCCGGTGTCATCTTCGCAATTTTAACCTTGACTGGTATTCGTGAGACCATTATTAATGCGATCCCTGGTGAATTGAAATATGCAGTAGGGGCTGGGATTGGATTATTTATTACATTCATTGGCTTGAAAAACGCGGGACTAATTATCGCTGACCCGAACACATTCGTGGCGCTTGGAGATTTCACAAATGGCAACACATTGCTTGCGGTTGCTGGATTATTCATCACAGTTGTTTTCATGGTAAAGGGAGTTGGAGGCGGTATCTTCTACGGCATGATCATCACGGCAATCATTGGCATGATTGCAGGATTGATCCAAGTTCCAACTGCTGTATTCAGTTCGATTCCAAGTGTGGCACCAACTTTTGGAGTCGCGCTTGAGCCATATTTGAACCCTGTTCAATCTGATTTGTTCACGGTTCAATTCCTGATTGTTGTATTAACATTCTTATTCGTTGATTTCTTCGATACCGCTGGAACCTTGATGGCTGTTGCTAACCAAGCTGGTTTTGTAAAAGAGAACAAGCTTCCTCGTGCGGGTAAGGCGTTATTCGCGGATTCTCTTGCAACAATCACTGGTGCATTGTTCGGAACCTCGACAACGACCTCTTATATTGAATCGAGTGCGGGAGTAGCGACTGGCGCAAGATCTGGATTTGCGGCAGTTGTGACAGGTTTATTATTTATCTTGGCATTGTTCTTCTATCCTTTATTGTCCGTTGTCACGTCAGCTGTAACAGCGCCGGCGTTGATTATGGTTGGGGTGTTGATGTGCGGTTCCCTTAAGAATATTGAGTGGAACAAGCTTGAAGTTGCTGTACCGGCATTTCTGACAATCATCATGATGCCATTAACAAACAGTATCGCAACAGGTATTGCTTGCGGATTCATTTTCTATCCAATCACAATGCTGCTGACAGGCAACCAGAAGCGAGTTAACCCGATTATGTATGGATTATTCGTCATATTTGTTTGCTACTTTATATTCCTTAAATAAAAGCAGGAAATTTACTTACCCCATATCTTTTGCAGATATGGGGTTTTTCATGTTTAATTGGAACAATGTAAATCCTGGAGGATACGGTGTGCCATTCGATTATGTGAGCCGCCACTTTTGCTTATTGTACAAGTTATATTCAGTTCGTTTTCGTGTGTAGTTATACCTTGTGTGGGGATGCATAAAGGGAGTATGCTGTGTTCAGCATAAAGAGCGGGCTGTTTGTTGCTGTGAACGAAAAAGGTATGCTCTAGAAATCCACCTTCTTAAAAATACTATTTTTATATATAGATAGAAGATATCATATTTGTAAAATTGAAATTATGCAGTAGTTGTTGACAGTTAAAGACTATGCATGCTACTATTAGTAAACACCGAGCGAGATGAAGAAAACAAATTAAAAGTTGTTGACTTTTGATTGGTAAGGTGATATGATTTAAAAGTTGCTTTTGAAGCAACTCGGAGTAATAATTGTCATTCATTTACATTAAAAGAAATGGTTGACAGCGAATTGTTATTCTGATATAGTAGTAAATGTCAATGAGATACGACAAATTGTTCTTTGAAAACTAAACAAAACGAAACGCTAAGCAAGTCTTAAACAAGAGAGTTTAACTCTCGTCAATGTTTTATTTTTAAAAGCTAGATCAAACATCTTTCGGAGAGTTTGATCCTGGCTCAGGACGAACGCTGGCGGCGTGCCTAATACATGCAAGTCGAGCGAATCAGATGGGAGC
>NZ_PKOZ01000015.1 GCF_002946355.1 Pradoshia eiseniae
CCTCTTCAGTGAATTTAGCCAAAAGAAAAGCACCTCCAAATGTTAGATGATTTGTCTAACATTTGGGGTGCACTTCAATATCAGCTCTTGATGCAGTCATAATACCGAGGTTTGGGTTGCCTTTCTGGCTAATTCATTACAAATTATTTGCCGCATAATTCATTTTAAAATGGGAAAGTTCTTTTTCAATTAAGCCGTCTATTTGTGTGTCTTCCATTAAGTCGATTGATTGATAGCTATCTTTGTCGAGGATTTCTCTTTGGATTCTTTCTATGTGTTTCTTGCAGCTTTTCTTGTTTAATTTGCACGAAATTGTTAATTCCTGAATGGCTATTTGCTGTTTGATCAAAAAAGCAGCCCTGTTCCTTTTATGATTATCTAGTATGGAAATGACTTTTTTAAGCCGAAGTTGATAATCTTGGATTCGTTGGTTTTGCAAATCTAATATTTCATTTAGGCTTTGTAATTTCTGCTGTTCTTTTACTTTTTCGCGGACCATATCCTTGGCGGCTTCATCGTTTCCCATCTTTACATACTGGATGATGATTTTATTGATACTCTGCATTCGGACGTGCAGGCTCTTTTTTTGCTCAACCAAGGACTTGCCCAATGCTCTATGTTTGGCTAATGCTAATCGTAGAATTTGAATGTCCTGCTCAAGGGCTTTTATTGCGTCATCTAATGATTGCCGGTAATCATTTAATTCTTCGAAGAATAATTCTTTGTCTGTTTTGAAGTATCGGGTGATTTTTTTGACTGATATCCTCATGCTACCCCTCATTCTTAGTAGTATTAATAATCCTCTTGAGTTCCACGATGCTTCAGTAAAACGAAATAAATGCCAAGTGCTTCATCTTAGTACATGGAATAAGGAAGTCCTTTTAGGTATCATGACCATGCATCTCTGAGAGGTTTATTATTCTATTTTTGTATCTTTGATTTACTAATGTCTAAGTGACTTCTTATGAAGAAAAACTTTTAGAATGTAATTATCATTATAATTCAAAGAGTTTCTTTAATTAACTAAATTGCTCCTTAAGTAGAATTAATTTACTTTTTGGTCATAATTATACGACAGAGCCATGGTTCTTGCTTTAAATTGAAAACTTATACTGAAATAGGGCGGCAACTCTTTCTAAGGCTAAGATTTTTTATTATAATTGAAGTGAAATATCTCCATAATTGCATTTCTAGACACTTGGTTCTATTTGTTTAAAAATGTTATATCGAGGCTATTTAACTCATTATCACTATTTATATAGTTAATTGATCGATAGAAACTTTCTTACTGTTTATTGACTGTAAAAAGTAGTTGTAATACATTTACTATGTAGTAATCTAAACTATGTATTTTGATGGGTTAATCGTTGTGCTATATTCGAATGCCAAATAATAATTAAAGGGGTTTAGTCAATGAATCAAAAACAGCCGAGAATTGCCTGGATTACAGACACAACATGTACCGTGGGAGCAGATTTTATTAAGGAAAACCAGTTGAATGTCATCCCGCTGCAAGTCGTCATTGATGGTAAGTCATATAAAGAAACCATCGATATTACGGATAAACAGTTCTATGAAAGAATGGCAAGTGAATCTGTCACATTTCAATCGTCCCAGCCTTCCGTTGGCGAGTTCATCGAATTATATGAAAAGCTGAAGGAAGAGTATGATTGCGGAATAGCCTTCCACTGCTCCAGTAAACTTTCCGGTACTTTTTCTGCTTCTGTCATGGCTGCGGAACAGGTTGGTTTTAAGCTGTATGCGATTGACACTCGGACTGGTTCTTATCCCCATGCGTACTTGCTGAATAAAGGCATTGAGTTATTTAATCAGGGATTTGGTCCTGAAGAAATTTGCGATAAAATTGAGGAAATGAAAACGAATACACGGATATTCCTTATACCAGCCAATCTAAATCAGCTTCATAAAAGCGGACGAGTATCTGGAAGTGCACGCCTATTGGCTAATTTGCTCAATATCAAACCTATCCTATCTGTAGAGTTTGAAGGAGCTAAAATTAGGGATAAGGTGAGAACGGAAAAGAGAGCGATTAATTATATGCTGGATTTGCTCCGCGAGGATATGGAGGTCTCAAAGGTTAGCAAAATAATGATCATACATGCAGATGCTGAAGAGAATGCTATTAAACTAGAGAATTTGATTAATGCACAAGAAGAATTCAGCTCTATCCCGACAGATCGAATGATGCTTGTCCCTGTGGCAGGGGTTCATACAGGGGTTGGCACACTCGGGATCTCCTGGGTTTGTGAATAAAACGGATTATGTTAAGGCAGCAGTCCAATTTTGGACGCTGCCTTTTTTATGTCTTCTTAGCGGATGTGGTAGAATTTTCTTGAATCGTTCTTTTGAGGGGGCATGGGAAATATGGCAATCAAAAAGGTATCAATCATCGGATTAGGAGCATTAGGAGTGCTGTTTGGCCATCATTTATCGAAGAGGATGAAGCTTGAGGATTTAAGAATCATCGCTGATCAATACCGTATTTCACGGTATGAGGAGGAGATGGTCTATAGTAATGGGGAACTCTGTGAATTTCAGTATGTTACGCCTGAGGAAGAGTGTTCTCCGGCAGATCTACTGATTATTTCTGTTAAGTTTAATGGGTTGGATGAAGCACTCCACTCAGTCAGGAAGCATGTCGGTGAGAACACCATCATCCTATCCCTGCTCAATGGAATTACGAGTGAATCCATTATTGGTCATGTGTACGGAATGGATAAGGTATTATATTGTGTGGCACAGGGAATGGATGCGGTCAAGAGTGGGAATAAACTAACCTATGAAAATATGGGCATGCTTTGTTTTGGTTCCAAGGAGCCAGGTGTCGTGTCACCAAAGGCTAAGGAGCTCGCTGATTTCTTTGAAGAGATGGATATCCCCTATGAATTAGTTACGGATATGCACAGAAGGCAATGGGGGAAATTCATGCTGAATGTAGGCGTCAACCAAACGGTGGCCGTCTATCAAACGAATTATGGCGGTGTCCAATGTGAAGGTAGGGCGAGAGACACGATGATTGCAGCGATGAGAGAGGTCATTGCCCTGTCAGGGAAAGAAGGTGTCCATTTGACAGAGGAAGACCTTCAATATTGGCTGGATATACTCGGAACATTAGGAGCAAGCGGAAAGCCGTCCATGGCACAGGATGCCGAAGCACACCGGCCTAGTGAGGTTGAATTATTTGCCGGGACAGTGATCGAAATGGGGAGAAAGCATGGCTTGCCTACTCCTGTAAATGAAGAACTCTATGAGAAAATCAGAAGGATGGAAATGCACTATTCGGCTCAATAATCCAGATGTAATCCCTCCGATATCTACTAAAAATGCATTCTGACAAATGTATATGGGGAAAATCACCAATAACAGGATGGATACTATGGCCAGCAAAAAAGAAAAGAACGAAAGTATTAAGGAAGAAAAGAAGAATAAGAGTATTGCTGATAAAAGCCGAGTGCCTGATCAGCAAAATCATATGAAGGACCAGGAAAATTTGCGCCGGTAGAAAGAAAGCAGGGATATAGCCTTGATGGGGCATATCCCTGTTTTCTTGTAAGCCTTAAGATTTCGCATCCTCTAGGGAAGAATGTGCACTTAGTTTACGCGGATTAGGCTTTATCGTCTCTTGGTAAAGTAACCTAAAGAAATGAATGATGCTGAAAAAGAAAAACCATATGCACTTACATATGAAAAACGTGAAAAATAGCGTTATCAGCAGATTTTTGCCATAATCAGCTATCGCTTTTATTAGGCTGGCATCCATTCCTTGAAGGAGGGAACCAATTAAAGAGCCAAGGAAATAGGCAGCTAATAGAAAGGCCCATTGGGTAAGGACTTGTTTAATCGTGAACTTTTCCCGGAAATAATAGAAAATCATGAGTGGCAGCATCAAAGGAATCGGAAAAACATACAGGTTATCGTCAGTAAATTGACCATTGTCTATCATCCAGTTGGGAACATAAAAAAGACTGACTAAGAAGCAGTAAATCAAGCTCAGCCGGTAGAAAAACGTTCCATATTTATCAAGCTTCGCATATCTCCGCTCGCGTTTTTCCCTGATAGGGGCAGGTTCCCAGCTAAGTCCTGCACTATATTGTGTTCGAAAAGCTTCGAATGGCAAAGCAAGCGGGTACCGGTCTTTCAAATCATTCAACTCAGTTGTTGTGAAAATTTCATGCAAAGCAAAGGCGTTATAAGAAGATAGGTTATAGTTTGTTGTTTTAATTGGGGTATTCGGAGAGAATTTATTTAAGGTTTCTTCAAGCTGTTTTCTCGTTTCCGCACTTATTGAAGAGTATCCTTTCTTCCCATCTTCCGTCCACTCCCAGACAATACGGACCGTAATAAAATAGTACGGTTTTCTGGCAATTTTAAAAGCAGAAGGGCCAAGATAGATGCATTCAATCTGATCATAGGAGATGAAATGTTCCTTCGTTTCCTGACGGTCGAAATTGACAAAGTATTGATATATCCCGTCCTCCTTCAATTCAATCCCATAATCCTCTCTAGGTATGCGGGTGACCATCCGGATAAATAAGATGCCGGCTATAAATAAGATAAGTGCTCCGGTCGCCATGGCTGTTGCCCCAATTACACTCCCATCCTTATAGATCATGTAAGCGAACCAAAAGAAAAGGAAAGAACCTATTACAACGAGGCTTGTAGCGAAATACATAAAGATTCTGCCGACCCAATTCCAGAGGATACGGCTTTTATGAGTATGATGGATTTTTTTGAATGCCAAATGTATGAGACCTCCTTATAGAAATTCATATAATTTTACCATAATATGGACCGGAAGATTGAAACTATATCATCATCCATGCTAGTCCTAATTAGCCATGGCACCTATATAGACAAATAATTCCAAATATTCATGCTAATTAAATGCTGTCGCTTTATAATGAATAAAATGGAATTAACATAGGGGGATGAGGTATTGAAGAAGAAATTGATTGTTCCTGTCATTTTATCGTCAGCCATGATGCTGAGCTCGATTCCGATGGGCAATGTTTTTGCGGCACCCGTTGATTCACAGAAAGTGAGCAAGAGCTGGAATGAGAAGGCGAATGTTCCTCTATTTGTTAAGGAACGTCACGCAGAGAGATTCTCCTCCAGCACTCCTGCCAATGCTCTTAAGTACTTAAAGAACAGCCAGGAAGAGACAGGTCTCAGCAATCCGGATAAGAACTTGAAGGTAAAGGATGTTCAAAAGGATGAGCTGGGAATGACCCATGTTCGCTTTAATCAATCAATCAATGGAGTGAATGTGGAAGGTGCAGAAGTCGTTGTTCATTTCAATGAGGACAATGAAGTAGTTTCCGTGAATGGAAGGACCAATCAGACACTTGCAGAAGCTAATGTAGATACAAAAGTCTCCTTAAGCAGTGAAGCAGCCATTAAAGCTGCCAAGTCTTCTGTCAATGCCTCTCAAGAGCTTACATATGATCCAACCTCAGAACTCGTTGTCTATCCTTTCGAAGGAAAAAATTATACAGCCTATAAGGTCAATGTGAACTTCATGGGTGAGGAGCCTGGAAACTGGTATGTTTTCGTTGATGCGAAAACAGGAAAAGTCATTGATCAATATAACGCAATGATGCATGCGGATGAGCCTAAAACACAAAAAGGTACTGGCCTTGGTGTGCTAGGCGAACGCAGGGAACTGCATATTACCCGTGTGAAGGAACCGAAATCAGGCACGAAGTTTGCGCTGGCGGATTATGCCCATGCCAATCTTGGAGGCATTGAAACCTATGATGCCAAAAATGATAACACGGCAAGCAATGATACACTTTATGTCGGAAATTCTGCTGCCTTTAATGGAGATTATGACAGAGCGGCAGTTGATGCTCACTATAATTCCGAAAAGGTGTATGAGTATTTCCTGAAAGAGCATGGCCGTAACTCCCTCGATGGAGAAGGGATGGCCATTATTTCGAAGGTGCATTATGGAACCAATTATAATAATGCCTCCTGGAATGGGCGCTGGATGACGTATGGAGACGGGGATGGGGAGTTCATGATTTCTTTATCAGCCGGCCTTGATGTTGCTGCCCATGAGATGACGCATGGTGTTATCAGCCATTCGGCCAATTTGGTTTACCGCAATCAATCCGGTGCGCTGAATGAGTCCTTCGCGGATATATTTGGTGCCCTTGTGGATGATGATGACTGGGAAATGGGCGAGGATATTATGGCCCCAGCGGCAAAAGCGGACGGGGTTACCGTCTTACGAAGCTTGAGCAACCCGAACAGCGTCGTTGTCAGCAATGAGCAGCGACGGGCCTACAGCACAAATGGCGGCGTCTATCCGGATCATATGGATGAGTTCTATCATATGCCGACCTCTGTCGACGGGGGCGGCGTTCATGTTAACTCCTCCATTACCAATCATGCGGCTTACTTAATTGGCCAGGAGATTGGAAGAGAGAAGCTAGGAAAGATTTTTTACCGCGCTTTAACCGTCTATCTGACGGCAAACTCTGATTTCAGCGATGCGCGCCAGGCAGTTGTACAATCAGCGGTCGATTTATATGGAGCAGGAAGTGCGGAAACGGCGGCTGCTAATGCAGGATTTGATGCGGTAGGAATCTATTAATCACCTAGCAAAACAGACAGGCGGAGCTTTCCGCCTGTTTTTGTTTTTTTGAATAATTAAGGACCATTCTTTGGACAAAATGATAAAGTAGATTACATAGAATTAAAAAAGCAGGGTGGGATTGCACATGGAAAAAGTCATGAAAAAAGTAATAGAATTCAGAGATGAACGTGGCTGGGGACAATATCATAATGAGAAGGATTTGGCGATTTCGATTTCCTTAGAGGCGAATGAACTGCTCGAGAACTTCCAGTGGAGAGATAGCGAGGAGGCTGCGCGTGAATCACGGCAGAATATAAAAGAAGAGATGGCAGATGTGTTTATCTATCTTTTGCAGCTGGCCGATAAATTGGATATTGATCTGGAGGAGGAAGCGCTCAGAAAGCTTGAGAAGAACGCTTTGAAATATCCTGCTCCATCTCCATCTGATCAGTAATCATGTTAGTAAGACTGAACCTACATAATATGAATTCTCCAACAAAAAACACAATGTCCCTCCGCCTGAGGGTATTGTGTTTTTTAAAATTATGATACCAGCTTCAACCCAACAGCCGCTCCTAAGATCATGAAGATAAACAAAATCCTTTTCCAATCCTTCGATTCCCCATAAATCAACATGCCCAATATGGCTCCGCCTGAGGCGCCAATACCGGTCCAGATGGCATAGGCCGTGCCCATCGGCAATGTTTCCATTGCGATGGATAGGAAGAAGAAGCTTGCACCGAAGCCTAGAATCAGGAAAAGTAGCGAGCCCCAATTCCGATCATGATGCCATTTGTTTATCATCCCCACGCCAATCATTTCGCAAATTCCCGCCAAGATTAATGAAATCCATGCCATTAGGACTCATCTCCTTTCTTAGGCTCTTCATCTGTGACGAGCTTCAATCCAATCACGCCTGCCAATAAGACGAGTACGAGGAAGATTTTCTCCGCTTTAAATGGCTCCCCGAAGAAAAGAACCTCCGAAAAGACCGTCCCTGCGGTGCCAAGACCGACGAATACGGCATAGACGGTACCAACTGGCAGTTTTCGGCCGGCCATAATCAATCCGTAAAAGCTGATGACAATTGCTACAATCGTTCCGGCCCAGTCCAGAAGGCTGTCTGAGTGCTTCAGGCCTATCACCCAAAGCACTTCAAAGACTGCAGCAATAAATACTTTAATCCACTCCTTGCTCATTTCAATACCTCCTAAAATCAAAAAAGCCCGAGAGATAGCTGTAAACAGTATCTCCCGGGCTTTTATCCCTCCGTGGCACAGCAATTGCTGTGAGTTTTCTCTCGGACCAGGCCAATCAAGGCGATTGCGGAACCCTAGAAAACGTATTCGAATGATTTAATTCCTTTCATTATACGAAACTCTCCTTTTTAATCAAGTGAAAAATCTTTATGCAATCAGAAATGGCTTCAGCTATGTCAAAGGGGAATTTTAGCGAGAATAACAGAAAAGATGCCTTCTTAATAACCGACCACATATACACATATCATTCAATGTAATTCAGCTATTTAAATATATTTCCATGTCATATCACCTTATCTGAGGCTGTGATTTGACAAGCAGACCATAAATTAAAGTGAACAAGTTCATTTTTTCGGATATTAATGTCAGTATTATGGATTGTTGAAAGGTATGTAAGCGTTTACGATTTGATTGAAGGTATAGTTTTTGTTAAAGCCATTCTAAGTTTGTGAGATTTAACAGGAACATAAAAAAGGGGGACTATATTGATGAAGAAGGCAAAGTATCTTTCGTTCTTATTATTTATCGTATTAAGTATTTTTACTGTTTTAGCTGGTTGTTCATCTGATAAGGATGAGAAGGCGAGCGGCGACGGGAAGGAAAGTAAAGAGTTAATCGTCTATTCTCCAAACCCCATCGAATTTAATGAACCATTAATAAAAGAATTTGAAGCTGAAACTGGCATAAAAGTTGAGGTAATTTCCGCAGGTGCTGGTGAGCTGTTGAAGAGAATCGAAGCAGAAGGAGATAATCCGCTAGGTGATGTAATGTGGGGAGGGTCATTATCCTCACTAGAGCCATATGTGGATTATTTCGAGAAGTATCAGTCTGCGAATGAGGATAAGGTCATTGATGAATATAAGAATGAAGACGGATATATTACGCGTTTCTCCTTAGTGCCTAGTGTTATTATGGTAAACAAAAATTTGATTGGCGACAAGAAAATAGAAGGTTTTGCTGATTTGCTGGACAAAGACTTAAAAGGAAAGATTGCATTCGCCGATCCTTCTAAATCATCATCATCCTTTGAGCAAGTAATCAACCAGTTGTATGCGATGGGGAATGGGGATCCGGAAAAAGGCTGGGAGTATGAAGAAAAGTTGATTAAGAATCTCGATCAAAAATTATTAAGCGGTTCTTCTGCAACCTATAAAGGTGTTGCAGACGGCGAGTATGCGGTTGGATTAACATTTGAAGAGCCGGTTGTTAATTACATCAATGACGGAGCGCCGATTGACATTGTCTATCCTAAAGAAGGAACGATTGTTAAACCTGATGGAGTGGCAATTATAAAAAATGCAGTAAATATGGAGAACGCCAAAAAGTTTGTTGATTTTATCACTAATGAGGATTCTCAAACAATGGTAGCTAATGAATTAAGCAGAAGACCGGTTCTCTCAACAGTAAAAATAAAAGATGATATCGGGATGAAGCCGCTCTCAGAAATTAAACTTATTGAAGATGATCAAGAGTGGTCAAATCAAAATAAAGCATCCATCTTAGATAAATATAAAGAAATCTTCACTAGTAATTAAAATTAATCATACGCACAAAAGAGCATGAGTAGGAAAGCTGCTTATGCTCTTTTAATAAAGGGAGTGAACAACTTGAGTACATCAATTAAATTTGAACATGTTCGGAAGGATTATGATAAGAATACAGTTATTCCTGATTTGAGTTTAACCATAAAACCTGGAGAATTATTTACATTGCTAGGACCTTCGGGGTGCGGCAAAACTACCTTGCTACGCATGATTGCAGGGTTTCATAGCATTGACGGTGGGACGATTTCATTTGATGAACAAGTAATCAATGATATCCCTGTCCACAAAAGAAATATTGGAATGGTATTCCAGAATTATGCGATATTTCCGCATATGACTGTATATGACAATGTTAAGTATGGATTAAAAAATAAGAAGATAGGTAAGAAGGAAATGACGGAAAGATTAGAGGATATGCTTGAAACAGTCAAGATTACCGAATATAAAGACCGGCTGCCGAGTCGGTTATCAGGGGGACAACAGCAGCGGGTTGCTTTGGCAAGAGCAATTGTCATACATCCAAATGTATTATTAATGGATGAACCTCTTTCAAACCTAGATGCTAAACTTCGTATTGATATGAGGCGGGCTATTAGCGAAATTCAAAGGGATGTCAATATCACAACTGTCTATGTCACTCATGATCAAGAAGAGGCGCTCGCTATTTCTGATCGAATTGCGGTTATGAAGGATGGTATCATTCAACAGGTTGGTTATCCAGATACAATTTATCTGCGGCCGGTTAACCTTTTTGTTGCAACCTTCATTGGTCATTCCAATTTATTTGCAGCGACCATTATTGAAGAAAATAATCAAAAGTTTGTCCAAATGAATGAGAATTATCGAATTAACTTGGATAATCTAACAAGCAAAGCCATCAATGGCCGAGAGGTTATAGTTGCCATTCGTCCTGAGGAATTTGTAATGGCAAATGACCGAAGCGGATTGCATGCAAGGGTAAAGCATCGTAACTTCCTTGGCAAATATATTAATTATGAATTACTGCTAGATTCGGGTGAAAGTATTGAATACTCGCAAGATACTAACCAAACAAATCAATTTTTAAATGTAGATGACGATATCTTTCTAAAGGCTATACCTGCAAAGATAAATGTATTTAGCCGAGATGGTGAAGAAAATCTTATTTCCGGAGTGAATCGATATGTGGAATAAGATAATTAGCAAGATGGATTTCTGGAATATAGCCGTACTAATTATCTTTTTGTTTTTTGCTGTATTTCTGATTTACCCATTAGGATCATTGTTATTAAGCAGCTTTCAGGGAAATGATGGCCAATTAACACTGGAACATTATATGAGTTTTTTCGAGAAGAGATATTACTATGAATCTCTGTTCAACAGCTTTGCTGTCACAATTTCTGTTACGATTTTGTCGATATTGATAGGAGTGCCTCTTGCTTATTTAATGTCAACCATCAAAATATACGGAAAAGGGATTATTGAAGTGTTAATCATTATTTCCGTTTTATCACCGCCGTTTATTGGAGCCTATTCATGGATTCTACTTTTAGGCAGAAGCGGGGTAGTATCAAAGTTCTTCCAAGAACATTTAGGCATCACCGTGCCAAGTATCTATGGATTTGGCGGAATTTTGCTGGTGTTTACCCTTAAGTTGTTTCCATTTATATATCTTTATGTGTCTGGAGCGTTGAAGAAACTGGATTCCTCCTTGAGCGAGGCTGCTGAAAGCTTAGGGGTTACGGGAATAAGGAAGCTTTATACCTTGATATTACCGCTTATTCTTCCAACAGTATTAGCAGGATCATTGCTTGTGTTTATGAATGCGCTGGCCGACTTTGGTACACCGATGTTAATTGGTGAAGGATATTCAACCATGCCGGTTCTGATTTATTCAGAGTTCATCAGTGAAGTAGGAAGCAATGCCCATTTTGCCGCAGCATTGGCAACAATCATGGTTTTCATTACGGCTATTATTTTTATAGGGCAAAAATATGTGGTTAATAAAAAATCCTATGAAATGAGTTCTTTACGGCCCATTCAGCCTAAAAAGATAAATGGAACAAAGAATGTCCTTACTCACTTATTTATTTATGTGGTTGTTGGATTGGCAATCATTCCTCAAGCAACAGTTATTTATACGTCCTTCTTAAAAACGAAGGGTTCGATGTTTATAGAAGGATATACGTTAGAAAGTTATCGGAGGATTCTAGATAGGATGGGAGATTCCATCTTTAATACCTTTTTGTACGGCATTATCGCTCTTGCGATTATTATTATCCTTGGCATGCTTATCTCCTATGCTTCTGTCAGACGGAAGACCTTTTTTACATCCTTTATTGATACGATAGCCATGTTTCCGTATATTGTTCCAGGTTCCGTCTTAGGGATTACCTTACTTTTAGCTTTTAATAAATCTCCATTATTGTTAAGCGGGACAGCAGCTATTCTAATTGTTTCATTCATTATCCGGAGACTGCCATATACGATGAGGTCTAGTGCTGCAATTATTTATCAATTGAGTCCTAGTATGGAGGAGGCTTCCATAAGCTTAGGATATTCCCCGATGCGCACGTTTATCAATATCACCGCAAGGCTTATGATGCCGGGTGTGCTTGCAGGTGCTTTATTGAGCTGGATTACCGTAATAAATGAATTAAGCTCATCCATTATTCTATTTACCGGCAATACACGAACGATGTCTGTAGCCATCTATACAGAAGTCATAAGAGCGAGCTATGGGACAGCAGCTGCTCTCTCGACTATTCTGACGGTCACTACTATTATCTCATTGCTTATATTCTTTAAATTGACAGGTTCAAGGGATGTTAGTCTATAGGCGCCTGAAAAGACAACTATTGAGGTTGTCTTTTTACTTTAGCAGTTCATTTTGTCATTGGATGGAAAAATATGCTATTTTAAAAGAGTGGTGGATGGAAAATCCAGTGTAAACTTACAAGCTGCGTTGCTAGGAAAAAGTGGGGTGGAAATTTGGAATCATCTGAGAAGGTAACGAGGTTCTATCAAAAGGAGCTGAGGAACTCGTTAGTAGGAATTGGCGTAATTCCTGTACTGTTAATTACGATTCTCTTTTATAACCTCTTCTTTTATTTAAGCTACCAGTCAATCAAAAGTAATAATGTATCTGAGAGTGAACATGTTGCTAAGGAAGTCGTTCATAAGTTCTCTTATCTTTCAGAGCAGAGTCAGATATTATCGCGACAAATTGATATCAGTCGATTGGAAGCATCCAGTGAATATCGCTCAAAAGTGTACGAATCTCTATATAAGTCGGTTAATTCAAATAATTTCAAAAGTCTATTTTCAGTCATAGATTTAGAGGATAATGTTCTCGCTACCAATTGGGTAGAAACTCCAGCAGATAATCATAAGAATGCCGTCTGGTATTTGAATAAAAAGTTAAAGGCTGGTTTTTTTCAAGGAAGCATTATGTACCCGAATAAACAAAATTTAGAAAACGATAGAATCTTTTATAATATAGCAAATCCCATCTATAGCAAGGAAGGGCGGTTAACCGGATACATCGTTTTTAATCTATTAGAAAATCAATTTCGTCAGTTAATCAATAATGTTCACTATACGGATATTCTTATTACTGACCAATATGGCCATAGCGTCTTAACGTCTAATGAAATGCTCCTAACGCAATCCGGTAAGTTGAATGCATCAGAATCAGAAGATTATGTGATAAATAAGACAGCTGTATTGAATGACACGATTGAAGTGAATGCCATTATTTATGTGGGGCTCTTTAAAAAAATTTATAAATATGGACTATTGACATTATTGGCCGTCTTTTTATTGATAACGATTGGGACAGTTTTTATTGCGAATTATATTTCGAGAAAGAAAATGGCTTCAATTGATCAATTGCTAAGTATGATTCATTTGGCTAAGAAAGGCCTTTTCAAGCAGAATATCAGCATGAAGAAAAAGGATGAGTTTTTGGTTATTGCAGAGTATCTGCAACAGTTATTAAGAGATATTGAGAATCTCATTCAGAAAAATAAAGAATCCGTGGAGAGAACATCCCAGGCAGAAATCAAGCAATTAGAAACGCAGATTAATCCTCATTTTTTGTTTAATACGCTTGAAACCATTAAATATATGATTCAAATTAACCCTGAAAAAGCAGAGGAATTGATAATCATTCTTTCAAAGCTAATGAGATATAGTTTAGATAATAAGATGCAATTAAATAAAATCCATAATGATACTTCCTATTTATTCGATTATCTTACTTTGCAGAAAATCCGTTTTGGTGAAAGGCTGGAATATACAATAAACGTTCAGGAAAAGGCTAATAATTACCTGATACCTAAACTAATTGTACAGCCATTGATTGAGAACTCCATAAAATATGGCTTTACAAAAATGCATCTAAAAATCGATGTGGTCATCAGAAGTACAAAGAGAAATGTTTATCTTATTATTCGGGACAATGGAGAAGGGATTGACAGAGAGAAAATAGCTGTCATTCAGAGCGGTCTTAAAGAAGTGAATAATCAAAGTAATCATATCGGTATCTATAATGTTCACAGAAGGATTCAGCTGCTGTACGGAAATAGGTACGGGTTGAAAATTTATAGTGAAAAGGGAAGGGGTACTTTAATTGTGGTGAGGATTCCTATAGTTAAAGGGGTTAATTAACATGATAACGGCGCTGATTGTAGAGGATGAGGATATTATTCGTCAAGGAATGGTATACACCATTGATTGGAATAGCATGGGGGCGGAAATAGTTGGAGAGGCAACGACTGGCCAGCAGGGTTTAGAGAAGATTAAGGAATTACGTCCGGACTTGGTCATTACAGATATAAAGATGCCATTAATGGACGGAATTACGATGGTTGAAGAAGCTTTGAAGTTTCACGATTTTGAAACTATCATTCTGACTAGCTATAGTGATTTTGGATTTACGAAAAAGAGCATTCAGTTACAAGTCTTTGATTATCTTCTAAAACCTGTTGATCGAGATAATCTGCGAACAGTTGTCGAAAGCGCGAGGGAGAAGCTAGTGGAAAAGAGAAGAAAGGACTCATTATTAAAGCAGGCGGTTCTTTTGCAGCCATTATCGCAATTGGAGCAGGAGGGCGGCAGGAAGGATCATTTAAGTATCTATACACAAAAGGCCTTGGAATTTATAAATGAATTTTATGCTAAGCGGATTAGCATTGAGGATGCAGCTGGTGAATTGGCCATTAGCTCGAGCTACTTAAGCAGGCTTTTCAAGAAAGAAACTGCAGAAACGTTTCATCATTATCTTAATAAGCATCGTATTAAAGTATCTATTCCGTATCTTTTGTCAGGAAACTATATGATATACGAGATCGCCGAGTTGGTAGGCTTTTCTGACTATAAGCAATATAATGCAGCATTTAAAAAATATATTGGCATTGCACCTACAGAATTTACCCAAAAAATGAGGTGACCCTTGCAGGTTATCGCTTGATTAAATGTACTTGGTCAATACGTAAGTTGATTTTAGAACTAATACGAACGAATACAACGATAAAAGTACACAGTAAATCCTGTTATTTAACATATTTGGCTCATATTGAGAGAGGATAATCGATGAACAGTATGTTAAAAAGGAGCGAATATAGATGTGTACAGCTTTAACATTGAGAACAATAGAGGGCAATCATTTATTTGGCCGCAATATGGATTTGGATTATAACTTTAAACAATCCGTTATTTTGGTACCTAGAGGGTTTGAATATACCCATATCGCGACAGGTGAAGCGGTAAAGTCGAAGTATGCCATTTTAGGGATGGGGACAATTATGGACAAACATCCGATGTTTGCAGAAGCCTTCAATGAGAAGGGGTTGGCTTGTGCGGGCTTGAATTTTGAAGGATATGCTGCCTGGGAGAAGGATTTAGCTGAAGACAAAATCAATATTGCGCCCTCTGATTTTATTTTATGGGTCGTAAGCAATTTTGAATCTATTGAACAGCTTAGACCTGTATTAGCTGATGTATGTATTGTTGAGAAGTCCCTTAATGAAAATATACCGATTCCCACGCTGCATTGGATGGTTACAGATAAGGAGGGCGAATGCCTCGTCATTGAGAAAACGGAGGAGGGACTCCGGGTATTTACGAATCATGTTGGTGTTCTGACGAATTCACCTACATTTGATTGGCATATCACCAATCTATCAAGATATTTAGGGCTTAGCACGCATCAGCCGAAGGAAATAAATTGGGGCGATGAACAATTAAAGCTATTAGGGGTTGGAGCGGGAGCGCAAGGGCTGCCAGGCGATTATCTATCGACCTCTCGATTTGTGAAAGCTGCTTTTCTTAGGAATAATGCAGCTCTAGGCAATGATGAACATTCAGGCATTGTAGAGTTCTTCCGCATCCTAAATAATGTTTCCATGGTGAGAGGCTCTGTCATGACCAATCATCAAAATTATGATATTACCCAATACACCTCCTGTATGTGCCTCGAAAAAGGGGTTTATTATTATACGACATATAATAATTTACAGATCAATGCGATAGATATGAATAAGGAGGATCTCGATAGCACGGAAATAAAAGTCTTTCCATACCGAGATGCGCTAGCCATCCGCTATGAGAATTGATGGGTTAACCGGTTAAAGGTTGCCAGTGCCAGGCCATATTATTCGTTGTAAATCACCTGGAAAAAGGAACCATTCCTAAGTTGAATCGTATAAGTAGAAGGTAAGCATATTAGCGGTTTAGGGGGAATGGGATGATTATAACGATAATCCAAATTGTTTTCTTTCAATTAGTATTGCCGGCGCTTTTCGTTATCACCCTTTGGAGAGGAACGAGGAAGAGTAAGCTTGACTGGCTGGTGCAGGCTCTTTTCACGACACTCTATATAAGCTGGTTATTCATGACGGCTCCATGGGATTTCCTCAGTTATTATCTTCGTTATGTATGGGTTCTTCTACTGATAGGGGCATTAATCTTTTCCTATATGGAGGTCCGAGACAAACCGGTCAAGGTAGCTTTTGATAAAGGGGAAAAGTGGTCATTCGTCCTCTATGTATTTTTGGTGTTTGTATTTGGATTCTATAATGTGCAGGCCCTCAGCGGATTTTCGGCAGGCGAGAAGGCGATTGAGCTTGAGTTTCCGCTGAAGAATGGAGCCTATTATATCGGACAGGGCGGAGCACATGTTCAGCTTAACTACCATCATGCTTATGAAAGCCAGCAGTATGCGCTCGATATCGTGAAACTCGATAGATGGGGAGTGAGGGCTACAGGTATTTATCCTGGGGAGCTTTCCAAATACAGAATATATGGTGAAGCCATCTACAATCCATGCACGGGGAAGGTGACGGAAGTTGAAAAGGATTTGCCAGATTTAACGCCTCCAAACACGAATCCTGAGAAGGCAGCGGGAAATCATGTAATTTTGCAATGCGAGGGTGTAGACGCAGAAGTGCTGATCGCTCATATGCAGCAGGACAGCTTGACGGTTGATGCTGGAGATGAGATTGAAGCAGGGATGAAGCTTGGACTTGTCGGTAACTCCGGCAATACATCAGAGCCGCATGTGCATATCCATGCCGAGCGGGATGGGGTAGGCATACCTATCACCTTTAATGGGAGTTTCCTTGTACGAAACAGTCTGGTGTGGTGAAGGGGACTGATGAATTTTGCGAACGATTACTTTATCAAATGGAGAAACGGTTGAGGTCAAATGCCTGAGCTGTGCCTTAACAAGCGGATTGGTTGAGCCTGATGGCGGGGTAATTGGCGAAACAGCTCACTTTCACGCTCACCAGGATGTCGCCTATCCCATTAAGGGGCTTGTGATTGTGGCATCAAAGCGTCATGTCATTAGTCTAGATGAACTGACTGAAGAGGAGCGGCAGGATTACATAAGCTTTCTGGCGAAAATCAGGGGAGCACAGAGAGCAGCTCTTGGGATAGAGCATGTCTATTATTTCTACAATGAGGATACCACCCATCATTTCCATACATGGATGGTGCCACGTTATCCTTGGATGGAACGATTCGGCCGATCGGTTGAGTCCGTGCGACCCGTCCTGCTTCATGCACGTACACAAATGAATGATGGGAAGAGCAGGGAAGAGATGCTCAGCGGAATTCAAAGACTAACGGCTGAATTGAAAAAACAGATCGATTCCTAAATGTATCATATTCTTTGAGATTTACGGATGGTAGGAATGATTTACGTGCAAATCATCACGGTACGCCGCCCAAGTCCGTTGATGATTGATGGATTCATGCTAAAGTCAGGATTGAATAAATAAAGTGAATAAGAGCCCGTGTCTCTTCTAATAAGACACGGGCTCTTCGCGTTAAATCTTGCTGTCTAAGATTCTTATCTTTTTCTGCTTGCGATTGTATAAGAATAGTAAGGTGATGAACCAGATTGGCGTCAGCAAGAGAGCGAGCCTTGTTGCTTCGGCAAATAACATGATGATTAGCACGAAAGCAAATAGCGCTATGACCGCATAATTGATATATGGAGCTAATGGGGCCTTAAAAGTCGACTTTTCAGCAAGCTCTGGACGTGTCCTCTTGTATTGGATATGAGCAATCAAGATGATGCTCCATACCCAGATGAAACAGATAGCACTGATGGTCGTCACAATCGTAAACGCCTGCTCAGGGATGATCTTACTTAATAAGGCTCCGATAGACACGACAATGGCGGATAGGAATAACGCATTGCTAGGCACTGCCCGCTTATTCAGCCGGCCAACTCTCTTCGGAGCGGAGCCATCCTTACTTAAAGAGTGCAGGATACGGCTTGTAGAGAATAAGCCGCTGTTACAGGCGGACGCCGCTGATGTCATCACGACGAAATTAATGATGCCTGCTGCAACCGGTATGCCGATTAGGGTGAATACACCGACAAATGGGCTGCTGTCTCCATTCAAGTATGTCCATGGATTGATGGCCAGAATGACGATGATGGCTCCGACATAGAATAAGAGAATCCTTATAGGAATTTTATTGATTGCAGACGGGATGTTCTTGCGCGGATTGGCGGTTTCAGCCGCTGATACCCCTACAAGCTCCATTCCCACGAATGAAAAGACGACGAGCTGGAAGGAGAGCAGGAAGCCTTGAACTCCATTCGGGAACATGCCGCCATGGCTCCAAATATTTGATAGGGATACAGTTCCCGTATTTGTTTTAAATCCTATAACTAATAATACAATTCCAACCACGATTAAAGCGAGAATCGTGATGACCTTGATAATAGCAAACCAAAACTCCAATTCGCCAAATAGCTTGACGGATAATAAATTCAGCCCGACGAGGATAACCAAGCAGGCAAATGCAGGAATCCATTGAGGGATGTCAAACCAATATTGCATGTAAACACCGACTGCAATGATATCGGCCATTGCTGTCATAATCCAGCAGAACCAATAGGTCCAGCCTGTCACATATCCAGCCCACGGTCCAATGTATTCCGCGGCGAACTCTGTGAAGGATGTGTATCCAGTATTGGATAAAAGCAGTTCCCCCAAGGCTCTCATTACAAAGAATAGAGCAATGCCAATCAATAGATAGGAAAAGATGATAGAAGGTCCGGCAAGCTCAATTGACTTACCAGCCCCTAAAAATAACCCGGTTCCAATTGTGCCGCCAATCGCAATCAATTGTACGTGCCTGTTCTTTAAATCTCGTTTTAACTCTTGTTGTCTCAAGTTTCTTCGCCTCCGCATGGTCTAGGTAGAATGTACCGGATAAAGTTGAGTCCCTCGAGAAATAAAAAAGAGATTGGACAGAATCCAATCTCTAAAGGGTATTTTAGAAAAATAACAATGCAATACTTGCTACTCTCCTGTCCTTTTGCCTGAGATTATGAATCCTTCGGCGCTGCACATTGTTGTGCAGTCTCTCCAGAAGCCGCTCCTGCCATAGTTTGATCCACGGCATTCAACGCTTACTAGTATCCAGTTTTATAGGGAAATGGTTCCCATTCGTTTTTATAGAATAATGGAAGTCTATCATAGGATAGACAAGACGGTCAATTGATTAAATCCGAAATTGTCGAAATATCCATTGTGAGATTGTCTGTCAATTTTACTGACAAAGAGGATGAAGAGGCATAAGATTTTTGTAGAGATATGAATATATGGACTAGATAGATTAAGAAAATAGGCTTGGATTGGGAGGGCATGATATGGATGATGTGATGAAATATGGGATAGCTGAAGCAAGGAGAACGATGAATGAGAATTATGGAGGGCCGTTTGGCGCCTCCATTATTGATAAGACCGGAAAGGTAATCGCTGTTGCCTCGAATACGGTGCTGAAGGATCATGATCCTTCAGCACATGCGGAGGTCAATGCAATCCGTAAAGCAGGTGAGGTGCTGGGCACGCATGATCTGTCAGGCTGTGTGCTCTATGCGACGGGGTTTCCGTGCCCGATGTGCCTGTCAGCAATCATTTGGGCCAATATTCAGCAGGTGTACTACGGCTGCAACCCAAAGGATGCAGAGGCAATCGGGTTTAGGGATGACTTCATCTACCGATTCATACAGAAGGATTTGAATGATTCGTCTATTCTCCAGCTAGAAGAATTGGACCGTGTCCAATGCATTGAACTGTTTAAGGAATATGCTCAAGCAAATAAGAGCATTTACTGATGAAGAGGAGCCATTCTCACACATGAGAATGGCTCCTCTGTTTTTAATTAAGGAGCGGGTGTTAGCTTGCCGCCGCCAGGGAGGTCGTGTGTCCTGCCATTCAGCCAGCCATTCTCTTCCTCCTCTGAATCGTAATAGAGGGTGTGGCCGTTTGACTCGATATTACGGCAATCTTTTTGCTCGCTGTTCAATATACTGATGTAAGAGTCATCTGTCATATACCAGGAGCTTCCCTTCTCCAGCACCAGGATTGCGCTTCCTGTATGATCGGCATCGATGGCCCCTTTAAAGCAGCTGCCTTTTTTAAGCTCTAAGGAAACCGTGCTCGTATGATCACAGATGATATCTCCTGTTAAGGTTTGTTTATGGGCTTTGAAGGCGATATTGCCTGAATCCTCCGCCTTGATAAGAATACCTGACTCAAAGCATAGTTCGGTATTTATGATAGATACTTCTGCATCCGTCTTCGTTACGTAAAACATCGCCTCGTCTTGCGTTGTGCCCAGAAGGCTATCTTTGGCTGAAAAGCGTGCAAGGCCATTGTTAGCCGAATTAAGCTTGCCCTCATGGAGGATGATGCCATACTTTCCGGTCCCGGTTATGTCTGAGGCTGAAATGGCAAGGGTATTTGTTCCTTCGACGATGGCGGCAGGAGAGGAGCTGGCCAGTCCTAGGACCCCGTCTGCTTGAATGGTGCCAGCAGAAAATAGGCAAGGGGAGTCCTCCCCAGCTGTTGTCAATGTGGAGTCATTGAGTTTGACAACGCTGTTCTTTCCATCCGCAATTACAGCAGCGCTGTGGGCACCATTAGTCATAATACTAATATCTTGGCCTTTAATGGTTCCTTGGTTAGCCGCATAGAGCCCCTTGGCCGAGCCTCCTGTAGTTATGATGGAGATATCAGCTAGGTTTAAGCTGGCATTTTCACCGGAGGAAAAAAGAGCAGTCCCTCCTTCTGCTTCTGAATGGATTGTACATCCTTCTAAATGCCCGCTTCCATTAATCGCCGCAACAGCATTATTAACTCCATAAAGCCTGCTGTCTTCTTCACTTGTTGTATCGCCTGATTTAGTAATGGAAATATTGGTTGCAGTCAGAGTGCCATTACCCTCTATGAGAAGCGTATTTTCATCTGCGGCTGATGAGTGGATTGCTTCATCTGTTAATTTGATGCTTTTTCCTGCAACAACATAACGGCTCGATAAGGAGCGTTGCTTAGCTATAGCTCCTGATTGGGATTTGGCCGTCCAGTCAATTTTTAATCTAATCTTAATGGCGGTCTTATCATCTTCATCGACAATGACTGAAAGGATGTCGCCTGTTTGGATATCATTTAGGACCGCTTCTTTCGTCTTGCCATCCTCCTCAATCAGAATTCGTGTAGCAGCATCAGCGATTATCGCCGTTTCTTTGCCATTTAACTTTATGATTTGTTCATCTTTCGTAATGTCACCTGCAAGTGCGAGGGTGATTTCGTTATCTAAGATACTTTGTACCTGCCCGGTCAATCGGTCTGACTTGTGGAAGCAGCCAGCCAGAAGAATGAGCCCCACAAGGAGGAGGAAAAGGAAAAGTGTCTTTTTCACAGCATCACATCCTGAGTGTTGTTACTTAAATTTTAATATGCCCATCTTTCAGATATAAGTGTAATTGCTTACTGTAAAGGAAGGGATAGCCAATAAGCTAGGTGTTGTAATATTATCAATTTTGATGGGTTATATAGGTGATTATTGGAAGTGGAGTGCTGGAAGGGAGTAAATACTCTAATATGCATATGGTGCACCGCGATTTGGATTGCAGAGTTTGCTCAGGCTGAATTTCTTAATGACTTCTTTGACACAATTAAGGTCCTTGTTGTGAAGGAACATGTAGACGCAGTCTTGCAGGCAAATAAGCAGAAATGAGGTCCCTGTTCAGGGTCTATTTTAAAGGCAAAAAGTCCCGAATATACGGGACTTAGATGGATGGGGATTAGATTTTAATTTTGCTCGCCGATTAATGTCTCAGCAATGTTTTTAGAATGGTCGCCAACTCGCTCAAGATTGCTTAGGACATCTACAAATACCAAACCTGCTTGAGGGGTACATGTACCGCTGTTCAAGCGAAGGACATGCTGTTTACGTAGTTTGCGCTCCATTTTGTCTAAAGTTTGTTCATGCTCCACAACTTTATATGCTGCCTCTTTGTCCATGTTTTCAAAGGCCTCAAGCGCCTCTTTTGCAGCCTGAATCGCTACTGTGAACATTTCATTCAAATCAGACAGTGCTTCTTCTGTAAGGGTTACTTTATTGCTGAGCTGAAAATCAACGAGTTCAAGAATATTCTCGAAATGATCCCCAATTCTCTCGAAATCATTGATTGTGTGCATCAAGATGCTATGTTCATCAGATTCATGCTCGGATAGGGAACTCGCTGAAACCTTCACAAGATAATCTGTGATTTTGTGATCTAGGTTATTTAGGGCTTCTTCAATTTGTGTTGCTTGATTTAATGAAGATTTATCATGTGTCATTAAGTAATTTTTGGACTCCTCCAAGCCGTTCACGGCAAATCGGCCCATACGTAAGATTTCCTGTTTCGCTTGGCCAAGAGCAATCGCCGGGGCCTTGTCCATCAAAAGAGGATCCAGATGCTTTGGCTTGAAGTCAATAGCGGCATCCTCACCAGGAATAAGCTTCGTAACAAGCCATGCATAGGCGCCGATAAACGGGAACATGATGATCGTATTCGTTATATTGAATGTTCCGTGCGCAAAGGCAATCGTCATCTCAGGGTTAAGTCCAAGGGTTGTTTGGAACCAAGATATCAATGCCGTAAATGGAACGAGCAAAATCATAAAGATTGTGGCGCCTATTAAATTGAATAAAACATGGACACTGGCCGCCCTTTTCGCTGTTACGGATGCACCGATGGAAGCGAGGACTGCCGTAATGGTTGTTCCAATATTATCTCCAAATAAGACAGGCAAAGCGCCGTCAAGATCGATAAGTCCTTCTCCAAAGAGCCCTTGCAGGATACCGATTGTTGCACTGGAGCTTTGGACAATTAAGGTGAAGACCGTACCGACAATCAAGCCAAGGATTGAGTTTTCACTTAAGTTAACTGTTAAGTCAAGGAACCATTCAAACGAGCGAAGCGGCTTCATTCCGCTGCTCATCAATTCAAGACCGAAGAACAAGAACCCAAATCCAAAAATGACTTGTCCAATATTATGAATCTTTTCGTTTTTAAAGAAGAATAAAAGGATTGCACCTACAAAAATAATTGGGAGGGCATATTCACCGACGTCAATCCCAATGATGAAGGCCGTAACGGTTGTCCCGATATTTGCCCCCATGATGACGCCAATCGCCTGACGCAATGTCATAAATCCGGCGCTGACTAGCCCAACCGTGATTACGGTTGTCCCAGAGCTGCTTTGTATTAAAACCGTTACAAGTATCCCTGTTAAAATCCCCATTAACGGGTTTGTTGTATATTTATCTAGTAAATCGCGTAATCGGTCCCCTGCAGACTTTTGCAGGCCATCTCCCATGAACTTAATCCCAAAAAGGAAGACTCCTAATCCGCCAATGAACTGAAAAATCATTTCTTGAATATTTATCTCCACGATTTTCCTCCTGTGCTTCATTTTTACATGCCAATCTCTCAAATTATTATTTAGAAATTATGTAAAGTAAAGGTGTTGGTGGAAATCTTTACAATAAATTAATATTATGTTTACTTTAGTGCAACAATAGGTCGAATTGTACTAAATTTACATAATCATATCAAAGGCGTACTAATGAATTTGTTATTGTAAATAGAGAGAGGGTTACACTAGCCTTCTGTTGCAGTCTTTTTGAAAAACAAAAGCTCCAGTCTCTATTGAGAAAGGAGCTTTTGTCATATATTAATCTTGCTCGCCAATCAAGGTTTCAGCAATGTTTTTAGCATGGTCGCCAATACGTTCAAGATCGCTTAGAATGTCAACGAACATAAGTCCTGCTTGCGGTGTGCAAATGCAGTTGTTAAGACGAAGGATATGCTGCTTGCGTAATTGGCGTTCCATTTTGTCGAGTGTTCTTTCGTGCTCAACAACCTTATGTGCCATTTCTTTATCCATGTTTTCGAATGCTTCCATTGCACTGGTCGCTGCGTTGATGGCAACGGAGAACATTTCATCAAGATGCTGCTTCGCTTCATCTGTAATAGTGATTTTATGGCTGATTTGATGTTCAGCTAATTCAAGGATATTCTCGAAGTGGTCACCGATTCTTTCGATATCATTAATCATATGCATGAGGATGCTATGCTCATCTGATTCATGCTGTGATAAGGAATTAGATGAGATTTTGACCAGATATTCAGTGATTTTATGATCGAGATTATTTAAGGCTTCCTCTATTTGCTTACCGGTTGCTAAGGAAGAAGCCTCATGATTTAGAAGATAGTTTTTCGTTTCTTCTAATCCTTGTACCGCAAATCCTCCCATACGCAGTATTTCTTTTTTAGCATGTGCTAATGCAAATGCAGGAGGCTGATCGAGCAAGATTGGATCTAAGTGTTTTGGCTTGAATTCAATCACAGCATCTTCACCTGGAATAAGTTTTGTTACAAGCCATGCATAGGCACCGATAAACGGAATCATGATTATAGTATTTACGACATTAAATGTCCCGTGAGCAAAGGCAATCGTCATCTCTGGATTTAAATTGAGCGATGATTGGAACCAAGAAATCAATGTAGTAAATGGTATGAGTAAAATTAGGAATATTATCGAACCAATAATATTGAAAAGAACATGTACGCCTGCTGCTCTTCGGGCAGCTACTGATGCACCGATTGCTGCGATAATGGCAGTAATTGTTGTACCAATGTTATTTCCAGCTAATACTGGTAGAGCACCAGATAAATCAATTAAGCCTTCGCCGTATAATCCTTGCAATATTCCAATTGTTGCACTGGAGCTTTGTACAATAGCTGTGAATATTGTACCTACTAAGACACCTAATAGAGAGTGTTCACTCAAGCTAACCGTTAAATCAAGGAACCATGGGAATGAACGAAGAGGATGCATTCCGTTGCTCATTAATTCTAATCCGAAGAATAGGAAACCGAACCCAAAGATAACTTGGCCGATATTGTGAATTCGTTGATTTTTAAAGAAGAATAACATAATAGCGCCAACGAAGATGATAGGAAGAGCGTACTCACCAACATCTATTCCGATGATGAACGCAGTAATCGTTGTCCCGATATTAGCCCCCATAATAACGCCGATTGCCTGGCGCAAGGTCATAAATCCAGCACTAACAAGACCAACGGTAATGACGGTTGTGCCGGAGCTGCTTTGTATGAGGCAAGTAACAAGAATACCTGTCAGAATTCCCATAAATGGGTTTGTTGTATATTTATCTAATAAATCTCTCAATCTGTCCCCAGCAGATTTTTGCAGGCCATCTCCCATGAATTTAATCCCGAATAGGAAGATTCCCAGTCCGCCTAGGAATTGAAATATCATTTCTTGAATATTGATATCCACCATATTCCTCCTGAAAAGTATATTAATATAACGTTTATCATTATTAAACAGAAAAGGTTATTAGTAAAGATAAGTCGTTCAATCTTTACATTAACTTTACATTTGATTCATATTTGTAAATAAATGTGTTTCTATTAACTTTTAGCCTTTCCTTTCACCTGTCAGCTTTCATTGAAACGGGAGATAAGCCTTCCTGTTAGAAACTATTGGAAGAAAATTATACAATAAGGAAGATGACAGCAAAGACAAAGCGGGGGTTTAGATGGATAAACTGACAACATATTCATTTTTTGACGTAATGGGGGAGCTTTTTTCTGAGGAAATTTCGTTTGCTGTAACGAATACGGAGGAGTATATCTTTTATCGCGCAAGTAAGCGTATTAATTTAAAGATTTCTCCTGGTGATCCAGTAAAGGAGGGAACGATTACATTTAAGGCGCTCCAATCGGGGGAAAAAACATCAGAATTCATTAGCCGAGATGTTCTTGGTGTACCTTACCATGGGATTGCAGTTCCATTTCATGAGGATGGTAAGATTGCCGGCTGCATTACTGCTATTTATCCGGCACTAACGGAGGCTCGGTCTGTTGTGACGCTGAAGACAGCGGATGGATGGGTTCCGGTTTCCTATGAAGAAATATATTATATTGAATCAAAGAATCGGAGAACATATGTGACTTCAAGTACACATACCGGTACAAATAAGAACACCCTGCAGGAGTTTGAATTTACCCTCCCAAAGGATAGCTTTATCCGTTGCCACCGATCTTATATAGTCAACGTGAAGCAAATTAAGGAAATCTATCTTGATACACATTCGACCTTTGTCCTTTCCATGAAGGATGGGCAGCTAATTCCAGTAAGCCAATCGTATTCAAGCTATTTCAGAAAAATGCTCGGCTTCTAAAAAATGCTGCTTCGAACGTGGAAAATTCTGTCTCGTCTAAAAATTCAAGTAACCTATCGAAATGTGTCTGAATGGTGAAATTTATGAGGTACACTTATCAAAAAAACGATGAAAGAGTGATAAGATGCAGCTCAATTTAGATCGTATTCGAAACCATGCGTTACGTAACCGAATCGTTGAACCGGAAGAGGCGGCTACATGGATTAGTGACGGGATGACATTGGGATTAAGCGGATTTACTCGGGCAGGCGACGTGAAGGCTATTCCTGCAGCTCTTGTGAAACGGGCAGAAAAAGAAAACTTTAAGGTCAATATATACACTGGTGCTTCCATGGGTCCTGATGTGGATAAATATTTAACTGAAGCTGGAATCATCAATAAGAGGCTTCCGTTCCAAGCAGAGCCCGTCATGCGTAAGCAAATTAACCAAGGAAATATGTATTTCACTGATCAGCACTTATCACAGACATCCGAGTGGGTTCGCTCAGACGTATTGCCCTCTATTGATTACGCAATTTTGGAAGCGGTTTCTATTACAGAGGATGGTGTGATTATTCCAAGTACGTCTGTCGGAAACTCACAAATTTTTGCCGAAAAGGCTGAATCCATCATCATTGAAATTAATCTTGCACAGCCAGAATGGCTGGAAGGACTGCATGATATTTATGATCCAGGACAGCAAGGAAGCAGAAAGCCGATTCCACTCGTGCATCCGGAAGATCGTATCGGAGAGATTGGAATAAAGGTGGACCTAGACAAAATAAAGGGTATTGTCTTCTCAAACAAGCTGGATTCAGCTTCCACCATCGTGCCGCCTGATGAGGAAACCATCATCATGGCGAATCACTTGCTGACCTTCCTGCGTGAAGAGATAAAAGCAGGCCGATTGACGGAACAGCTTGCACCATTGCAGTCTGGTATCGGAACGGTCGCGAATGCGGTATTCCACGGATTTTTAGATTCAGAGTTCAATGACCTAGTGGTTTATTCTGAAGTGCTTCAAGATGCTGTGTTTGATTTAATGGACGCGGGCAAAATTAAATTTGCATCCGGCTGTTCCATCACGCTTTCTGAAAAAGCGATGGAGAATCTGCTCACAAACTTCGAGAGATATGTAGACAAGCTTATCTTGCGTCCGCAGGAAATCTCCAATCATCCGGAATTAATCCGCCGAATGGGCTTGATTTCTATCAATACGGCTCTTGAAATAGATATCTATGGAAATGTCAATTCCACACATGTGTGCGGTACGAATATGATGAATGGTATTGGGGGCTCAGGCGACTTTGCAAGAAATGCCCGCTACGGCATCTTTGTCACGAAATCAATCGCCAAGGATGGCAAAATCTCCAGTATCGTGCCATTTGTATCCCATGTGGACCACACGGAGCATGATGTCGATGTGGTTGTTACAGAACAAGGATATGCAGACCTACGGGGACTGGCGCCAAGAGAACGTGTCGGGGTAATCATCGAGAACTGTGCGCATCCGATGTATCGGAAACAGCTATGGGAATACTATACAGAAGCGTTAACACGAGGCGGACAAACGCCGCATCTTCTTGAAAAGGCTTTCTCATGGCACACAAACTATCAAACAAAAGGCACTATGCTCATGGAAGAGAAAGAATTGGCAGAGGTGGAAGGTTAAGAAGAATAGAGAGGCGCATTCTTAAGGGGAGAATGTCGTATCTATCATAGGTTTATACCTGGGAATATCTAATTGGGGGATTGGATGTTCCTCGCTCTGAAATACGAGCAAAGAGGTTTGGGGGATAACAAGGGGTAATAATATAGATATTGTTTAACAAAGGGCATCCATTAATGGACAGCCCTTTTTCTCTTGCGAAATGGATGATGGAGCAGCAAGGCGTATCTATTTCTATAGTCCACAGCCGTTCCCTGTTATTTTGACCAATTGCCATAGTGGGTATTGTAATTTCTGCTCTATCTCCTGACTGCATAAAAACGTCGGTTAGGATGTGTTTCTTCATAAAATATGCTAGACTGAGTGGACAATCGGAAAACAGGAGTGAGAGGTATGTACCTTTCTGTACAGGAAATGGCCGAATATTTGAACCTGCCGGCATCGTATTTGGAGCAGCTCATTCAGGAGAAGAAGATTCGTGCAGTCTACGACGGGGAGCAATATTTAATTAATCGTGATCAGTTCTCAAATTATCATGAACAGCTGGAAGTATACAGGAAGTTGTTTCAAGAGTGGCTTCATGAGCCAATTCCAGAGGACTGGGATGCCAAGGATGAAGATTGATCAAGTAAGAGGGAAGCACCTATTTAGGCGCTTCCCTCTCTTTTCGTTTAACAGCAGCGTGATACCTTGCCATCCTTTGCATTATAGCGAGCTTCCTGAGCCTCGCAGAAAAATTGCTTGCGCGTGGGAACGGGTTCATCCGGATGGTGCTTTTTCATATGTTCAACATAAGTCTCATAGCTTGGGACGCCTACTAAGAGACTAATGAATTGCTTTCGCAAAGAGAAGGCGTGTTTCAGTTGTTTCAGCATGGATATCTCCTTTCTCATCATACATTTCGGCTTACATATTCTGATTCATGCATGGTGATGGACTGACCTCTGATTAATTTAATCCAGATGCGAGCAGCTGAGATGAGGACAGTGATGACGACAATCATAAAGACGGCTGTTAAACCGGTATTAAGATAGTCGTTGAAGATTACTTGCTTCATTTCACCTAAATCTTTAGCGGGCGCAAGCACTTCGCCGTTATCATAAGCCTCCTTGTACACCTTGGCATGGGATAAGAAGCCGATAGATATCTTCTCGTGAAAGATTTTTTGTAGGCCGGCTGTCATGGTAACAATGAGAATCCATGTGGTTGGAATTAGGGTGACCCAGACATACTTGGTTTTGCCCATCTTAAACAGGATGGTCGTGCCAAGCAGGAGGGCGATTCCAGCGAGCATTTGGTTCGAGATTCCGAATAATGGCCACAGGGTGTTGATGCCGCCGAGCGGGTCGACAACGCCTTGATAGAGGAAGTAACCCCAGCCTAGCACGCAGATGGCTGTTGCGATAATATTAGGAATCCACGATTCAGTCTTGGCGAATGGTTTGTAGAATGTACCCATTAAATCCTGAACCATAAAACGGCCCACCCGGGTTCCGGCATCAATGGTTGTCAGGATGAACAAGGCCTCAAAGAGAATGGCGAAATGGTACCAGAAGGCCATGAGGGCTTTTCCGCCAATTACTTGGGAGAAAATATGTGCCATTCCAATCGCAAGTGTCGGAGCACCGCCTGTACGAGAAATGACGGATGATTCCCCGACATCATCAGCGAGTGTCGTTAAATCATCTGGGGTGATGGTATAGCCCCAGCTTGAGACGGTGGTCGCGACTGTTGCTGGATCTGTCCCAATCGCGGCGGCCGGACTGTTAATGGCAAAGTAAATGCCTGGTGTTAGAACACAGGCCGCAATCATTGCCATAACTGCGACAAATGATTCTGTCAGCATCGCCCCATATCCGATTGGACGAGCATGAGATTCACGTTCAATCATCTTCGGCGTCGTGCCGGAAGAGATGAGTGAGTGGAAGCCGGAGACCGCTCCGCAGGCGATGGTGATAAACAGGAATGGGAAGAGATTGCCCGAGAAGACAGGTCCTGTGCCATCGACGAATTGAGTCATTGCTGGCATTTCCAGATTAGGGGCAACAACGAGAATACCGATGGCAAGTCCGACAATCGTGCCAATCTTTAAGAACGTACTTAAGTAATCACGGGGCGCAAGTAAAAGCCAAACGGGCAGGACAGAGGCAATGAAACCGTAAATAATCAGCATGATGGCGATTTGTTCACCGGTAAAGGTAAACATGGCTGCCAATGTTTCGTGCTCTGAAACGTATTGACCAAAATAAATAGAAAGCAATAAAAGAATAATGCCAATAATGGATGCTTCACCAACACGGCCTGGCCGTAAGTACCTCATGTAAATACCCATGAAGACGGCAATTGGAATCGTAGCCGCAATCGTAAACATTCCCCAAGGGCTGTCTGTTAGCGCTTTCACGACAACTAAAGCTAACACGGCAAGAAGGATGACCATAATACCGAAGATGCCGACCATAGCGATAAATCCGGTGACAGGACCAATCTCCTCTTTAATCATTTCGCCAAGGGATTTACCATTGCGGCGGATGGAGCCGAATAAGATGACAAAATCCTGGACAGCCCCAGCTAAAACTACCCCGACAATAATCCAGATAGTTCCTGGCAGGTACCCCATCTGTGCAGCGAGAATTGGTCCTACCAGTGGACCGGCACCAGCAATGGCGGCGAAATGATGACCGAAGAGGACCCATTTATTCGTCGGTACATAATCCTTCCCGTCATTGTTTAACTCAGCCGGTGTTTTCCTGTTGTCATCAAGATTAAAAACCTTATGTGCGATAAATTTACTATAAAAGCGGTAGGCGATTGCATATGTACAGACAGCGGCAGTTAACAGCCAAATTGAATTGATTGTTTCCCCCTGATTTAATGCAAGTACCCCAAACCCGACTGCCCCAAGAGCAGCGATGATCCCCCAAAGAAGGATGGAACGCAATGCTTTCACGAATCTTTTCATCTCCTTTCTAGATTATAAAGCTATCATATTACATAATTTTGAATTTTTGAATAAATTTTCAATTAATTTTATATTGTACACTATTGAAACAATTGTTTATAATGTAGACAAATGTTTATGAAGGGT
This sequence comes from Pradoshia eiseniae, assembly GCF_002946355.1. Lineage (NCBI taxonomy): Bacteria > Bacillati > Bacillota > Bacilli > Caryophanales > Bacillaceae > Pradoshia > Pradoshia eiseniae. The sequence continues at coordinate 31,193 of NZ_PKOZ01000015.1, forward strand.
TGAATCCGATGAATGAAAAAGAGAGTCAGATCTTTCATTTAATAAAAGAAAACCCGTTTATTACTCAGAATGAGATAGCGGGGAAATTGAATCTCTCAAGGAGTGCGATAGCCGGTTATATATCTTCCCTGACCAAACAAGGAAAGCTTTTGGGAAGGGCCTATATCCTGCCGGAGGACAAGCGGATTGTCTGCATTGGGGGGGCGAATATGGACCGGAAGTCGATGCTTGAGCAAGTATTTTGCCTTGAAACGTCTAATCCCGTGCGGACAACCTCAACCCTTGGCGGTGTTGCCCGTAATATTGCGGAGAATTTAGGAAGATTAGGCGCAGATGTTCACTTGCTGACGATAGTCGGTGATGACAGAGAAGGCAAGGAAGTCCTGGCAAGAACAAACGAGTACGTAAAAATCCTTCCTTCATTAGAAGTTGCCGGGCAATCAACAGGTACATATACAGCCATCTTGGATGAGCAAGGGAATATGGCGGTTGCCCTTGCTGATATGGGCATCTATGATACGGTAGATATCCCATTCATCGAAAAACGATGGTCACACATTGCGGCAAGTGCCATGGTATTGCTTGATACAAACTTTCCTAAAGAGGTCATCGGCTATATTATTGAGCGCTGTACGAATGAGGGAATCCCTGTTTCTGTGGTCCCGGTATCCATTCCGAAATTGGATCGGCTTCCAGAGGACTTGCGCGACCTGGAATGGCTTATCTTGAACAGGGAAGAGGCTGAGGTGCTTTCAGGCATGACGGTCAACAACGATGATTCCGTTCAGCTAGCTGCCAGTCGGATTCTTGCGCAAGGTATTCGTAATGTTGTTATTACACGCAGCGAAAAGGGATTATATTATGCGAATAACACAGGAGAGAGCGGCTTCCTCATCGGACAGCCAGCTGATTCAGTCGTTGATGTGACCGGAGCAGGGGATTCGCTCGCATCAGGCATCATGCTTGGTGCCATTGAAGGCTATTCCATCTTAGAGTCCTGCCAATATGGAATGGCTTGTGCCTCTATGACAATTCGTTCAAGTGAAACGGTCAGCCCAGCTTTAAATCGCCCATCACTTGAGAAGGAAAAAGAATCATTATTTCAAAAGGAGACCAACTAACATGAATGAATGGATTAAATTATCTGAGGAAGTAAAAGAAGCGAAGAAAAACGGAACGCCAATCGTTGCGTTGGAATCTACCATTATCTCACACGGGATGCCATACCCGCAAAACGTGCAAACGGCGCGTGAAGTGGAAGCCATCATCCGTGAAGAGGGTGCCGTTCCAGCAACTATGGCTGTCATTGATGGTGTTCTTCGAATTGGCTTAAGTGACGAAGAGCTTGAATTCTTCGGGAAGACAAAAGGCATTGCTAAAGCAAGCCGCCGTGATATGCCATATTTGGTTGCAGCGAAGAAAAATGGCGCGACAACTGTTTCGGCAACAATGATCTGCGCGCAGCTTGCCGGCATCAAAACATTTGTTACAGGCGGAATTGGCGGTGTTCACCGCGGTGCTGAGACGACAATGGATATCTCTGCTGACCTTCAAGAATTGGCGAAGACAGATGTAGCGGTTATTTGTGCAGGTGCCAAATCCATCCTCGATCTTGGTTTAACAATGGAATACCTTGAAACTCAAGGGGTACCGGTTGTTGGCTATCAAACGGATAAATTGCCATCCTTCTTTACGAGAACTAGCCCATTCGATGTGAATTATCGCTTAGACACAGCAACAGAAGTGGCTGAAATGATGAAGGCGAAATGGGATATGAATCTTGAAGGCGGAATGGTTATCGCAAACCCAATTCCAGAAGAATTCGCTATGGAGGACAGCTTCATTAACAAAGTAATTGACGAAGCGGTTAAAGAGGCTGAATCCCTTGGTATTACTGGCAAGGACGTAACACCATTCCTTCTTGGAAAAATTAAAGACGTTACAGAAGGTAAGAGTCTTGAAGCTAATATCGCATTAGTAAAAAACAATGCGAAGGTTGGCGCTCAAATTGCTGTTGCTTTCGGGAAAATCTCTCAATAAGAATGCAGGCTGCCGGAGAAATTCCGGCAGTTTTTTAGTGTCTTATGGGGTTTCTTTGCTTTCATTTTGATACAATGAGAAGAGAAATAGGTACTGGATTAAAATTTGCGCTAGGGAGTGTTTTTGCATGAACTATGCAACGATTGGAACGAGCATGATTACTGAACACTTTATTGAAGCAGCTGCTGAAAGCGGACAGCTCACATTAAAGGCAATCTATTCAAGAGATTTAGAGAAGGCCACACGCTTTGCCAACCAATATGAGGTGAAACTCGTATTCAATCAGCTTGATGAATTGGCCAGCTGTGAGGAGATTGAGGTCGTATACATAGCGTCTCCGAACTCTATTCATTATGAGCAGGCGATTTTCCTGATGGAGCACGGTAAACATATCATTTGTGAGAAACCAATGTTTACGAGCATGAAAGAATGGGAGAAGGCCTTTGAGACAGCAAGAAAGAATAACGTCTTTTTATTTGAGGCGATGAGAACCATCCATACGCCAAACTTTAAACTATTGAAGGATAAAATAGATTGCGTCGGCCCAATCAGAAACGTCAACCTTCAATATATGAAATACTCCTCCCGCTATGATCAATACCTTGAGGGAGAGGTACCGAATATCTTCTCAGCCGAATTTGCAGGGGGAGCTCTTGTTGACTTAGGCGTTTATCCGCTCTATATGGCGATTGCCCTGTTTGGAGAGCCGGAGTCAAGTGTGTATGTACCGGTCATGCTTAAGAGCGGTGTCGACGGCGGCGGTACGCTAGTCCTTAAATACAATGATTTCGTATGTACTATTTTGTGCTCCAAAATAACAGATTCCTATGGTTCGAACGAAATTCTTGGAGAGAAGGGCAATCTCATCTTCCCTGGATCGGGAACCGTCGAAAAGATAGAATTTATTGACCGTGAAACAAAGGTATGCGAACCATTTTCCGCCGCGCAAACGGACAAGGATATGGTCTATGAAATCGAGGTGTTCACTGACATTATCAAGACAGGTGATCAAGAGCGGTATGAAGAATTGACAAACCTGAGTGGTCTTGTTTTGAATATCATGGAAGAGGCAAGAAAGAAATGCGGCATCATTTTTGGGCCAGATAAATCATAAGACCAGCAAAAGGGGCAGCAGGAGAGGGCTGTCTCTTTTTGTTTCAAAAATTCACATAATGACCATAAAATACATGTTTGTTTAAAAGGAAAAGTGGAATGAAAAGAGTGTAGGAGTATGGATAAAAATCAAAAAATGAGGTGGATAAAAAATGAGTACCATCCGTGATATGGTCAATAAGGCGTTCTCTTTTGGTTTAGGGGCAGCAATCGTGAGCAAGGAACAGATTGAGAAGTATGTGGATGAAATGGTTAAGCGCGGCGAGGTGTCTGAACAGGAATCCAAGGACATGGTCAATGATTTAATGGTACGTGGTGAGGAGCGCCAGAAAGAGTTCGAGCAGCAAGTCAACATGAAAGTCAAGCTTCGTCTTCAAGAAATGGACATCGCAACAAAAGAAGATATCGAAAGACTAGAGCAAAGAATTGCCGCATTGGAATTAAAACAAAATCAGCAATAAAGCTATTTAGGACCAATAGAGTAGGGGTGGAGACGATTGTTAAATAAAAGGATACGCCATTTTAATCGCTATCAAGATATTATACGTGCCATGATTCATCATGGCTTTGGCTCAATTGCTGAAGAGCTTGGGCTGGCCGATATGCTTCCCTTCGGTGGAAAATGGATTTTCGAAGGGAAGCATGTAAAGGATAAACCAGCAGGTGAGCGTATTCGACTAATCTTAGAGGAACTTGGTCCCACTTATATTAAGCTTGGGCAAATGATGAGTACACGCCCTGATATCGTCCCTGCTTCTATTATTCATGAGCTGGAGAATCTTCAGGATAAGGTGAAGGAGTTTTCCTTTGATGAGGTGAAGGCAATCATTGAGGATGAACTTGAGCTGCCGCTTGAGGAGCTTTTTGCAGAATTTAATCCTGTCCCTATTGCGGCGGCCTCTATTGGTCAAGTACATAAAGCCGTCCTTCCATCAGGTGATGTTGTTGCTGTGAAGGTTCAACGGCCGAACATTACGAAAACAATCGACACAGACCTAGAGATTTTGCATAATCTTGCGCGCATGGCGGAGAAGCGATATAAATGGGCACAAGATTATGGCCTAAAAGATATTGTAGGTGAATTCTCCATGTCCTTGAACATGGAGCTTGATTATGGCGTAGAGGGCAGGAACGCCGAGAAGATTGCTGCCCAATTCAAGGAGGATGACACGATTCGAATCCCGGCCGTCTATTGGGAATACTCCACGAAAAAGGTTTTGACGATGGAATTCGTTGAAGGCATAAAGATTAATGATGTTCAAAGCCTCGATGAGATTGGCTTTGACCGCCGCCTGTTAAGTGAGCGCTTTACGGAGGCAATGATGAAGCAAATTCTTCTTGAAGGCATGTTTCACGCTGATCCTCATCCGGGCAATGTTTTTGTCCAGCCGGGCAATCGGCTTGTTTTTCTTGATTTCGGCAACGTCGGCCGAATCAATGCCCAAATGAAATACGAATTTGCCTCCATGCTTTTGGCTTTGCGCAGGGGAAACACTGATTTTGTTGTACGTTCTATCATCAAGATTGGGATGACCCCGGATGAGATAAACTATGATCAGCTAAAAGCTGATGTACAGGAATTTATTGATAATTACTATGGCCAAACATTAAATTCCATCAGTCTTGGTGAGATTGTCAACGATTTCTTTACACTTACTTACCTGCATCATATCCGAATACCATCTGATTTGACTATGCTGGGTAAAACCTTCCTGGCTGTTGAAGGGGTTGTGGAGACCCTCTATCCCGAATACAATATCCTTGATATCGTCGAACCATTTGGTGATAATTTGGTCAAGGAGCGGCTTAAACCGAAAAATATTGCAGAAATGCTGTTTAATAAGGCCGTCGACTATTCTGATTTCTTTTCTGAGATGCCGCGCAGTGTGAAGGATTTGACGAACAAACTTAAAGATGGGAAATTCAGTGTGCAAATTAAGGTGCCGCAGCTCGAGATATTTTTGGCCAAGATGGATAAGATGGCGAACCAATTATCCTATGCCATCATCTTGCTCTCCTTCAGCATTATCATGGCAGGGCTGGTCATTGGCTCTTCATCAAGGGGAGGGACCAATATCCTTTGGCAGATTCCAATAATTGAAATTGGATTTATCATCGCTTCGGTCATGGTTCTCTATCTGCTTTATTCCATTTTTCGATCTGGACGATTTTGAGAGGATGGTTTGAATGGCAAAAGGAAAGACAAACGCAGTCAGGATGCTCGATCAGAAAAAGGTATCCTACGAATTACTCCAATATAGTCCAGATGATGGCAAAATTGACGGAGTATCAGTCGCCGAGAAGATTGGTGAGGATGCCCGTCATGTGTTTAAAACATTGGTAACCATCTCCTCAACGAAAAACCTGCACATATTTGTTATCCCCGTCACAGCAGAACTGGACTTAAAGCGTGCTGCACGAGTTGCAGGGGAGAAGAAAATGGATCTTTTGCCTGTTTCCGAATTGCAAAAGTATACCGGTTATATTCGTGGGGGCTGCTCACCCGTTGGGATGAAAAAGCTCTATCCAACCTTTATCGAAAAGCAGGCTGAGGAACTTGACCACATTATTGTTTCAGCTGGCAAGATAGGCATGCAAATGAAGGTTGGGATAGCTGATTTATTGAAAGTGACAAATGGACAAATAGCATCAGTTATTCATAAAGGGTGAGAAAGGCTTTGAACAAAGCCTTTCTTTTTTTGTCTAATTAAATATTCCATGATTTTCCTAGTGGGCATATGATAAAATCATACTGGAAGAATATGACTGTTTTTATTGGAGGAGAAATAACGGATGAAAAAAGAATATAAACATTTTGAAACGGCAGCTATCCATGCCGGGTATGATACAAAAAAGCACTTGGGGAGTCTCTCCGCACCAATCTACCAAACTTCAACATTTACTTTTGATACAGCAGAGCAAGGAGAAGCAAGATTTGCCGGAACGGAGGAGGGCTATATATATTCCCGGCTCGGCAACCCGACTGTTCAAGCGCTTGAGGAAAAAGTCGCCGTTTTGGAGGGAGCGGAAGACTGCGCTGCCTTCGCATCTGGAATGGGAGCGGTTTCAGCCGTTTTAATCGAATTAACAAAAACTCATGACCATATTCTATGCTCCCTAGGTGTATATGGCTGTACCTTCGATCTGTTGGTCCTGCTAAAAGAGAAATACGCGATTGACTACGACTTCAGTCCAATGGAAACAGAGGAGCAAATTCGAAACAGCATCCGGCCGGAAACGACCTGCATCTTTGTCGAAACGCCAATCAACCCGACAATGCGCGTCATTGACCTGGAAATGGTCGCTCGAGTAGCGAAGGAGCACGGTATCCCGGTCGTCGTAGATAATACATTCCCATCACCATATCTTCAATCGCCGCTTGCGCTTGGGTGCGATATCGCGCTTCACAGTGCAACGAAATACATCGGCGGTCATGGGGATGTCGTCGCAGGTCTTGTCGCCGGAAAATCATCCTTCATCTCCGCCATCAAGAAGAACGGTTTAAAGGATATTGGCAGCATCATCGCCCCATTTGATGCGTGGCTCCTTTTGCGTGGACTAAAAACCTTGCCAATCCGCATGGACCGCCATAGCGAAAATGCCATTAAAATCAATGAACAATTAAAAAAACACCCGCGCGTCAAAAATGTTTACTTTCCATGGAACGAAGAAAACGCCGGACACGAAGCCGCCATTAAACAAATGAAACAGCCAGGCGGCGTCATCTCCTTCGAACTCCAAGAAGGAGGCAAGCAAGAGGCACAAGCCTTTCTCAACAAGCTCCAGCTCATCAAAATCGCCGTAAGCCTAGGCGACGTCGAAACATTAATCTCTCATCCTGCCTCCATGACCCATGCTGTCATCCCTGAAAAAGAGCGCCGCGCCATGGGTGTCACGGACCAGCTAATCCGCCTCTCCGTAGGTTTAGAATCATGGGAAGACATATGGGCTGATATAGAGCAAGCGTTGAATGGATGATTGTTTGAGGGGAATGGGATCGAACTATTTTATGGTTCGATCTTTTTTATTTTCGGAGTTTTAATTCATGAGGGTAATGGGGTGAAGGGTGCGAAGGTGAAGGGTGGTCGAAAGGTGGGAAAAGCCAGGCAAAGCCCACCCTTTACCCGGGCAAAGGAGGTGAAGGGTGGGGAAAGGGCGGCCGAAAGGTGGGAAAAGCCAGGCAATTCCCACCCTTTACCCAGGCAAAGGGGGTGAAGGGTGGTCAAAGGGTGGTCGAAAGGTGGGAAAAGCCAGGCAATCCCCACCTTTATCCCAGGCAACAGGTGTGAAGGGTGGTCAAAGGGCGGTCGAAGGGTGGGAAAAGCCAGGCAAAGCCCACCTTTATCCCAGGCAAAGGGGGTGAAAGGTGGTCAAAGGGTGGTCGAAAGGTGGGAAAAGCCAGGCAAAGCCCACCCTTTACCCAGGCAAAGGGGGTGAAGGGTGGTCAAAGGGCGGTCGAAGGGTGGGAAAAGCCAGGCAAAGCCCACCCTTATCCCAGGCAAAAGGTATGAAGGGTGGTCAAAGGGCGGTCGAAAGGTGGGAAAAGCCAGGCAATCCCCACCCTTATCCCAGGCAAAGGGGGTGAAGGGTGGGGAAAGGGCGGTCGAAGGGTGGGAAAAGCCAGGCAATCCCCACCCTTATCTCAGGCAACAGGTGTGAAGGGTGGTCAAAGGGCGGTCGAAAGGTGGGAAAAGCCAGGCAATCCCCACCCTTTCCCCAGGCAAAGGGTGTGAAGGGTGGTCAAAGGGTGGACAACACCAGCAAAGCCCCCCACCCGGATCCTATCTGCTCGCATAAAAAATAGTCCAATAGCAGCTGCCACACCCAGCCTCCAATTAAAAAGGCGAAATCATTCCATCATGATTCCGCCTTCATCGTTTCTAAAACGGCTCGTGCCATAATCTCCACCCCGATTATTAGGCAGGAGTGATCAAAGGTCATTTGCGGATGATGCAAGCCTGGTGTGAGGTCGGCGCCGAGGGCGAGCATGGTTGCCTTAATATTAGGGCGTAATTTTGTATAAAAGTGAAAGTCATCGCTGCCGGGGGTGATGACGGTTTTGTGCAGCCCTTTTTTGCCGAGCGTGTCGATAATGGCGGTTTCCATGTAGTCTAAGGCTTCTTTAGAGATTATCGAGGCAGTTGTGTCCGGCTGTTGTTCTTGTTCAATGCTTATGCCGTACCATTTCTCAAGTGCAAGGAGTGAACGCTGGATTTCGCTTTTCAGGTAGTTGAGGTCTTCGTTTGATTGAGCCCTGGCATCAATACCGAATATAGCGGTGCCTGGGATGATATTTAAGTTATCGCTGCCGGCTTCAAAGCGGGTCAGTTTGACGGAGTGCGGATTCATTGGTGATAGTTTGATTTGGCTCAGTAAGTGGTGCAGCATCATACCGGCTTCGATGGCGCTTGTCCCAAGATGCGGCCTTGCTCCATGGGCGTCTTCACCAATTATTTTGCCGAGGATGTGGTGGCTTGCTCCGTGATTGATAGCAGGGGCAGCTGCACCAAGCGGCAGCTCTTCAATCGGCCGGAGATGGAGGCCATACAGAAAGTCAACATCGTCAACCAAGCCGAGCTTGGTGACAGCAATGGCACCTTCACCTGTTTCCTCGGCAGGCTGGAATATGAAGCGGATGGTGCCTTTCAAGCCATCGATGCTGTCTTTTAAAAGCGCCGCTGCAGCAAGAATGATTGACATATGGGCATCATGCCCACAGGAATGGACAGCTTGGAAGGTGCCGTCTTTTTCTTGCCAGAGGGCATCCATATCTGCGCGGATGGCGATGACAGGCTTGCCAGAGCCGATTTCAGCAATTAAGCCAGGAAAGGAGACAAAAGGGGTACATTTGAATCCATCTTCGCTTAGTCGCTGAAGAAGATAAGCAGTGGTTTCTTTTTCGTTCCAGCTCACTTCAGGATGAGAATGCAAATGAGCAAATAACGAATGGACATATGGTTCGAGTTGCTTCAGCTTCTTTTTCAAGTGAAGGTATCCTTTCTGTATGTGTATTTTTAGTATCAGGATAGTTTACGCAATTATGGCTAGAAGTTTCCGGTTTCTAAAATTTGTATATTATTTTAACTATTTAGTCAACTTATGTACAATAAAAAGAGATAAACACATTTTCAGGGGGCGGATTGAATGAATACATTAGACGAGATTTTGGCTCATAATCGTGAATTCGTAGAGAAGAAGGAATATACGCCATATAAGACAGATAAATTCCCGGATAAAAAGATGGTTGTCATTAGTTGCATGGATACGAGACTAGTGGAGCTGCTTCCGAAGGCAATGAACATTTCGAATGGGGATGTAAAGATCATTAAGACTGCCGGTGCCATCGTGAATCACCCGTTTGGAAGCGTGATGCGTTCTGTTCTTGTTGCTGTCCATGCGCTCGGTGCGGAGGAGGTTTTCGTGGTTGGACATGAGGATTGCGGAATGTCCACCATTGATCCAGATGCTTTTATTAGCCAAATGAAGGACAATGGCGTGCCGGAAGAAACCTTCCAGACCTTGGAGAATGTAGGCATTAAGGTGAACGATTGGGTGAAAGGATTCTCAAATGTGCAAGAAAGCGTGAATGGCAGCGTTCAACTAATTAAGAATCACCCATTAATTCCATCTCATATCCCGGTAACAGGGATGGTTATTCATCCGGAGACCGGAAGACTTTCAGTTGTAGCCGATGGGTATGAAGCAGTCTCAGGAAAGTGAAATTCTAATAAAAACACACCCGGCCGTTTTGTCCGGGTGTGTTTGGTTTATTCCGTTCATTGCTTTTCAGGCTTGAATTTTTTCTCGCTAGAGGAAGAGTTCTTCGTATCATGAGGATGTCTTTCTTCCTCGTTTTCCTGACGGAGGTCCTCGAGCGGGATAGAATCAACGTTTTGCTCTTCTTCAAACCTGTCGAGCATATGCTCTTCATCTGTCAGAGAGTGCTCTGGATTATCCATTTTGCCCCTAGATAATTGTTTTTTGTCTTTTGGCATTTGGCATCATCTCCCTTTTGTATTTCTTTTTCTTTACCCTAGAGACGAAAGATTATGCATGGAAGCGTTCTTTGTGCATGGTGAAGGCTTCAAGTGCATCGCGGTCTATGTCAAAGCCTAAACCGGGCGAAGTTGGTGTATCAATATAACCGTTTGATACTACGACCTCTGGTGCGGTGATATCCCGATGCCAGTAATTTTGGGTGCTTGAAATATCGCCAGGCAGATTGACCGCCTTCATGGAAGCAAGCGCAATGGTATGCGCACGGCTGATTCCAGTCTCAATCATGCCGCCGCACCAGACATCGACTCCCTCATCCTCGCATAGCTTAAGAATTTTGATGGATTCAGATAATCCTCCGACACGGCCGATTTTCAAATTGATGACCCGGCAGCTGCCAAAGCGGATAGCTTGCAGGGCATCGTGGGCAGATTGAATACTTTCATCCAGGCAAATCTTTGTTTTTAGCTCTTTTTGTAAAAGGGCATGCTCATATAGGTCATTATAGGCAAGAGGCTGTTCAATCATCATTAAGTCATATTGATCAAGCTCGCGCAGAAGATCTAAATCCGCTAATGTATAAGCGGAATTGGCATCTGCCATGATAGCAATATCGGGGTAACGGCGGCGCACCTTACTTATGAGCGAAATATCCTGACCAGGCTTAATCTTCAATTTAATTCTCTTATAGCCCTGTGTCAGGCTTTTATCTATGGCTGAATAAAGCTCCTCATCGTTTTTCTTCAAACCAATGCTGATACCGGCTTCAACTTGCTTTTTCTGTCCGCCTAAAGCCTTTGAGAGGGAGAGTCCGCGCTTTTGGGCATAGAGGTCCCACAGTGCGCCCTCAAGTGCGCTTTTGGCCATCGGATTCCGGCGTACTTGCGCGAAAATGGATTCTAGTTCATTCGGGTGATCAATCTGTCGGCCGATAATGGAAGGAATGAGTAAATCCTTTAATAGGTATGAACAGGTATGAATGGTTTCTTCTGTATACCATGGCTGGTTGAAGGCAACGCATTCTCCCCAGCCTGTCGCTCCATCTTCTGTTATCGCTTCTACGATGATAAAATGACGGTCTTTAACGGTACTGAAGCTGTTAGTAAACGGATTCTTGAGTTTCATTTGTATATAATGAAGGATTACGCTGGTTATTTTCATCTATTTTTCACCTCTTTGTCTCTCTTTAAAGTATCCCAAACACGGAGCCGATTCCGCAACAAATATAATGGACTGAATATTCTAAAATTAGTTGGTATAATGGAAAGAAATGAATGAGTGACGAATAGGGGGCAGCTATGAGCATGGGGCATTGGAATACAAAGGAAGGAATTTTAGATTTATTGCTAAGATTGGTCAGAGTTCCAAGCGTGACGGGAACAAGGGGTGAACTGCGGATGGAGGAGGAGATTGTCTCAATCCTCATGGAATTACCGTATTATCAAAAACGACCCGAATATATTTTCAAAAAAGCGATTCGTCATGATTCACTCGATCGGAAAGCTGTGGCTTGTTTATATAAAGGGAATGATGAAAGAAACCGGACGATTATCCTGTTAAGTCATTACGATGTTGTAGGGGTGGAGGATTTCGGAAGACTTACGCCTCTTGCATTCTCCCCGATGGATTATACAAGAGCGCTGGAGCGAGAGGAGCTGCCTATAGACGCGAAAGAGGATTTGCAGTCGGGCGAATGGATATTCGGAAGAGGCATCATGGATATGAAGGCTGGGCTTGCTGTGCAGCTAGCCTTGATATCAGAGGTATGTAAACAGCAGGATCTCGGCTATAATCTTCTCCTTCTGGCAACGCCGGATGAGGAAAGGTATTCAGCAGGAATGTTTGCCGGGGTTGAATTATTAGATGAAATCAGAGCACAATTTGGACTGAATTATGAGCTGACCATTTGTTCAGAGCCAAGCTTTGGAGCTTACCCTGGCGACCGGTCTAAATATTTCTATACCGGATCAGTCGGAAAGATGCTCCCCCTCATTTATTGCACAGGAACAGAAACACATGTTGGAGAGCCTCTTGAGGGATTAAATGCCGCTTGGATGGCTAGTGTATTTGCTGAAAGGTCAGAGCTTTCGGCAGATTTTCTCGAAAGTTCACAGGGAGAACGTAATCCTTTACCGACGACCCTCAAGCTGACGGATTTAAAGGAATCATATGATGTACAAACACCCACGAATGCCTACATCCTTCTGAATATCCTCACACTCCTGCAAACTCCTGAGGATGTAATGAGCAAGCTAAAGAATATTGGGAGAGAGAGCAGTGAATATATTGGGAAGCGGCTTATGGAAACCTATCAATCATTAGGCTATCAGGAAGGTGCCGATACACGGAATATCACTAAGCCAAAGGTGTATACGTATTGGGAATTATACGAGAAGGGACTAAAGGAGCATGGAAGTACCTTCCGCCAGGCTATTGAAGAACATGTTAAAAAGCTGGAGCAGGATCTTGGAACGAATATGGGGAAATTGACAGCTGCTATCGCTGGAGTAATTTCTTCTTATTTCAAACATTTGGCTCCCTTCTACTTGATCATGCTGTCACCGCCCTTTTATCCCCATGTATATCTGAAGGAAGACGAGAAGGATGAGAAGGCAAGGGGAGTGGTTATGAGTTGTATTGCTAAGGCGAAGAAGGAATACAATGAAGAGATCGGAATGGTTTCTTATTTTCAGGGGCTGTCGGATGTCAGTTATTTCCGTCTGCGTGACAAAGAAAAGGTTGCCAAGGTTTTGGAGAAAGAGATGCCTCTTTATGGAGCAGGCTATGACATCCCGCTTGAATTAATTGCCGACCTAGATGTGCCTGCAATTAATATTGGTCCCTATGGGAAGGATGCCCACAAGCGGACTGAGCGGCTGCATATCCCCTTCTCTACGGAAGTATTGCCGGCCTTGTTGAAGCATGCTGTCTATTCCTGCTAATCATATTTCACCTCCTTTGTGAGAAGCTAAGTCAGTGAAGGAGGTGAACACATGAGTCGAGGCAATAGCTTCAATCATAAGAAGAAGAGCCATCCAGGAGAATTTCCCCATCATGCCGAAACGGGCGGTAACCATGAGAAACATGAGACGGAAGAACAGTATATAGTTACAAAGGAAGCATTCAAGAATAGGGTGCCTAAAGAAGGCCATTGATGGAATTAATAGGCCGCCATAAAATGGCGGTCTTTTATAGTACAGTTTCGTCATTTGGATAAGTTCTTATGTAACAGTTTTGAGATTCTTCCTATTTAATTTATATGGAAATAATTTATAACAATCCAATAACCCTTGATATATATGGTTTGTTTGCATTTTCACAAAATGATTGAAAAAAAGGTGTTCACAAATTCACATTTTAGATGTATCATTTGATTATAGATAACTGTTATACCTATCAATCAGTCATAAAACAAATCATTTGAAGCATATAAATGCAAGATAATGGAGGGTTTAAGTATGGAACAAGTATTAACTAAAGTTAAAGATGCATGGAGAGGATTTGCTGGCGGCGACTGGCAGAAAGAAGTTAACACACGTGACTTCATCATGAAAAACATCACTCCATACACTGGTAACGATGAATTCCTAGAAGGTCCAACTGAAGCAACAAAAGAATTATGGAAACAAGTAATGGATCTTACAAAACAAGAACGTGAAGCAGGCGGCGTCCTTGATCTCGATTCTACAATTGTTTCTACAATTACTTCACATGGTCCTGGCTATTTAAATAAAGACCTTGAAACAATCGTTGGTTTCCAAACAGATAAACCATTCAAGCGTTCTCTACAACCGTTCGGCGGTATCCGTATGGCAGTGGCTGCAGCTGAATCTTACGGTTTCACAGTAGATGAAGAGGTTCAAAAAATCTTCACTGAATACCGTAAAACACATAACCAAGGTGTATTCGATGCTTATACAGATGAAATGAAATTAGCTCGTAAAGCTGGTATCATCACTGGTCTTCCAGATGCATACGGACGCGGTCGTATCATCGGTGACTACCGTCGTGTAGCATTGTACGGTGTAGACTTCTTGATCGCAGAACGTAAGAGAGAATTGAAAAACTATGGCTCAAGAACGATGTCTGAAGATGTTATTCGTCAACGTGAAGAAATGAATGAGCAAATTCGCGCGTTAGGTGAATTGAAACAATTAGCAGAGATCTATGGTTTCGACATCTCTAAACCAGCTACAAACGCAAAAGAAGCAGTACAATGGTTATACTTCGCTTACCTTGCTGCAATTAAAGAACAAAACGGAGCTGCGATGTCTCTTGGACGTACTTCTTCCTTCCTTGACATCTATATCGAACGTGACCTTCGTGAAGGCACATTGACAGAACAAGAAGCACAAGAAATCATTGACCACTTCGTTATGAAGCTTCGCCTTGTGAAGTTTGCTCGTACACCAGATTACAACCAATTGTTCAGTGGAGACCCAACTTGGGTAACAGAATCAATCGGTGGTATGGCATTGGATGGAAGAACACTTGTAACGAAAAACTCCTTCCGTTTCTTGCACACATTATCAAACCTTGGACCAGCTCCAGAGCCAAACTTGACTGTATTATGGTCTACTAAGTTCCCTGAAGGCTTCAAGCGTTTCTGTGCAAAAATGTCTATCCAAACAAGTGCGATTCAGTACGAAAACGATGACATCATGATCAGAGAATACGGCGATGACTACGGAATTGCTTGCTGTGTATCCGCTATGCGTATCGGTAAACAAATGCAATTCTTCGGAGCGCGTGCTAACCTTGCTAAAGCATTGCTTTACACAATCAATGGCGGCGTGGACGAAAAACTTAAAATCCAAGTTGGACCAAACTTCCAGCCAATCACTTCTGAAGTCTTAGATTATGAAGAAGTTATGGCTAAATTCGATAACACAATGGAATGGCTTGCAGAGCTTTATATCAACACATTGAATGTTATCCACTACATGCATGATAAATACAGCTATGAGCGTATTGAAATGGCGTTGCATGATGTTGAAATCCTTCGTACAATGGCAGCAGGTATCGCTGGATTGTCCGTAGTAGCTGACGCATTGAGCGCAATTAAATATGCGCAAGTTAAACCAATCCGTGACGAAAACGGAGTAGCAGTTGACTTCGAAATCATCGGCGATTTCCCTAAATACGGAAACAACGATGATCGCGTAGACGACATTGCGGTTGAGCTTGTAAGAACGTTCATGACTAAATTGAAAAAACATAAAACATACCGTAACTCTGTGCACACACAATCCATTCTTACAATTACTTCTAACGTAGTATACGGTAAGAAAACTGGTAACACTCCAGATGGACGCCGTGCTGGTGAACCATTTGCGCCAGGTGCGAACCCAATGCACGGACGTGACACAAAAGGTGCGTTAGCTTCCCTATCTTCAGTATCGAAGCTTCCGTATGAGTGCTCTCTAGATGGTATTTCTAACACATTCTCCATGGTGCCAAAAGCCCTTGGACGTGATGAAGACCAACGTGAAGCTAACCTTGCAGCGATTCTTGACGGTTATGCATCAAAAGAAGGTCACCACTTGAATATCAACGTATTCAACCGTGACACATTACTTGATGCAATGGAGCACCCAGAAGAGTATCCGCAATTGACAATCCGTGTATCTGGATATGCGGTTAACTTCATCAAGCTTACTCGTGAGCAGCAAATTGATGTTATCAACCGTACGTTCCATGAAACAATGTAATTAATACTCCTAAGTATTAAGCAGAGTCTCCCTGTCCAAAGCAGGGAGACTTTCTTTTAAAAACGTATTTACATTTTTTGAAAAAAGAAAGGATGGGATCTCGTGATTTACGGGAATATACACTCTGTTGAAACGTGTGGAACAGTCGATGGCCCAGGGATCCGTTACATTGTATTCACTCAAGGTTGTTTATTGCGATGCCAGTACTGCCATAATGCCGATACTTGGAAAATTGGTGATGGCAAACAGGTGACTCCTGAAGAAATTGTTGAAGATGTTGTGAAATACAAAGCTTTTATGGATGCTTCAGGCGGTGGTATCACGGTAAGCGGCGGCGAACCGCTTTTGCAAATTCCATTTGTCACTGAGCTGTTTAAGCTTTGCAAGGCAAAAGGCATTCACACAACGATTGATACTTCTGGCGGATGCTTTGCTAATAAGCCGGAATTCCTTGAGGAACTGGATGAGTTGTTAAAATACACAGATTTGATTCTGTTGGATATAAAGCATATTGACAGCAAACGTCATGTCAAGCTGACAGGTAAACCGAATGAGCATATTTTAGAATTTGCCCGTTATCTCTCTGATAAGAAGGTGCCGGTCTGGATCAGACATGTATTGGTGCCGACTATCAATGATCAGGATGAATACCTAGAGGAATTAGGAGACTTCATTGGAACATTAGAGAACGTCGAGAAGGTTGAAATCCTGCCTTATCATCAGTTAGGAGTCTATAAATGGGAAGCTCTTGGGTATAAATATCCACTTTCTGAAATTAGCTCACCTAGTGATGAATCTGTGGAACATGCTTATCAGATGCTAACAAGAAACTTAAAGAAGCCTGTTTCTCAAGGCTGATATCGAGTAAGATAAGGTAGAGGAGATGATTCCTCTACCTTTTTTGGTTATAAGGAGGCCATCTTAATGTTAGTGAAATGGAATGCAGATGAGAGAAAGCGAATAATCAGTGAAATTCAGTATTTCTATCATCAGGAACGCGATGAGGAGATTGGTGAGCTAGCAGCCGGCACAATTCTTGATTTTTTTGCAGAACAGATTGGCCCCTACTATTATAATGCTGGGATTAAGGATGCGGTGAAGCAAGCTGAGGTTCATGCAAGCAGATTGGAAGAGGATTTGTATGCGTTGTTAAGAAAAGGGAATAAACGATAAAGAAAGCCCGCACCAGGACGTTCAAGTCTTTAGGTGCGGGCTTTTATAGTTAGAGGCGTTTTGCTCCAACATAACGCTTCTTCCAATATGAGTTGGTGAGTTTATCTGTTTTGACACCCTTTGATGCAGCATGAATCATTGTGTTATTTCCCATATAGATTGCTACATGGGAGATTCCTTTGCCGGATGTATTGAAAAAAAGCAGGTCGCCTTTTTTCAGTTTGGACTTAGATATTTTTGTTCCCTTTTTGTAAAGGGATGTTGTAGTGCGTGGTAAAGTCTTTCCGGTCGCTTTCTTAACGGTGTAGTTTACAAATCCTGAACAGTCAAATCCCACTGGTGTGATGCCGCCCCATTTATAGGGTGTACCAATATATTTCTTTCCGGTATTGACAATTTTATTGACACTATTCGATGAAAAGGCTGCGGAAGCGTCTGATTGACCAGGTCCAAATGGCAAAAGAGCGGACGACAACAGAATCGTAACAGCGATGATTAATTTTTTCACGATAGACCCCCATTTATATGTTCGACGGTTTTGGTAAATCATACCGCCTTTTCTCTACTTTTTTACTATAACTAAAAACCTAGTTTTGTAGGTTACAACACTATTAGAAAAAAATGACAATAATATTACATGAAATTATGGTCGTCGACATAATTGTTAAAATGCTAGGTAGAACAGCTCGTATAACTGGCTTTATTCATCTATTATCCACTTGTCATGAAAGGTGGATTTTGTCTAAATGCGTAAAAACTAAATGATTTACCCGGTGCCTTTTTACCTATTCTCAATAAGATAGTCTAAATGAGCTTGAATTCTTGTAAAGGAATGAGGAGGGGAACCGATATTAAGATAGATACTAGATTAGTAGGGAACGGGTGAAGAGAATGGATAAGACATCAATAATAGGAATCTTACTGGCTATCATTTCGGTTGGTACAGGAATGGTAATGAAGGGAGTGGATATATCAGTTCTTATCAATCCGGCTGCTATCTTAATTATTTTGGCAGGGACGGCGGCGGCCGTGTTTGTCGCATTTCCGACCTACGAACTTATAAAGCTCCCGAAATTAATCAAGATCATTTTCATTGAAGAGAAGGGCATCACGGCTGATGAATTAATATATACGTTTTCACAATGGGCTCAAATTGCCCGCAAGGAAGGACTTCTCGCTTTAGAGAAGATTTCTGAAACGGTGGAAGATGCTTTCCTTCGCAATGGGTTGAATATGGCTGTAGAAGGACAAAGCGCGGAATACATAAGGAATATATTATCTGACGAGATTGACGCGATGGAAGAGAGACATTCCGTCGGTTCACAAATATTTACGCAAGCTGGAACATATGCACCGACACTGGGGGTACTAGGAGCTGTTGTCGGACTGATTGCCGCATTAGGAAATATGAGTGATACGGTAGTGCTAGGTAATGCCATAAGTGCTGCTTTTGTCGCTACCTTGATGGGAATCTTCACTGGTTACTTACTTTGGCATCCTTTCGCTAATAAGCTAAGACGCAAATCCAGAGAGGAAGTCAGACGGAAAGAAATGATGATTGAGGGAATCCTATCTATTCTAGAAGGGGAAGCTCCGCGAACAATTGAGCAAAAGCTATCCTCCTATTTGCCATCGGCAGAACGAAAAAAATGGTTGGAAGGCGAGATGAGAGAGTATGTCCAGGCGAAGAAAGAAGAAATCTCAGCATGAGGAACATATGTCTGAATCATGGCTCTTGCCATATAGTGATCTCTTAACCTTGCTGCTGGCCCTATTTATTGTTCTGTTTGCGATGAGTTCGGTCGATTCGAGTAAATTCGATAAAATCTCTCGTGCTTTCAATATGGCATTTGAGGGTGGTACAGGTGTTTTTCAAAACCCTAGCCCTATGCCTGAAGACAGGCTGACAGGAATCAAGGGAGAAGAAGGGACAGATAAAGAAAAAGAAAAGGAAAAAGAAAAGAAGCCTGCAGATATGGAAAAAGAGAAGCTATCTGACATTCAAGAGAAGATGAATGCCTATATTGCAGAAAATGAACTGGATGGAAAGCTGGATACGTCATTGACGGATGGGGGACTTCTCCTTACAATCCGTGATAATGTGCTTTTTGATTCTGGTATTGCTGAAGTTAGGAAGGGGGATGAAGATGTGGCACGAGAAATCGCTTCCCTGCTAGTGATGGAACCGCCGCGCAACATTATGATTAGCGGACATACGGATAATGTGCCGATCCAGAATGTTGAATATGAATCGAATTGGGAACTAAGTGTTATGCGAGCGGTCAACTTCATGAAACTTCTGTTGGAGAACGAAAAGCTTAATCCAGCTCTATTCAGCGCAAATGGATTTGGAGAATATAAGCCCGTAGTTTCAAATGAAACCGAGGCTGGAAAGGCAAGAAACAGGCGAGTGGAAATTTTGATTCTGCCCCAGACCTCCCTTGTTGAAGCAACACAATGAATATGAACCAATAAGCAGCATGCTCACATAGGAGGGCATGCTCTTTTCATTTTTCATGATTGGGTTTATAAAAGTCCTTGGAGGGAAGAAATGGAAGTGTAGATACATTTCAGAACTATGGGAGGAATGGAAAAATGGGTAAAAAAATTGCATGTGTAATCACAGACTTATTCGAAGATGTAGAATACACAGATCCAGTAAAGTCTTTTAAAGAGGCTGGTCATGAAGTGGTGAACATTGGTTTTGAGAAAGGGCAAACGGTAAAAGGGAAACAGGGACAGGAACAAGTATCAATCGATAAAGGCATTGGCGAAGTTACTCCTGATGAGTATGATGCATTACTTATCCCTGGCGGCTTCTCACCAGATCAGCTTCGCGGCGATGAGCGCTTTGTTTCGTTCACAAAAGCTTTCATGGATGAGAAAAAGCCGGTTTTTGCAATCTGTCATGGACCGCAGCTGCTCATTACGGCTAAAGCACTTGATGGCCGCAATGTGACAGGATATAAGTCCATTAAGGTAGATTTGGAATATGCAGGAGCAACCTATCATGACCAAGAGGTATTCGTGTGCGGCGAACAGCTTGTGACAAGCAGGCAGCCGGATGATATCCCTGCCTTTAATCGTGAATCCCTGGCTCTGCTTTCTAAATAATATCAAAAGGGAAGGACATTATTTTGTCCCTCCCTTTTTTGCTATTTCTTAAGATTGCCGAGTTCTTCCACGATTGCCTGCATCTCTCTTGGACTAAAGCGGTCCTTTGACATGACCATTTCATAAATCTCGAGCAAGTCTTCGTAGGAGCTTGCTGTGAAGCTTTCTGGCTTCATAGCAGCAGCGTTAATCATTTGTAATTTTCCCTGTATGGATGAAATGATGTGTTCAATGTTCTCTGGGCTTTTCTTCGTTAAATCAGCCAATATATTCATCCCTCACTTTTATGATTGATAGCCTTTATTTTTCCATGTATCTATACAGGTGTCAAACAGTTATTTTTCCTATGGTTGAAGAGAGGGTATGAACGATGAATTATATAGATGAAATCAGGAGATGATGTTTACAACTTCCTTTATATAGGTAAATCTATGAATATAAATTAAAATATAAAAAGGAGCGATTGATATGAATAATAAAAAAAGCAATAAGTTATGGCTCGGTATTATAGGAGGAGCAGTTGCTGGGATTGCCATCAGCCTGCTTGATAAGAACACGCGAAGTTCAGTGATGACTGGCAGCAAAAACATGATGACCAATATTAAGGGGATGGCGAAAAATCCGGATGATCTTGTGGGCAGTGTAAAGGATATGAGCGGCAAGCTTCGTACCAGCATTGAACAGATCAGTGAGGATGTATCCTTTATCTCAAGCAAGGTAGATGAAATGAAGGAAGTGCCTCCGCAGGTTGCGGGTGTGATTAAAGAAACGAAGGAAGTTGTCGTTGATAAGCATACGAATAATGATGAGAAAAATCAAACATCCTTAAATAAGAATGCCACTTCTACTTCCATCCAATAATCTACTCGAATTCTAAGGAGGAACTGATGTGGCGAAAGTTGTGACTGATGTCGGTCGATATAAGAAGAAAACAATTTTAAAGCATCTTTATGAAAAGATTAAGGAAGATGAAATAACTGGGCTTGCAGCCCAGCTGGCTTATTACTTTTTATTATCGATTTTTCCGTTGTTAATCTTTACAATTACCTTGCTTCCCTATTTTCCTGTAACAACACAGGATATTATCAGTATGCTTGAAGCATACGTGCCTAGTGAATCGGTGAAATTGCTTGAGTCGAGCCTTTCAACGGTGATGGAGAATCGTAATGGCGGCTTGTTATCCTTCGGGATCCTGGCCACAATCTGGTCAGCGTCCAACGGGATTAACGCCATTATCCGAGCCTTGAATCATGCTTATGATGTAGAAGAGAGCCGTTCTTTCATCGTTAGCCGCGCGCTTGCTCTTGTGCTCACTGTAGCGATGATTATCGTTGTAGTGATTTCGCTCTTGCTTCCGATTTTTGGTAAGATGATTTTGGGTATAGTATTTGATTTCTTGGGCTTTGAGCCATCGTTTATGTATACCTTGCTTCGATGGACAATTTCAATTGCGGTTACTACTTTCGTCTTTACGATGCTCTATTGGCTGGGACCAGATGTGAAGCTGCCGATTAAATGGGCATGGCCGGGAGCGCTATTTAGCAGTATAGGATGGGCGTTGTCGTCACTAGCCTTTTCCTTTTACGTCAACTCCTTCGCTAATTTTTCATCAACGTACGGAAGCTTAGGCGGGTTGATTGTCTTGATGCTCTGGTTCTATATATCTGGCTTAGTCATAATTGTTGGCGGGGAAATAAATGCTGTTCTAAGGCATAATCGGACGATTAAATAGAGGGACTTTCCTTTTTAGGAGAGTCTTTTTCTTATGGGGAAGCTTGGTGAGAGCTAACATGCTCTAGTAGTTGTGATATGTATTTAACCTGCAGTTTAGCTGAATTGACGAACTCCATTGGCTATGGATGAAAACCTTAAAGTTTGAAAATCATAGCCCAGATGCTCAAATCGTTGTTTTCTATTTTGTGCTTTCTGATTAGAAGCGCGGCATGAGCAAGGCTTCTGGTCTTTAGCATAAGTAATCATGCCGAGCAAAATCAAAGAACCCGCTGGAGCGGGTTCTTGTAATTTCATGATTTGAGTAAGCGTAACCCGTTCAAAATGACGAGAATGGTACTTCCTTCATGTCCAATGACGCCAAATGGGAGATCGAGAATCTGGAAGAAGTTCGAACATATGAGCACCATAATGACGGTGATGGAGAAGATGACATTTTGGCGTATGATTCGATTCATCTTTTTCGATAGCTTGATGGCTTCAGCAATCTTAGGCAAATCATTTTTCATCAAGACAATGTCAGCTGTCTCTAAAGCGACATCGGTGCCTTCGCCCATGGCAATTCCGACTGATGCGCTTGCGAGTGCCGGGGCATCGTTAATTCCATCTCCGACCATGGCGACGGCGGCATATTCCTTGCGCAGCTTCTTGATTTCTTCCACTTTTCTCTCAGGAAGGCATTCGGCCACATAACCGGCTAAATGGCTCTCTTTCGCAATTGCATGGGCTGTTCTTTCGTTATCGCCTGTTAGCATGCATGTATAGATACCTTGGTCTTTCAAGGCTTCTAAGGCATCCTTTGTCTCGTTGCGGACGATGTCCTTTAAGGCAATGATACCAGCTATACCGTGGTCGTCTTGAACGAATGACAAGGTTTTGCCATCTTCAGCGAGGACATCGGCAATACCATTATGAAAGGCGTTGGCTGCGTTTCTGCCGACGAAATCCTTTTTCCCGATTTTGTAATGTGTGCCTTCTATGATTGCCGCCACTCCGTATCCGGACACTTCCTCTGATGCTATACGAGGCAGTGTTTCTTGATAGGTATCATTCACATATTGAACTATTGACTGGGCGAGCGGGTGATTGGAGTTCTGTTCAATTGAAGCAACCCTGAGCATAAACTCTTTTTGGTCAACATCGCTACGGGTTATGATATCGGTTACAACTGGTTTGCCTTGGGTAAGTGTGCCTGTTTTATCAAAGGCTATGGCTTTTATGTGACCGAGCTGCTCGAGATGAGCGCCTCCTTTGAAGAGAATCCCATTTCTCGCTCCGTTAGAGATGGCTGCTAATGTTGCTGGCATGACTGATGCAACGAGCGCGCATGGGGATGCAACAACGAGAAGGACCATTGCTCTGTAGAACGTCTCTGTCCATGACCAGCCAAGAACATAATGGGGCAGGAACATCATGACGGCAACGATAACGAGCACCGATTTCACATAAGTATCCTCAAATCGCTCTATGAATAATTGTGACGGCGATTTCTCGCTTTGTGCATTTTGGACAAGGGTAATGATTTTTTGGAACAAGGTTTCGCTATTTGGCTTCGTTACTTCGACTTTGATTGTGCCGGTAGCATTTACGGTCCCGGCGAAAACTTCTAAGCCTGCTTTTTTGCTGACTGGGATGGACTCACCAGTAATAGCTGCCTCGTCTATGGATGTTTCGCCGAATTGGATTATTCCGTCTGAAGGCACCCTTTCACCTGGTTTGATAAGAATGAGGTCACCAACCGCTAAGTCTCCGACAGAGACCACTTCCTCTTTATCGTCAATGATCCTCAAGGCTTCCTCTGGCTGTAGGTTCATTAAGGATGAGATTTCTTTATGACTTTTGTTCATTGTATATGTCTCAAGAGCACCACTTAATGAGAAGATGAAGATCAAAATAGCCCCTTCTGTCCAGTAGCCAATGATCGCTGATCCCACAGCAGCTAAAATCATTAATAGCTCGACGTTAAGTTTCTTCTCTTCAATCGTTTGTATGATGCCTTCCTTCGCTTTGGCGTAGCCGCCAATAATATAGGCTAAAATATAGGTGATAGCAGACATAGCCGCTAAATCCTGATTGGAGAGCAGCCAGCCGAGTAAAATGAGTAAGCCGCTGATGCCGGCTGCGATTAATTCCCAAAAGGAGCTGAAATTATCGGATAATTCCTTCCATTTAGTGGGTTTCTTCTGTGAAGTTTGAGTACTGCTATTAATTACGGTCTCCATGATTGCTTCCTCCTTTTGTTCTAATCGAGAATCTGAATCAAATAATTAAGAATGAATCATTCTAATTGAGAATAATATTCATCGTCATTAAAGGGTTTAAAAATAATGAGCTGCCTTCAAGTGTTGAGGCAGCATCACTTTATTCTGTTATTTATAATAATTATTATGTACACATTATTATAACATGCTTGTAAGTGGGTGTTAAGTGGTATTATGGAATGGGCAAGTTTTAATTTATTGGAGGAGCTTAGAGTGAGTGCACAGAAATTTTTTACACATCCGGCAGGTGTGCTGGCATCTGCGATAGCAGCAACCTTTTTATGGGGAAGTGCCATTCCAGTCGTTAAGAAGAGCTACGAGCATTTTGGAATTGCTTCAGGGGAATTCGGGAAACAAATGCTTTTTGCCGGCTATCGTTTTTTCTTAGCCGGTCTTTTATTGTGGCTGGTGTTTTACCTATGGAAGGGAATAGCGCTGCCAAAGAGGGAAGAGCTTCTTCCGGTTATAAAGGTTGGTTTGTTCCAGACCTTTCTTCAATATGTTTTTTTCTATATAGGTCTCAGCCTCTCCACAGGGGTACAGGGATCAATCATAGCGGGCACGACGACATTTTTTCAAATTATTTTCGCCCACTTCATTTATCTTGATGATCGGTTGAGTGTAAGGAAATTCTTAGGTATGGTCATTGGATTTACAGGTGTGGTGCTCGCTAATATGAACAGCGGGAAGCTGGACATTCATTTCAGCACGGGAGAATGGCTTTTGATTGTGGCAATGATTGCAAGTGCTCTCGGGAATATTCTGGCTAAGCAGGCAAGTGTGAAAGTGGCTGTAGGTGTCTTGACCTCATGGCAGATGATGATGGGAGGAGCGGGCCTTGCCTTGATTGGAATAAGCCTGGAAGGAGTGTTTCCTTTCCGCTTTGATTGGGTTGCGGGGCTCTTATTGCTTTATTTATCATTTGTATCCGCAACAGGGTTCTTCATTTGGAATAATGTGATGAAGTATAATCCGGTTGGGAAGGTTTCTATGTACTTATTCCTGGTGCCGGTATTTGGCGTTCTCCTTTCCACTATCTTATTAAATGAAACTTTGCAGGGAATGGTGTTAGTCTCTCTTTGTTTGGTGGCAGCGGGCATCATTATTGTAAACCGGGAAAAACAAGCGTAAGGTTCTGTTTTTCTTTTGTTTCCGAAGAATAGAAAAAGGTATGCACCTCACAGGTGAACTGCACCCTATAAAGTAGACAGTTTAATAAAAAGGGATGTGCCGTGTTTATGCGGCGATGAGATGACTTCGGT
>NZ_PKOZ01000016.1 GCF_002946355.1 Pradoshia eiseniae
TCTTTTGTGAATTATATACTATTATTCCTTATATATCCAAAAATCTCCAACTCACTCTTGAGCTAACCTGCCCCTTTTGTTCTATAAGAAATTCAATAGAAAAAGGCAATTAATCCTTCTTAGATTATTGTCCCTGTTTGTGTGCGTACGCTTCTTTACAATGATTTCGGACTTGCAATGCAATGCTTTGTTTTGAGTTTTGTACATTGTCTTACGTAAAACTATTCATTCTTGTTAGATTATTTTTTAACCATTAACTGTCACATATAAAGCACATTAATCAAAAAATATCCCCTTAAAAATCTTGTGGGAAATTTTAAGAGGAGTTTTTTGTAACTATAATATAAAAATATTTAATAATTTTTTTCTTTAGGTGTATAAAGCATTAATAAAACACCTATCATCATACAAATAAATCCACCAAGATCATCAACTATCAATGAAAATCGTTCTGGGTAGTATATTTTAACTAAACCTAAAAAAACTAGAAACGCAACTCCAATAAAATTTATAATTCTCTTCTTAGTCATAATTTACATTCCTAACTTTTTCATTTTAATATCTTGCAAGTGTTAAATATGCCTTTGGATACTCTGTTTATTATTAGGTGTTACTGTTAATTTACCACCTATATATATGTCCCCTTATTTCTTCAATTTTTTTAATCCTTCTTTCGCTAACCTGCCCCTTTTCTACAATAGGGAATTCAAAAAAAGAGAGCATTAATCTTCCTTGATCAATACCCTCGTTAGTTCGATAAGCAATATGTTATTTGTTAGGCTTGGAAACAAAATATGAGCTAGTACCAATTAGGCCACCACCGATCATAGCAAGTGTCGTACCGACTATAACCCAAAGCGTGGATAAAAAAGTGGATACATATATTCCTAGCATAAATATGATTAAGCCAACACAATTCAAGATATGAACCTTTCTCAAATCCGCCACCCCGTTTCTATTAGCTAAATTATACCACTTATTATTGAGGTAACCTGCCCTTTAGCTGCATAATAAAAAAGACTGATTACAGCCTTGATATTGATGTAATGACCCTGTTTCTTTGAATTCTATACATAAAGACGTTAATCCTTCTTGGATCAACACCCCTGATAGTTTAACTACGTTTCTTCACAAACTAACTGACTTCACAATCTGCGTTCGTTACAGGTAGCTTATCGAGTTTACATAGTACACAAAGATACCAATAATGATGATTTCACTTATGAGTGTTAAAAGATATTGCTTTGAATCTTTTAAATACTTCCACTCCAATATAGTTTGAAGCCCCATTAGTGCGGTCAAAAAGAAAATATAATTCCATTTTAGAATGGTATCATTCTCTTTTGAAAGGGCAAAAATAAAAGTGAACAAAAAGAGACCCATTATGATTGTTCGCCCCCATTGATTCATTCTTTTGCCAGAAGTCTCCGAAACATCTTTTTTCTTTATACCTAAAAATCTTCCTATCATCTTCTCTGCAAGAATTACCAATAAAATTAACATAATAAAAGTCATTAAACTCATCATTAACTCTCTCCATTTATTTTTATTAGTCACAGCTTCAAAGCTATAACAATATAATTCGGTATGTATGTCAACAAATCCTTCTTGCACTAAACTGCCCCTTTAGCTCTATAAAGAAAATTCTATCAATATTCAACTATATTTAACCATTGACCATCAGGACCTATAGTTATGTGAGGAACTTTGTTTGTTTCAAATTTATCGTATATATCAATGTTTTCCTTGCTTATTTTATTTAAAAGTTGAGATACATCTAACTCCGAAAAAACTAAAAAATCCATTGTTGTTGACCTTAAATAAAAATCGTATATATATTGTTTTTTACTATCCTTCACATATCCTAAAAAACCTATTGTTCTTGGGAAACTCCTCCATAAAGGAATTTTAATCTTATTTATTAAAATAAAATCATCTGACAGTTGGTTTAACAATTCTTCTTCCCAATCAGGAATAATCGCATAAATATAACATTCTTGCTTATAAATATCTTTGATTACATCAACAAACTCCTGCTCTTCTATTTCCTCTTCAAGCAATCTTTCAGTTACCTTTGGTATGATTTCCACTCTAATCACCTCTTTGTTAATATTATTCGATTAGATTAGAATGCTTTCCTTCTTCCGCTAACCTGCTCCTTATGTTCAAGAAACTTCTCCCCGCCCTTGTCCATAAAACAGATAGCTGGTCCCCTTTTTCAAAGGAAAAAACATAGACAGCCTTTATTCCAATAGTTCAGAATCGTTGTCAAGTTATTTATATTGATTAATTAATTCAGAAAATATATAATCTAAAGAAACCATCACGTTATAGTTTGGAGGGACTCCTAATGGGGCAAAGAAACTAAGAATCGGTGAATTATCCAAAGCAACCAATGTCACCAAAAGGACCATTGATTATTATACAAACCTCGGCCTGCTAGCAGCTGAGAGATCCCCCTCCAATTATCGGCTTTATAATGAATCTGCCATCGATAGACTGCTATTTATCGAGGAATGCAAACAAAAACAGCTATCCCTGACTGATATAAAGAAGGAATTGATAGACCGATATGCCGAGGAAATCGATGTCCAAGAAATACGGGCTAAAATCCAAGACATTGAACAAGAAGTATCCACGCTCATTAACCAAATGGGCCGAGATCAGGAAGTCGTCAAGAAGCACATTGACAGTACTCGCTTGATTCAATCCATGCAGCTGCTGATGCTGCTGCTCACTAAAACATAACTATAATACAGGAGGTGTACGTCTTACCCTAGCCGTAAGACTGCCATTTGACTACCATTTATTTAATTGCGTTTGTTATTCTCATCATCTTGACCGCCTTTTTCGTAGCGACCGAGTTCGCCATCGTAAAGGTGCGCTCTTCAAAGATTGACCAGCTTGTCGCAGAAGGCAGGAAAGGGGCATTATCCGCCAAGAAGGTGACCACACATTTGGATGAATACTTATCTGCCTGCCAGCTTGGGATTACCGTTACCGCACTCGGTCTCGGGTGGATTGGGGAACCAACCTTTGAGGTCATCCTTAACCCATTGTTTGCGCTGCTGGGGCTTGATGTTCAAGTCACCCATGTAATCTCACTTGCCGCAGCTTTCATCATCGTGACGTTTATTCACGTGGTCGTTGGTGAACTTGCGCCTAAGACAATTGCCATCCAGAAGGCTGAATCAATGACCTTATTTTTGGCACCGTTGATCATATGGTTCTATCGAATCTTGTACCCATTCATCTGGCTTTTGAATGGATCCGCTCGCCTGCTCGTCAAACTGATTGGATTTCAGCCAGCTTCTGAGCATGACACAAGCTATTCAGAGGAAGAACTGCGCCTATTGCTTGCAGACAGCTACAAAAAGGGATCCATCAATAAGAATGAATACAAATATGTAAACAATATCTTTGAATTTGACGAGCGGAAAGCAAGAGAAATCATGGTTCCGCGTACGGAAATTGTTAGCATTTCAAAGGACGATTCCATTGAAGAAGTATTCTCCATTATTCAAGAGGAGCGCTATACACGTTTCCCGGTAGAGGATGGAGACAAAGATAATATCATCGGATTCTTGAATGCGAAAGAATTCCTGACTGAGATGCACCTGAAGAAGGATGTAACGCTCGAATCATTGATCAGCCCAGTAATCAGCGTCATTGAAACAATTCCAATCCATGACCTCCTTGTGAAAATGCAAAAGGAACGCACTCATATCGCCATCTTAATCGATGAGTATGGCGGAACTTCCGGATTGGTAACCGCTGAGGATATCATTGAGGAAATTGTCGGGGAAATTCGTGATGAATTTGACGAAACCGAAGTACCAGATGTCCGCAAAGTCGGTACTGACCATTATATCGTGAGCGGTAAGCTCCTTATTGATGACATCAATGAGCTGCTTGGAATTCAAATCTCCAATGAGGTTGTTGATACAATCGGGGGCTGGTTCCTATCTAGCCATTTCGAAATTCAGGATAGCTCTGCTGTTGAAGAAGAGGGCTTTATCTTTAAAATCCATGAGCATGAGGGTAACCACATTCATTATCTCGATATCAAAAAAGCCGATAAATAATAAGAAAAGCCGATTCCGTAACCTGGAATCGGCTCTTTATTTACGATAAATGACCATTGCGCTAAAACAATAGATTTGATTTTCTTCGTCCTCTTCTCCAAAAGCGGCAATCTCATACTTAATGTCGACAATCTGGTCTTCCCTGATTTGTCCCAGGAAATAATTCATCCCGTTCTCCAAATCTTTTTCATGTTCATAATCAAACATTTTCACCTGTATCATCGGCTCTCCTGCCTCCTTTTATGACAGTCATAGCCAAATCATTTGAATTTTATACACAATTGTAAGATTATATGTTCACGCTGAACGGGTGACCTTATTTTATTGATCTTCGCACATATTTAGGGGAATTTACCTTCAAAAAAAGAACAATAAGACACTTCACTAATGAACGTCTTATTGTCCCTACTTATATTTCTAAATATGGTCCTCTCCAACTCTTGTTCATTTGGAAATTCCAAAACGACCTCATACTTATTCTTCCATACCTTCAAGATGCGTTACGATTTCAAGCATTTTAATTGGATCCGCTACTTCTGAAACAGAATAAACGATTGTTCCCTCCTGCCAGGAAATTCGATTATCTTCTGCCTTCTGATCGTCAACGTTCACTTTTACTGAGCCATACTTATCAGGTGCAGGAAGCGTATTGCTTTCCAAATAGTCAACCATACGTTTCGCGAGCGGCACGTAGTCATTGTTACCTTCTATATTGTTGGCTTGGATCTGAAGATACCATCTTCCCTCATGCCAATTCAACCATTTATGACCCGCGCCACCCTCTTCAAACCCTGTAATAGAATGGCCGAGATCAATCTCATTTCCTGTCTGGATATCCTCAGGAGAAATGTAGCCTATCTTAGATTCCGCCTCCTGAGCGGTCTCATATTGCTTGGCCTCTATGACAGCAATTGGCTTAGCACTACTAATATTATTCAATTCTTCATCATTGACCGGGATGGTTTTCTTACTTTCGAAAAAGATAACACGATACATATCATTCTCCGAATGGATTGCTGCGCTTAGCTGCATGTCTGCAGATGACATTGGTAGTTGCTTTGGCAGCTTAGGCGGCAAACTGCTTTGAAGCTGCTTCTTAACAGATGCAATTACTTCTTCTTCAGTTAATGTGACGTTATTAGCATCATCTTCATCGGTTTTTGAAGGATTCTCAGGAGAGGAGAGGTTTTCTTCCATTGCATTTTCTTGATCTTTTTCATTTGTTGATTTTTCCGTATTGGCTGGTTGGTCAGATTCTTTTGTAACCGGTTCTGTAGTGGCATTTCCCTCTGTGCAGCCAGCAAGGCAGATGAAAGTTAGACATACGGCGATTGACACCTGTTTCTTCATTTACTTTCTCCTCCTTTCTGGTCATTTACCACTCGGGATGCCCTATAAACAAGTATTGAATAATTGTTATAAAGGTAATAAAATCAATAGCCTTGTTTATTTTTGAAGCTATTCCAATCGTTTATCCCTGTCTTATGATTTAACCAATAATGACTAAAAAAACCGGCTGTCCAATGGGTCAGCCGATTTTTGCCTACTACTTAGTTTGCAACAATATTAACGAGTTTTCCAGGGATTGCGATTACCTTACGAACGGTTTTACCATCGATTTGCTCAATGACTTTGCCGTTCTCCATAACGGTTTTCTCCATCTCTTCCTTCGAAATATCCGCAGGAACTTGAAGCTTCGCTCTTACCTTACCGTTGATTTGAATAACGATTTCCACTTCGTTATCAACTAGCTTGCTTTCATCATAGGCTGGCCAAGATGCATAGGCAAGCGTATCATTATGGCCAAGTCTGCTCCACAGCTCTTCTGTGATATGCGGGCAGATTGGGGAAAGAAGCTTCACAAAGCCTTCCATGAATTGAATTGGCAGTATATCTGCTTTATAGGCTTCATTAATGAAGACCATCATTTGAGAAATGGCTGTGTTGAAGTGCAAGTTCTCAAGGTCTTCTGTAACTTTTTTCACAGTTTGGTGATATACCTTCTCAAGGTGAGTATCCGCAGATTCAGTAATCTTATCATTTACTGTGCCATCCTCATTAATGTAGAGTCTCCATACACGATCAAGGAAACGTCTTGAGCCGTCAAGACCGTTGGTAGACCAGGCAATCGACGCATCAAGCGGTCCCATGAACATTTCATAGAGACGAAGCGTGTCAGCGCCATGGCTTTCTACGATATCATCCGGGTTCACAACATTGCCTTTCGACTTACTCATCTTTTCGTTGTTTTCACCAAGAATCATTCCTTGGTTAAACAGCTTTTGGAATGGTTCCTTCGTTGGCACCACGCCGATATCATAAAGGAATTTATGCCAGAAACGAGCGTAAAGCAAATGTAGTACCGCATGCTCTGCCCCGCCGATATACGTATCAACCGGAAGCCAATGCTTCAATTTTTCCGGATCCGCAATAGCTTCTGGATTTTTCGGGTCGATATAGCGCAGGAAGTACCAGCAGCTGCCCGCCCATTGTGGCATAGTGTTTGTTTCGCGTCTGCCCTTGCGTCCTGTTTCAGGATCCGTTACATTCACCCACTCATCAATGATTGCAAGCGGTGATTCACCTGTTCCTGATGGCTTGATTTCTGATGTTTTTGGAAGCACAAGCGGAAGCTCTGATTCAGGGACCGCTGACATCGCGCCATCTTCCCAGTGAATGATTGGGATAGGCTCTCCCCAGTAACGCTGACGGGAGAAGTTCCAGTCACGAAGGCGATACGTTATTTTCTTCTCGCCGATGCCTTTTTCTTCAAGCCATGCAATCATCTTTTGAATGGCTTCCTCTTTCTTCAAACCATTCAAGAAGTCAGAGTTAACATGCTCTCCCTCACCTGCATAAGCTTCTTTTTCGATATCTCCGCCTGCGACAACCTCACGGATTGGAAGATCAAATTTCTTCGCGAATTCATAATCACGCTCATCATGCGCAGGAACCGCCATAATCGCGCCTGTTCCATAGCTCATTAGGACATAATCGGCAATCCACACAGGGATTTTCTCGCCGTTTGCCGGATTAACGGCATAAGCGCCAGTGAATACACCCGTTTTCTCCTTCGATAGCTCTGTTCTCTCAAGATCGCTCTTCGATTGGATGGACTGCTTGTATTCTTCCACCTGTGCTTTTTGCGCCTCAGTCGTAATCTCTTCTACGAGCGGATGCTCTGGAGACAATACTGCATATGTTGCTCCAAACAAAGTGTCAGGGCGTGTCGTGAAGACTGTGAATGCCTTGTCTGAGCCATCAATGCTGAAGTTTACGGATGCCCCTTCTGAACGGCCGATCCAGTTGCGCTGCATATCTTTAATGCTTTCTGGCCAATCAAGCTCCTCCAAGTCCTCAATCAGGCGGTCCGCATAAGCCGTGATTTTCAAAATCCATTGGCGCATCGGTTTTCTGATAACCGGATGGCCGCCACGCTCACTTTTGCCGTCAATGACCTCTTCATTTGCCAAAACGGTACCAAGAGCTGGGCACCAGTTGACAGGGATTTCATCCATATAAGCAAGCCCTTTTTCATAAAGCTTCAGGAAAATCCATTGTGTCCATTTATAATAATCAGGATCTGTCGTATTAATTTCACGGTCCCAATCATAAGAGAATCCAAGGGATTTAATTTGGCGCTTAAACGTCTCGATATTCTTTGCCGTAAATTCCTCTGGGTCATTCCCTGTATCAAGCGCATATTGCTCTGCCGGCAGGCCGAATGCATCCCAGCCAATTGGATGAAGAACATTATAGCCCTGCATCCGCTTCAAGCGGGAGAGAATATCCGTCGCTGTATATCCTTCCGGATGCCCAACATGAAGACCTGCTCCAGATGGATACGGGAACATATCCAATGCGTAAAATTTACTTTTTCCTACCTGATCGGTCGTTTTGAATGTTTTATGCTCTTCCCAATAAGATTGCCACTTCTTTTCAATCTCTTTATGGTTGAAACTCATCCTAAATTCCTCCTACAAAATCAAATTTCAAGCGTCTTTTAGTTTTACACCTGAATATAAAAAAGCCTCTCATCCCAAAAAGAAGGGACGAGAGGCTATTCATTATTAGCTTATACCCGCGGTACCACCCTAGTTGACGTTATATATCATACGTCCGGCTCAAAGTCTTTAACGCTGATCTGCGGCAGTCCTTACTGATCGCTGTTCACGACTGCAACTCAAGGGGGAGTTCATCATGCCGCACTATTGGCTCGCACCATCCGCCAACTCTCTAAAAATTACGTGCATCATTACTGGTCCCTATCAAAGTTATTAAAAAATATATACCTACATTGTATGTAAATCATCTTGAAAGTGCAAGTCCATTCTATGCTGTTTTTTCCATTTTGGCCAGAAGAGCAAGAAGGTATACCAGCAGGACAAACTTTTGAATACTAGCAAGGAGCTAATCTGCCTACAAGTCTTCCTATCATGTTTATCTCCCCCTTGATGTAAAACACCCTTTACATTATAAGTGTAAAGGAAACTTGACTATTAATATGGGGGATTTTACTTAAAAAATAAGTTGCCTGACTACAGGAAGAAAGCTGGCTATTCACGATAAATTGGCTGACATCTTGAACGTAAGCCGACAAACCATCATTTCCATCGAGAAAGGAAAATACAATCCTTCATTGCCATTGGCGATAAAGATTGCCAGAGCTTCGGTACGAATATTGAATCCATCTTTATATTAGAGGATGAATAAAAATTGGAGAAAAAAACATGAAAAGCAATTCTCAACGAAATTTCTATATAATCGGCATTCTATTCCTCTTGATATTTGCTGTCATATTATTCTTGCGCATTGCCACCATTCATTATCCTTAATAGAGCTTCTCTCTTGGGCGATCTTAACCTATATGTGTTTTGCCGGTGGATATCTGTATCCGCATTTCAGACAGAAAGATGAAAGAGCCCGGTTCATCAGACAAAAAGGATTAAACATCTCGATGATTTTGTTTTGGGCTTCTTTGTTATAGCAACCCTGATTAATCAATTTAACCTTACTGGCTTAAAAATGGAGGAGCTTTTTCAACTACTTGTGTCATTGACAATGGTGACCACCTTTACATCTTGGATTGTCCTGGCTAAAAAATATTAGCCATAAAGAGCCGAACGGATAAACTCGTTCGGCTCTTTATTTATGGAGAAAATTCTCCTATTTATATGTGTCCGGGTGTACGGTCGCTTTAGCTTGCTGGCCTTTTTTCTCGTACATTTTTTTGGCTCTTTTTACAATGTCCGTGTCGGCTCCAGCCTCAATGTCCTGGCTGTTGACCCCATTGCGCGTTTTTTGCTCGGGGTTATGCTGTTTAGATCGTTTTTTCATATTGGAAAGCCTCCTTAGCGTCTTCTAACGACCATCGCATGCTGAAGATCCTGAACACGGATTTTCATCCGATCAAGCTCATCCCGCTGCTGGTCATTGGCACTGTTTTTCATGACGGTAAGCTCATTATATGAATCCTCAAGCCTCATAAGGGCTTCAGTATAGCCCTCTGTATTGTAATGCTCCTGTTTGGCCGATTCCTCATATTGCTGCTGTGCGTATGCAAGGGTATTCTCACAACGTCCTAAACATTCATCCATGGATTTATGCGTAGCCATCTCGCCACTCCTTTTTGGTTGGGATTGGTTAAGAAGTACACCCGAATCTTATTATGTCCGGCTGACCGCGGTTACATGAACAAATTCATTTGGAAAGTATAAATGCACGTGTTAAAATGTAGGTTATGTGAAAAAACAATTAGGAGGGTTTTACAGATATGAAACAGGCTAACCCTTTTCCATATGCCAGTGACGATAAACGTTATCATACATGGAATTACCATTTACGCAACCAATTTGGCCATAAGGTCTTCAAGATAGCACTAGACGGCGGTTTTGACTGCCCGAACCGAGACGGCACAGTGGCTTTTGGCGGCTGCACATTCTGCAGCGCTGCAGGCTCAGGCGATTTTGCCGGTAACCGGGCTGAAGATTTAAAGAAACAATTCGCCGACATTAAAGGAAAAATGCATCAGAAATGGAAGGATGGCAAATATATGGCCTATTTCCAAGCCTATACGAACACGCATGCTCCTGTTGATGTTCTGCGCGAGAAATTCGAAACGGTCATGAACGAGGAAGGAGTCGTAGGACTCTCGATAGCAACGAGACCAGATTGCCTCCCGGACGATGTCGTTGAATACTTGGCTGAGCTGAACGAGCGCACCTATCTATGGCTCGAGCTCGGACTGCAAACCGTCCATGAAAAAACAGCGAACATTATTAACCGCGCCCATGATTACCCTACCTATGTAGAAGGAGTCAACAAGCTCCGCAAGCATGGCATCCGTGTCTGCAGCCACATCATTAACGGACTCCCTCTTGAGACACCAGAAATGATGATGGAAACTGCCCGTGAAGTGGCCAAGCTTGATGTGCAAGGGATTAAGATACACCTGCTGCATCTGTTAAAAGGCACACCGATGGTTAAGCAATATGAAAAAGGCATGCTTCAATTCCTATCATTCGAAGAGTATGTAAACCTTGTCTGCGACCAGCTCGAAATCCTGCCTCCGGAAATGATCATTCACCGCATCACAGGCGACGGTCCAATTGACTTAATGGTCGGTCCGATGTGGAGCGTCAATAAATGGGAGGTCTTGAACGCGATTGATGCGGAACTAAAACGCCGCAACAGCTACCAAGGCAAGTTCTTTGTGCGTGATGGAGGATTGACTGTACATGAAGCTTGACCGCATTCTTCCCTATGCACGGCTCCTGCTCGAAAAAGCGCTCAGCCCTGGTGATGTAGCAATTGATGGCACGATGGGCAACGGACATGACACCCTTTTTCTTGCCAAACTAGTCGGAGAACAAGGGCATGTATACAGCTTCGACATTCAGGAATCCGCTCTCGAGCAAACAAAAGCCCGTCTTGAAGAAAATAAACTGGCTAACCATGTGACTCTTATACATGCTGGACATGAGCATGTAAAAAGCCGCATTCCTGAAAAGACCGAAATAGCCGGTGCTATCTTCAACCTCGGCTATCTGCCAGGCGGGAATAAAGAAATTATCACAACCGCACCAACCACGATTTCTAGTGTTGAGCAGATCCTTAAGATGATGAAACCGGAAGGAATCATTGTACTTGTCATCTACCATGGCCATCCAGGCGGAGATATTGAACGAGATGAGATTCTTCAGTTTGCCAGAGCACTTCCGCAGGATACAGCCCATGTGCTTGAATACAAATTCTTAAACCAGAAGAACAATCCCCCCTTCATCGTGGCGATTGAGAAAAGATAAATCCATACAAAGAGCGCTAAAGGACAACCCCTTAGCGCTCTTCTTTAGTTTTTCACATATTCAGGAATGAAAGAAATTTGTGGCTTCCCCATGACCGGATGCAAAGAGCTTACGAGCTCAACCCCATAGACCGATTTCAGCAAGGATTCATCCAAGAGGAGATTCGCCTCTCCCTCTGCTATCTTTTTACCATCCTTTAATAAAGCGAGCCGATCAGCATAAAGGGAGGCCAGATTTAAATCATGCAAAATGGCCACAATGGTTAGTCCATTTTTCAATTGCAGCTCCTTCAATAAATTCAAAAGCTCAATCGAATGCTTAATATCAAGATGATTCGTCGGCTCATCCAAAAACAGCAGCCGCGGGGATTGGGCAAGCGCTTTGGCTAAGAGGACACGCTGCTTCTCGCCGCCGCTCAAGTCCTGAAAATATTTATGCTTGAATGGGAGGCAATTCGTTTTCTCGAGGCACTCATCCACAATGGCATAGTCTTCTTTCTTATAGGTGTTAAAAAGACCCTTTCCCTGATATGGATAACGCCCAAGCAGTACGATTTGCTCAACCGTGAAGTCAAGACTGACAGCGTGTTCCTGGCTTAAAACAGCTGTCATACGCGCAAGCTCTTCTGTATTATATTGATGCGCTGATTTTCCTGCTATCTCGACATTCCCGCTCATGTAAAGATGCTTAGAATCCAGGATTGCTTTAATGAATGTCGTTTTGCCGCTCCCATTTGGGCCTAAGAGGGCATAAAACTCTCCCTTCTCCACTTCCAATGAGACATCTTCGAGAATCGGCCGGCCTTTCCTATAACCTGCACTTACATTACATACTTTTAACATGCCATATTCCTTCTTTTTATTCGTTCTCTTATTAATAAATAGGTGAATACTGGTGCCCCAATCAAGGCTGTAACAACCCCGATTGGCAATTCCTGCGGGCTGACAATCGTTCTCGCTATCATATCCGCAATCACTAAATATCCGCCCCCAATCATCATTGATATCGGGAGAAGATGCTTATGGTCCGCTCCTGTCACTAAACGGACGAGATGGGGAATCACAAGACCGACAAAGCCAATTGCACCTGATACAGATACGGCCGCGCCAGTCAGCAGCCCGGCGCTTATAAGGAGAACGAGCTTCTTCCTTCTTACATTCATCCCGCTATATTGGGCTGCTTCATCCCCTAAGGCAAGCGCATTAAGTTCCCTGTAATGATATAAAATTACGATAGCTCCCAGAACGAAGAAAGGAAAGAACAAACCGACATGGCCCCAGTTCTTCATGGCAACACTTCCCATCAGCCAATTGAGGACCTCTCGCGTTTGATCTCCCGATGACAAGGCAATGATCAAGGATATGACCGCGCCTATAAAGGAGTTCAAAATAATCCCTGAGAGAATGATGGTTTCATTTGCATACGTCTTACTTGCTGCCCTCGTAATGCCTAAAACGAGAAAAAGTGAGGCTAGACTGAACAAGATGGCGACCAATGGCAATGTATAGGAACCAATGATGGCGATCTCAAGCTGAAAGAACAATACGATGACTGCTCCCACAGATGCACCTGAAGAAACACCGATTGTATAAGGGTCCGCCAGCGGATTCTGCAATAGCCCTTGAAAAGCCGCCCCCGCCAGCGCAAGAGCACCTCCGACTAATAAAGCAAGCAAAATACGCGGCAGACGGATATTCCAGATGATCATTTCAATATTTTTCTGGCCGTCGAAGAATCCATCATAACCGGTCATGTTTTTCAGAAGTATCCCGACAATTTCTTTCACAGACAGATCTGCACTGCCGATCAAGATTCCCCAAACAATCGCTGCTGCCAAGAAAAAAAGGCTTCCAGCATATAGGGTGACCAGCTTTATTCCCCTCTGCTTTCCTACTCTATTGCTCATACAACTCCACTCCATCATTCTTGATGTAGGCACATTGTGACAAATAAAAAATCCTTAGCCCAAAGGATGAGCTAAGGATTCACTCTTTTGACCACGTGAATGCTTTAAGCCTACTTTTCCCTCCGAAAAATAAGTGCTAAAACCATTAAAAGCAGGTCTCCTGGCTTATGGCGAATACACGCCAATCACAGTAGCGGGGGCTGCACCGGAATCGCACCGGTTTCCCTATTCTCCCTCGAACGAGGGCACTTTCATGGAATAATCAGCTATTATGTTCTTCCTTCATTTTAATGGAAGGGATGTGAATAAGCAATTCTATTTTGATGTCAATCCAACTTCCTTTGCAATCAATTCAAAGGATTTCTTCTTTGCCTCAAAGGAATGCGTAATCGTCGTAAGCATGATTTCATTCGTGCGGAAACGCTCGCTAAGCTCTGCCAGCTGTCTTCCAATCGTTTGCGGCGAACCAATAATCATCCGGCGCCGATTATAGAGAATGCGATCGCGTTCATAAACGGAAAAATTCTGTTCGAGAATTTCATCAGGATGGGGAGTCCCTTCCCGCATGATTCCCTGGGCTAGCCAAAGCATAGACAAATCAAGCGACCCTGCCAAATAGTGTGCCTCCTCATCTGTTTCAGCGCATATAGCGAATACGGTCACCATTCCAGTCGGATGGGAATGGGTCTCCGATGCTTGGAAATTCTGCAAGTAATGCTGCATATTATCCTCAGCAAACTCACTGTTAATAAAAAGCGCAAAATTATAAGGAAGGCCTTTATGAGCGGCAAGCTCTGCACTCGATGAACTTGACCCCAGCATCCAAAGGTCAGGAAGCTGCCCAATGACAGGTGTTGCCGTCAATCCGAAATACGGATGAGAATCCGGCAAACGATCATTGAGGTACCAGCTTAACTCATCGACCTGATCGGGAAAACGATCCTTACTCGGGATCGGACGTCCGTCCTGCAAAGCTCTTGTTGCCCTTGGCATGCCACCAGGCGCTCGTCCTACCCCTAAGTCAATGCGGCCAGGAGCAAGCCCGGATAGGACACGGAAGTTTTCAGCTACCTTATAGGCGCTATAATGCGGAAGCATCACACCGCCTGTTCCCACTCGAATTTTTCTCGTTCTCGCAGCAATCCATGTAGCCAGGATTTCCGGGCTTGACCCTGCCAGCCCAAGACTGTCATGATGCTCCGAAACCCAAATACGCGAATAGCCTAATTCCTCAGCAAAACTCGCCAGTTCTACTGTATTGCTTAATGCCTTCTCGGTTGGTTCTCCAGCTGCCCTAGGCGATTGATCTAGAATACTGAGCTTTAACATCAGATAGATTTCCTCCCTCAAGGTGTTCTTTAGCCTGTTCGCTTTGACACTTTTCTCATGGCATAGTAAACCTTACAATTCCAATAAAAGAAATAGGAGCGGAATCCTCCCTGTTTCAGTAATTTACGGACATGGGTTTTGACATCCTTTTGCTCAGCTACCTTTCCATCAGCAAGATAAATGCCCACGAGCCCCTGATTCACCATCTTATGAAAACGACTGTCAGGAATCTTTTCGATATCAAGATTAGCCTGCTCCAAAAAATAGCATAAGCGCTCAATCATTTTCTTTTCAGACTCATAATAAAAACAAAAGTTCAAATCATTCCCGATCCGGTCTTCCTCTTGATCGATAAAATAATCCAGCATGATATGAAGACCTTGTACATAAGGAAAGTAAGCATCCCTCACATCCTTAGCTAAATCATTCCGGAAACGGGGACGAACCGCGTAGGATACGAGACAAAAGATCCCGAGCGTCGAGCCAGCACAAGCACTGAATTCATACCATGTCATGCCCTCCGGCAAGCGGTGACGATATGTCTCGAACCACGCTTGTAATCTATCTACCCTTTCTTCCCATATAACATGCTTATGTATTTGAAGATCGCAATAATACCCGCAAAGTTCAAACAAATAGGGCTGAATTTCCTCATAATGAGGCAAATCCCGCAAAACCTCCTGGCATGTTTTGACCAAATCGGCCAAATAGCCGCCATCATTTTGATCCTCTCGCTGTTCATAGTAATTCTTTAGCTCCGCTTGAGGATTGAGTGCATGTTTCATGGATTCGTGCAAAAGAGCAAAATCTTTGGGATCCAATGAGGTACTGCGATCACATAGATTGTCGAGGTAATCACTGATTGTCTGATAGGCTACGATGAACTGAATCACCTTGGTCTTGTTATCTCCTGCGAGTAAGGCGAGAATCGATCCTCCCTCACAATGGAAGGCCTTGTTGGCAATGCTCGCTCTCGCTTGGATTCGAAGCTCCTCATTAGGAATTGAATTCGCTCTTTCCTCCCAATAGTCCAATTCCCGATGAACGATTGGGAAGATATCTTTAAAAACCAATTTCGCTAATCCGAATTCAGTTGCAGGCAGCCTCAACATTCTCCATCTCCTTAAATGATATAACCGATATTGCGGAGGCGGGCTTCAACAAAGGTCTTGGCGTATTGAAATACATCCTCTCGCTCTGGTTCATTGAATATCTCGTGATAAAGCTTCGGCCACTCCTTATAATGCTTTTCGGAGGAAGGACAATAATTAAACCATTCTCTTACCAAATTGCGGTCAACGATTTTGTCATCCCCCGCCTGCATAACCAAAAATGGAATGTCCGGAAAGTCCTCATCAAAGTCAAAGGCTTCGTTCATTGCCTTTACAAGTTCACGATACCACCTAATCGACACAGTCGTCACATAAAGAGAATCATTTAGATCAAATTCAATGACTTCTTTATTTCGCGTGGCCATGTCAATTGTTATCCCTGCACTTCTGCGATAAGATGGATAAACAAGATTCAAGACATGTGAGAGTGAATTGAGCAGCCTTGGCGGATTGACCAATGTGCCAAAGCATGGTGAGGAGAGAATGACGCCAGCAAGGTTAAACTCGCTAGATTGCAGCATTTTAACAACAATCAAGCCGCCCATGCTATGGCCAAGCATAAAGACAGGCAGGCCAAATGTGTATGCTTCATTAACCCATGTCTCAACAGTATCCAGATATTCATCAAATGAATCGATATGGCCGCGGTTGGACCTTGAGGTCATCCCTTGTCCAGGCAAATCGCCAATAATAACATGGTATCCAGCTGACAGCCACTTTTGGACAAGCCAATTGTATCTTCCGGAATGCTCCATTGCCCCGTGGACTATGACAATGACTCCGTATGCCTTCCCCTCTGTTTCCCATTTTTTCATAGATGCACTCCTCCAGTTTGTTTATAACGTAAATATATTTACACGTGATTTTTTTATATGTACACTTTTGATTAACTATAATTTTACAATAGATTACGGAGGTTATGAAATGAAATTATATCAATATAAGGATAAAATCCCTTCCATACATAAATCTGCCTATATCGCTGATTACGCTGTCATTACCGGTGATGTGACAATTGGTGAACACTCAAGCATTTGGTTCAACACCGTCATCAGGGGTGATGTCGCTCCAGTCATAATCGGCAAAAATGTAAATGTACAGGATAATTCCGTCCTCCATCAAAGTCCTAATAATCCGCTGATTCTTGAAGATGATGTGACCATCGGACACCAATGTATCCTCCATAGCTGTCATGTAAAGAGCAAAGCCTTGGTCGGAATGGGCTCCATCATTCTAGATGGCGCTGAAATAGGCGAAGGAGCTTTCATTGGAGCAGGAAGCCTTGTCCCTCAAGGAAAAATCATCCCGCCAAACACCCTTGCTTTTGGCAGACCTGCCAAGGTTGTCCGGCCCCTGACTGAGGAGGATAAAAAAGATATGGACCGAATTTATAAGGAGTATGCTGAAAAAGGTCAATATTACGCAAGTTTACAGCCCATTCAGCCAAATCAATAAATCTGTCAAATGGGGATACATCTTATTGTATACCCATTTTTTATTGCCTTTATCATTATTCCCGTCCATGAATAATAACGGTGATTTATGGTTCTTTATCTTTTAAGTATAATCTTTCCAAACCGCAAATAGCAGAAAATGTCTCAGTCTTTTTTATCACAAGAACCTAATACAATAGATATCCATACTAATTGTACTGATTGAGAAATGATTTGGTTTCATTTCTCTTCATTTTTTTAAATGGCTTTGTTAAATATAAATGTTGATTTTCGTTACAGGTGGCTGCTTTCCGCGGGGCGGTCGGGGAGCCTCCCGGGCGCTTTCAGCGCCTGTGGGTCTCCCCTGTCCGCTAATCCCGCAGGAGTCAGCCACCTTCCACTACAATCAACGATGTTAAAGTATCAACACTAAACTTTAACAGAGCCTTTTAAATAAAAGAGCATCCACGAAACGCGGATGCTCCAATTGA
This sequence comes from Pradoshia eiseniae, assembly GCF_002946355.1. NCBI lineage: Bacteria > Bacillati > Bacillota > Bacilli > Caryophanales > Bacillaceae > Pradoshia > Pradoshia eiseniae. The sequence continues at coordinate 17,661 of NZ_PKOZ01000016.1, forward strand.
CAATTAAGACATCGTAACTAATTCTTCAGGCTTCGTTTGGAAAGGATACTTTTTTTCGATATATACTCCATGCCAGATCATGAACACGAGCACTGTCCAAATCTTACGGCTATAATCACCTTTTCCTTTCACATGGCCATCGAGCAAACGGAAGATGACATCCTTATCGAATAGGTGATCGGTTTCACTATCAATAATCAGATCCATCGCCCAGTCATACATTTCATTTTTCAGCCAATGACGAATAGGAACTGGAAATCCAAGTTTCTTTCTAGTCAGGACATGATCAGGAACAATTCCTTCAACCGCTTTCCTTAAAATATACTTGGTTGTTCCATGGCTAGTCTTCATGTCAGATGGAATCTGTGAGGCTACTTCAAACACTCTCTTATCTAGGAACGGTACGCGCAGTTCTAAGGAGTGTGCCATTGTCATACGGTCGGCTTTTAAGAGTATATCCCCTCTCAGCCATGTATGAATGTCAATATATTGCATCTTGCTGACATCCTCATAACCCGCAGTATCTTCATAGAATGGCGCTGTGATTTTCTTATAATCCAGCCCGTCGTGATAAGGCTTGTACAGCTCCTTCTTTTCGTTCTCCAAAAACATTTTTGCATTGCCGATATAACGTTCCTCCATTGGTGTACAGCCTCGTTCAATGAAGCTCTTCCCTTTTACACCCTCAGGGAGTATGGCTGCAATCTGTTTAAGAGAGCGAGTTAAGATACGCGGCATTTTGGAGAATATTTCAAGCGATTGAGGTTCACGGTAAATATTGTATCCGCCAAACAGCTCATCCGCTCCTTCGCCTGACAATACAACCTTCACATGCTTCCTCGCTTCCCTTGACACAAAATAAAGCGGAACACATGCTGGGTCAGCCAATGGGTCATCAGCATGCCACATAATCTTCGGCAGCTCCTGCATATATTCTTCAGGTGTAATAATATAGCTTATATTTTCTACGTCCAGCTTTTCTGCTGTTTCTTTCGCTACGTCAATCTCGCTAAATCCTTCATGCTCAAATCCGACAGAGAATGTCTTTATGCCGGGATGAGATTTCTTGGCGATAGAAGCGATGATAGATGAATCAATTCCGCCCGACAGAAAGGAGCCGACCGGTACGTCTGAGCGCATATGCTTTTGTACGCTGTCAATCATCACTTCCCGGATTTCCTCCACCCAAGTTTCTTCAGACTTTAGAGCCGGCGAAAACGCCGCTTTCCAATAACGCCCGATCTCAATTGGCTCACCAATTTTTTTCTTTAAATAATGGCCTGGCAAAAGCTTTTGGATTCCTTCTGTCATAGTCTCTGGCTCTGGCACGAATTGATAAGTCAAATAGTTCTGCAAAGCATCCACATTGACCTTTTCCTCACCTGCAGCCAACACTATGCTTTTTTTCTCAGAGGCAAAGAATAGTTTCTCTCCCTCCTCTTTATAAAAGAAAGGCTTAATTCCAAATGGATCACGCGCAGCAAAGATGGATTTCTCCTCTTTGTCCCATATAACAAACCCAAACATGCCGCGGAGATAATTGACAGCATCTTCTCCATAAAAAGCATACGCAGCGAGGATGGCTTCCGTATCAGAGTTTGTTTTAAATTCAAGCCCTTTAAAGGCAAGCTCTTCTCTAAGCTCCAAATAATTGTAAATTTCTCCATTAAAGATAATCCAGTATCGCTCATTCTCGAACGAGAGCGGCTGATGCCCGCTTTCAAGGTCAATGATGCTTAAACGGCGGAACCCTAGTTGAATATGCTCATCCACATAAAATCCCTTATCATCCGGTCCCCTATGGTAAATAAGATTGTTCATTTTCTTTAAATCATCTGCGACAACAGCGTCTTGGCATTGATTCCAAACACATCCAACGAAACCGCACATTATTAATAAAAACCTCACTTATAAATTATTTATCATTCCGCCAACATATTATCAGACTTTCTATGCATTAATTGTCGAAGAAAGAGTTATATTTTTCCTTTTTTATGAAATATATGTATTTTTTATAAATCTTTTGTCCAGTAAGAAGAAAAAACCTCAGGACTCGATATATCCTAAGGTAAGATTTGATTCACAGACATAGGGAACGTCCATCACTTCCTGATTTTGTTTTATTTTTGGGTATTCTTTGCAAAAATAGCTGTCTCTATTCTCAAGGAATCCTTTCTTTGGCGGTCCTTCTAGTTCCAACGATGAAGAAAACCTGATTTAAATAAAAAAACTGCAGACAAAATCACGAATGATTTTATCTGCAGTCTGTACACCTTATAGTCGTTTAAATTGCCGCTTGTGCGCGCAAGTCTTCAGCCTTATCTGTTTTTTCCCATGGAAGATTCAGATCGTTGCGGCCAAAATGACCATAAGCAGCTGTTTGCTTGTAGATTGGACGTCGGAGATCAAGCATTTTGATAATGCCTGCTGGACGAAGATCAAAGTTCACACGGATAAGTTCCACTAACTTCTCTTCATCTATCTTGCCAGTACCGAATGTGTTCACGGAGATGGATACAGGCTGTGCAACACCAATCGCATAAGCCAGCTGGACCTCAGCCTTTTCAGCAAGACCTGCCGCTACGATGTTCTTCGCTACGTATCTTGCCGCATAAGCTGCGGAACGGTCCACTTTTGTTGCATCCTTTCCTGAGAACGCGCCGCCGCCATGACGAGCGTACCCGCCATACGTATCAACGATGATTTTGCGTCCAGTTAATCCAGCATCGCCTTGCGGTCCGCCAATAACAAAGCGGCCTGTTGGGTTGATGAAGTATTTTGTCGATTCATCAATTAAATGTGCTGGGACAACCGGTTTGATCACATGCTCCTTCAAATCCGCCTGAATTTCCTCCAATGTTGTTTCCGGATCATGCTGAGTCGAAATGACAATTGTATCTACGCGAACTGGTTTGTCATTCTCATCATACTCAACCGTGACTTGAGTCTTGCCATCCGGTCGCAAGTATGGGAGTACCTCTTGTTTCCGAACCTCTGTCAATCTTCTTGATAACTGGTGGGCAAGTGAAATTGGAAGAGGCATTAGTTCCTCAGTTTCATTGCAGGCAAACCCGAACATTAAACCTTGGTCACCGGCACCGATGGCTTCGATTTCTTGATCTGTCATCGTTCCTTCACGAGATTCAAGTGCCTGGTCCACCCCTTGGGCAATGTCCGCTGATTGTTCATCAATGGAAGTCAAAACAGCACAAGTCTCTGCATCAAATCCGTACTTCGCCCTTGTATAGCCAATTCCTTTAATCGTTTCACGCACAATTTTCGGGATATCCACATAAGTAGATGTCGTAATCTCTCCAGCGACAAGCACAAGACCTGTCGTTACAGACGTTTCACAAGCCACGCGCGCATTGGGATCCTTTGCAAGAATCTCATCTAGAATAGAATCGGAAATCTGATCGCAAATCTTGTCCGGATGTCCCTCTGTTACAGATTCGGATGTAAACAAATGTCTTTTAGTCGACATAAAAACTCCTCCTTAAATTCTTCTCTATGACGGCTACTCATTATCTTTAGTCATGTCCTGAATGCACAAAAAAAGACCTTCCTAAAGAGGAAAGGTCTAATATCTCACGAAATTCGCCTTTCACTCTCATCGTTCAAGGCTTCTATTAGCCTTGCATCAAGTTAGCACCTTTGCGTGAACCTCCATGGATTCAAACTGCAGGTTGCCCCGGCTTCATAGAGCTTTGTTCCCTCCACCGAGTCTTGATAAGAGTATCCGTTTCAAAGTTAAATCTTAACTTAATATACTATGAACTGTCAATATATGTGCATGATATAACGCATGAAATCTAAGGACAACAGGTATCGAAATAGTGCGAATAAACTGATATAATTATTGTGAATAATTAAACAAAGTACTTTAGAAATATATTAGAATGAGCTCCGCCTATGCTGCTTGAGGGAGGGAATGTTCTTACGGTTTAGAGAAGGTTGGTTAATATTTTTATTTACCTAATTAGTATGTTCAATTAATACGAATATGTTATACTATTTTCCATACGAGAGATAAATACAATAATTGGAAGAGGATGATTTCTTATGAACCAAGTTGAAATATCCAATGAGTTGAAACCACAGCTAACAAATGAGAATATGCACATCCAGTTATCCGTTCCTCAATTGGTTGAAAAAGTATTAGCAAGAAACGAAGGAATCCTGACATCAACCGGTGCCGTTAAAGCGGAGACAGGGAAGTATACCGGTCGATCTCCGAAAGATAAATATATTGTAGAAGAAGCATCCTCAAAAGACAAAATCGACTGGGGAAATGTGAATAGGCCTATTTCCGAGGATGCATTCGCTAACCTATATGAAAAAGTCATTAACTACTTAAACGAGAAAGATGAGCTCTTCGTTTTCAACGGCTATGCTGGCGCTGATCAAGATTACCGCCTTCCTATTCAAGTAATCAACGAATATGCATGGCATAACCTCTTTATCCACCAGCTGCTCATTCGTCCTACAGCACAAGAGCTAGGAAGCCATCACTCCGAGTTTACGATTATTTGTGCGCCTGGGTTTAAGGCAGATCCAGCAGTAGACGGAACGAATTCAGAAACGTTCATCATCATTTCTTTCGAAAAGAAGATTGTCTTAATCGGCGGTACAGAATACGCTGGGGAAATGAAGAAATCTGTCTTCTCCATCATGAACTATTTGCTGCCTGAGAGGGATGTATTCTCCATGCACTGTTCAGCCAATGTCGGCCAGGAAGGAGATGTCGCCTTATTCTTCGGTCTCTCCGGTACAGGCAAAACTACTTTGTCTGCTGACCCGAGCCGCCGATTGATTGGGGATGATGAACATGGCTGGTCTCCTAGCGGCGTCTTTAATATTGAAGGCGGCTGTTATGCAAAATGCATCAATCTTTCCCGGGAGAAGGAGCCGCAAATCTTTGATGCCATCCGCTTTGGATCTGTCCTTGAGAATGTCATGGTTGATGAGAAGACAAGAATCGCAGATTATGACAACGGCTTCCTGACGGAAAACACACGGGCAGCATACCCAATTGATGCCATCAGCAATATCGTTAATCCAAGCGTAGCCGGGCATCCAACGACGATTATCTTTTTGACTGCTGACGCATTCGGTGTTCTTCCACCGATCAGCAAACTCACAAAAGAACAGGCGATGTATCATTTCCTTAGTGGCTATACAAGCAAACTTGCCGGAACAGAACGCGGAATTACCGCTCCTGAGGCTACCTTCTCAACCTGCTTCGGTTCTCCGTTCCTGCCATTACAGCCAACTCGCTATGCTGATATGCTCGGCAAGAGTATCGAGGAACATAATGTACAAGTTTACCTTGTAAACACAGGATGGACAGGCGGAGTATATGGTACAGGAAGCCGAATGAAGCTTTCCTACACGCGCTTAATGGTGCAAGCTGCCCTTGAGGGTGAGCTGAATAATGTTGAAACCATAAAAGACAGCATATTCGGGTTGCACATCCCGCTTCATGTTCCAGGAGTTCCCGATTTAGTCCTCCAACCAAATAAAACATGGGCGGACGAAGAAGCTTACAACAAAAAAGCGCATGAATTAGCAGCAAAGTTCCGGGAGAATTTCTTGTCATTCAAGAATATTGACCCTAGTATTGTCATTAAGGGCGGGCCAATCGCCTAATATAGCCAAAAGCGGAGAAAGGTTTCTCCGCTTTTTTTCATGATTTTGTATCATTTAGCGCTCTATCTTTTCAACAAGCGGCCACCTTACATGCCATTTCTTCATCTCGATCCTTCTCTCATATATGTTCATACGCTCTTTTGACTCTGAAAAGAAAGTGGTAGGGCGTATCTTCATCATTAGAAGATCATGAATGCCCCAGGGTGCAATTAACTGCAGCTTCCCTTGCTCATCCAATTTGACCCCAAGGGCACTTACTGTTTCAGGGAATTTAGATATGGCATCACGCGAAGACGCATACGGTGTTATTCTATTAACTACATGCATGCGTGCCTCATTCTTTACCGACCACGGTCTTCCGGGAAGCAATTGCCGCAGTTGACGCTCTAACTCCTTCTCTACACTCTCCTCTGCTTGTTCCTCATCAAAATAGATAAAATCAATATCTGGAAGGGGGCTACGCTTAGTATATCCATGCAAGATATCCCATACCTTTGTGCGGACAAACCCCGCACAAATCCACCAATCAGGCTTATGTATGGCACGCGCTGCCTCAAGAGTCTCCATCATCCAACGATCTTGTTCGATGGCTTTAAGGATATCTGCCTCGTTCTCCAATCCCTGTCCCCCCTTTTCATACCAACTCATCCCTTCACCAATTTTAATAAATACCAAATCCTATCCATTCTTTGTTTAAGGAAATAGCAAAAAAGCAAACAGCCGTATGAATCTGTTTGCTTTACTCTCTTAGTTGCTTGAATTCAAGGAGATGAACTGATAAGTAATCGTTGTCTTGGCATTCTCCCATTCAACTTTCTTGATCAATGCGGTCCCTCTTGTCTCTCCCTCCAAGGTTCTTCTAATTTCTATCGGGATATCGATTGGGTATATTCTGTAGCCGTCCTTTTGCAGTGTAAAGAGATTTTCTTGTACACGTTTTTCATTTGATTTCGTCACAATGAGGGTATTCAACTCCATTGGCATGCCCACATTATTCAACTCCCCCGTTTATTCTACTTACCTACTATCGTACCATTGGAAGCCGTTTCTTTCATCCATTTCGTCAAATCCCGTACGATTTGGCGGTTTATTTTTGGCGGGAAATAATGCGTGAAACCTGGAAAATACCATGTTTCCGCTTGCTTTTGCGTATTCGTCAGCCGTTCCTCGAGCATCACGGCATGCTGGATTGAAACATTTTCATCTTCCTCTCCATGAATGATAAGAACATCACAGCGAATCTTATCTGCATGATAGAGCGGTGTGCGCGCTTTGTAGGCATCGGGATATTTCATGGGGCTTCCGCCAATGACCCGTTTGAGCATTCTCCGGAGATCAATCCGCTCTTCATAGGTGAGAATCATGTCAGAAACACCGCCCCACGTCACAAGGGAGGCTGCCTCAGGACAGCTGATAGCCGTCCAAAGGGCCATTATTCCGCCGCGCGAGAAGCCGAACAGATGGATCCTGTCAGGCTTGACCATTGGATGCCTCTTCAATAATTCAAAGCCAGCAATCGCATCCCAGCGATCCTCAAGGGCAAAGTCCTCATCCCCCTCCCCTCCTTGATTCCCTCGATAAAAGGGAGCAAAGACGACAAATCCTTGAGAGGCAAATTGTATAATCCGGCTTGGCCTAACCGTGCCGACATTTTTAATACCGCCGCGCAAATATAGAAATCCATCATACATTCCCGCATCTTTTGGCTCAGCAAGCAATCCCTTTACGACCAATCCATTCGAAAGATAGCTCACCATATATAAAGAAATCCTTGGGTGCGGGGAAGGATATCGTCTTTTTTCGACTATTTCTCCAAGTTTAGAGAACTGCTGTTCCACATCGCCTCAATCCTTTCACATATAGGCCTTCACACATTTTTTCATGAATACATACAATGCAAGTATCAAACCTACGGCATACATATTGCCTGTTAAGGAGGAATTTCCCTTGAAGAACAAGCTTAAAACCAGCCTATTCTCCTTGTTTTCCATCATTCTTCTCTTTAGTTTAGCTGCCTGTAAAGATAACGGAGAAGAAAAGAAGGAGACGGTGAAACCCGTCCGCGTAGCAGAGGTCACCCGCTCCATATTCTATGCTCCGCAATATGCTGCCATTGAAAAGGGCTTCTTTAAAGAAGAGGGCCTTGATATCGACCTGCAGACCACCTGGGGCGGTGATAAAACCATGACGGCCCTATTATCAGGCGGCGCTGATATCGCGCTTGTCGGCTCAGAAACATCCATATATGTGCATGGCCAAGAATCACGCGATCCGGTTATTAATTTCGCTCAGCTTACCCAAACCGACGGCACCTTTCTTGTGTCCCGGAAACCAATTGATAATTTCAATTGGGATATGCTCAAAGACAGTACCTTTTTAGGGCAGCGTAAAGGCGGCATGCCGCAGATGGTCGGTGAGTTTGTGCTAAAAAAACATGACATTGATCCGAAAAGCGACTTGAACTTGGTTCAAAACATCGACTTTGCCAATATCGCAAGCGCCTTCTCATCCGGGACCGGTGAATTTGTTCAGCTATTCGAACCCCAGGCCAGCATGTTCGAAAAAGAAGGTAAAGGCTATATCGTCGCCTCATTTGGCCAGGAATCCGGTCATGTACCTTATACAACCTTTATGGCTAAACAGAGTTATATAAAAGATAACCAAGATACCGTTGAAAAATTCACACGTGCTATCTATAAAGCCCAGCAATGGGTACAAGAAACGGATTCAAAAGAAGTAGCCGATGTCATTTCGCCTTATTTTGAGGACACCGATGCCTCCATCATCGCCATGGCGGTGGAGCGGTACAAAGCACAGGAATCATTTGCACTAGACCCAATTCTTGATCAAGCAGAATGGGCAAACCTCCAGGACATCATGAAAGAAGCCGGAGAGCTTGATTCCTTCATCGATCATCAAACATTAGTGGATACCTCATTCGCTAAAGAAGTATCTAAATAAAAAGGAGCGCATAGCATCATGCCTTTACTCCAAATCGAAAATGTCTCACATCTATATTTATCCAAAAATGAAGCATCCGTCGCTCTTGAAGACATCACGCTAAGTGTCGAGAAAGGGGAATTTATTTCCCTTCTCGGCCCAAGCGGCTGCGGCAAAACCACCCTGCTCTCCATTGTCTCCGGTTTAATAAAGCCTACAGAGGGCTCTGTTACCATATCCGGTCATAATGTATTGGAAAACAGGGAGGACATTGGCTATATGCTTCAGCAGGATTACCTATTTCCATGGAAGACCATTAAGGAAAATATTCTGATTGGCCCTAAGCTTTTGAAGAAGCTGGATCAAGAACATGAAGCAAATGCCGTGGCGCTGCTAGAACAAATTGGACTTGGAGATGTTTTAGCCAAATTCCCGCGTGAATTATCCGGAGGAATGCGCCAGCGAGTCGCACTTGTTCGTACGCTTGCCACTAACCCGTCTCTCCTTCTGCTCGATGAGCCATTTTCAGCCCTCGATTTTCAGACTAAGCTCAAATTAGAGGACCTAGTCTCATCAACCTTGAAATCCTTTGGAAAAACAGCCATCCTTGTCACCCATGATATCGGGGAAGCTGTGGCCATGAGCGATCGTATTTTTCTGCTTTCTCCCCACCCCGGCAAGATTCAAAAAGAATTCATTGTTCCGAATGAAGTCAGAAATCTTTCGCCATTTACGGCCAGGAATCATCCTGATTACAATGAAATCTTTCAATCCATCTGGAAGGAGATGGAACAATATGCCTGATGAAAATAAAGTTCAAGCCTTGCACCGCGGCTACCTTCAGCAATTAAAAAAATCACAACGCCAAGTATGGAGCTACCAGGGAATCTTGTTTATTCTCTTTTTCGCTTTATGGGAAACAGCGAGCCGACTGCTATGGATTGATCCACTTCTTTTCTCCGCGCCTTCAAGCGTCATTGAAATGCTTATCGAGAAAATTCAAGACGGAAGTCTCGCCGCCCATAGCGGACTCACTTTATTTGAGACCGTTGTCAGTTTCATTCTCGGCACGCTTCTTGGAACAATATTGGCTGCTGTGCTATGGTGGTCACCGCTTCTATCCAAAGTATTGGATCCATACTTGGTCATCTTTAACGCGATGCCAAAAGTAGCCCTCGGGCCTATCATAATCGTCGCCATGGGACCTGGCCTTTCTTCCATCATTGCAAATGGGATTATCATCTCTGTTATCATCACGACCATCGTTGTGTATACAAGCTTCAGGGACATAGATCCGAATTATATTAAGGTGCTGCAAACCTTTAAGGCTAAAAGAGGACGTATCTTCATGGAAGCCGTCCTTCCTTATTCGATGCCGGTTATTATATCCACCTTAAAAGTTAATGTCGGGCTGGCATGGGTCGGTGTTATTGTCGGCGAATTCCTCGTTAGCTCAGAGGGGCTCGGCTACTTAATCATTTACGGATTCCAAGTCTTTAATTTCACGCTCGTTCTCATGTCCTTGCTCGTTATTGCCGTCTTTGCTACCGTTATGTATAAATTTGTGGAATACCTTGAATCAAAACTCATCCGTGATCAGCAGCTTTAATGATTCTCAGCCGACTCAATGAATAAGGAACTACCTCATCCTTCATAATAAAGCTGTATTCATGGCTGGTTTGATAGTTATCTGGTAAGTGCTCCAGCAAGAGGGGACCATCCGTCTCCATAAAATCACTTTTGCTCTCTATCTCAATAATATCTGCATGGTAGACAGCTTTAATGATTGGTGATGCACCACTGTCCACTCGATATTCGCCAAGAGGAACTAAGTTACCCACGATTCCCCCTGTTTCTTCTCTCACCTCACGTATCGCTGCCTGAACAGGGGTTTCATTTTCTTCAACTTTTCCACCGGGAAATTCAATCCCACGCTTAGGATGTTGCGTCAGCAGCCACTTCCCCTCAAATGAACAAATCACGAGAACATGGGCAGCCCTCTCCTCAAATAATCCTTGCTCATCATGCCATTGAACCTTATTCCCATAGAAATCCTGAAATATCTTCATTCTTGTCACCTCCTCTATAATGGATAATTCATGGCTCTATCTACATAAGATTATAGCATTCCATTCCAATCCCCCCATATTCAACGCCTTCTTTGCAATATTTCTTATTTTTGAAGAGTAGACTTAATAATGTTTGGGTAAACAAATACTATACGGATAGAGAAATACAAAAGGGAAGGAGTTTAAAGTATGAATTTCATAGATGAATTATATCAACTATATCGTGATAAACTTACCGGGGATGACGATGATATCGATGTATTGACACTCGCCGTTTTGGAGCAGCTTGACCGCACTGATGTGCTACAGCTGATTAGCGAACTAGAGGACCATGAACTATATAATCTGATGGGGTTATATTTAGCTAACAGCTTAAAGAAGCGCTTTGCGAATGATTTGATTGAACCGGGTATTTCCAAATTAATTCATTGATTGGCATGCATACATAGCCGAACCTTCCTACTTGAGGAGGTTTTTTTCTTTGTGCTCAAAATGGTATACTATCCTTAAATGTGTCTTTTAGGAGGATAATAAATGGGAATAATGTACATAGTATTTCTTGTTAGTGCCATCATTATTGTCGTCACTATCGCTGTTACAGCTATGGTTACAACCAAAGCGTACGAATACAAGCATACAATTGACCCCATAGAAAATAATCCGCACATCAAAGAAGAATTACCATCTGAGAGTAAATAAAAAAAGGAGGATAAATCCTCCTTTAGGTCAGGCAAAAACTTGCTTTAAGTCTTCCTTCGATTGTTTCAGCCAGAAATTCATCAATTTCTTCGCACCCTCTAAATCATGTAATTTAGCCTGGCCGCATTGTTTTTCATTGGCTGCTGGAATCTCAGTGATCTCAACTGCTTCCTTCATCGTTTTATCAAGAACATCGATGATTTCCTCAACCGTCGGCTCACCGCTTACAACGAGATAAAATCCAGTCTGGCAGCCCATTGGAGAGATATCAATAATATCAAAATGACTATAATCCTCAGCATATTTACGAATATTAAAGGCAAGCAAATGTTCTAATGTATGAATCGAATCAGGCTTCATCGCTTGTTTGTTCGGCTGGCAGAAACGAATATCAAACTTATTCACAACACCGTCGCTCCCCACCTTATGAACGCCGCAATGGCGGACATATGGTGCTTTAACCGCATTATGATCCAATTCAAAGCTTTCTACAGATGGCATATATTCATGACCTCCTTTTTTACTCCTATTCATTCTACCTCTTCCTCACATATATTTCATCTTAAAAATTTGCTGTTTCAAGCAAAAAACTTTATCATATGGGAAAAAGACCAAACAGGAAAGAAGTTATCCGACATGAAAAAAATACTGCTAAAAATAATCCGTTTTTATCGAGTAGGCATCTCACCGCTAAAACCGCCAAGCTGCCGCTTTTATCCAACTTGCTCCACATATGGCCTTGAGGCTATCGAACGCTTTGGAGCGTTGAAAGGAACATGGCTTACCATTAAGCGAATATCAAAATGTCATCCCTTCCATCCAGGAGGCTTCGATCCCGTACCGGAGAAAAAGGATAGTTGATAAACTACTTGATTTATCAAAAAAAAAGCTGTATCATTACTCTATATTAAATCGAAATCATTTCGATTTATTTTTATGTCGTTTAAATCGTAATCAGTACGATTAAGAGAAAAAGGAGGCATTAGCTTTGCGTAAGCTAACATTTATATTCGCACTAATTCTGACAGCATCCGTTTTCTTGGCCGGCTGCGGTTCGTCCTCATCCGAGACCAAGAAAGATGATAATAAAATAACCATCTACACAACTGTTTATCCTCTCCAATACTTTGCGGAACAAATTGGCGGCGACTATGTTGATGTAAACTCTGTCTATCCAGCTGGAGTTGATGAACACACTTTTGAACCAACCCAAAAGGATATCATCAACATTGCAGAAGCTGACCTATTCTACTATATAGGCTATAATCTTGAAGGCTTTGTTACCAACGCCAAGAAAACGTTAAAAAATGAGAATGTCGATATGATCGCTATTGGCGAGGAGGTTCACATTGGTGAGGACAGCCATACAGCGGAAGAACATAATCATGAGGAAGAGGATGATCACGGCCATGAACATGGCTCAACTGACCCTCACCTATGGATTGATCCAGTCTACGCAAAGGAAATGGCCGAATTGATTAAGGACTCCCTATCCTCTAAACTGCCTGAACAAAGCGATACATTCGAGTCAAATTACGAAGCATTAGCCGAGAAGCTGGACAATCTGAATGAGGATTACTCCAAAACAATCGAGAACGCCAAGCATTCTGAATTCCTCGTTTCTCATGCTGCCTTTGGTTATTGGACCTCTAGATATGGACTTGATCAAATCAGCATTTCTGGCATCTCTACTTCAGAGGAACCAAGCCAGAAATCCTTGCAGAATCTTGTAGAAAAGGCAAGAAAATATAACTTAAAATACCTCCTTGTTGAGCAGAATGTCAGCAGCAAATTGACAAACGTTATCAAAAATGAGGCAAAGCTGACCACACTTCCTATTCATAATCTGGCTACATTGACTCAGGATGACATCGACAAGGACCGTGATTATTTCTCCATCATGGAAGATAATCTTGAATCATTGAATACAGCCCTAAACTAAGCTGATAAACAAAAGCGGAAGATAACTCCTGCATGGAGGTCTATCTTCCGCTTTTTTTTATCATGCATGCCCATATTTTTCTGCTCATAAAACACCGTTTCCGCTGCATCCTAAACATTAAAGGAGGGGATTGATGATGCCACATGGAGTCAAATGCTCAGTCGATTCATGTCATTTCTGGAAAGAGGGCAATAAATGTGCAGCCGAACGAATCGCTGTGCACACTTATTCAGAGGAGCGGGCTCATAAAAGCGGCGATACCGGCTGCAAGACATTCCGTCCAGCAAGCGAAACACACCTTTAATATCATGAGGCTTCTCTCGCAAGAAGCCTCTTTTTTGCAAAAATCAGACTAGTCTTAAATCTGAGTTAATTATATAATAAATTCAACATATATAATAAAACTTTTCAAAAAGGGAGAAGTTGAGAGATGCTAAATAAAATGCTAAGTTCTATAGGAATTGGAGCAGCCAAGGTCGATACTCAATTGTATAAAACAAGCTACACAGTCGGAGAAGAGTTATCCGGCAAGGTGATTGTTCAAGGCGGCAAAACAGAACAGCAGATTGAGCGGCTTTATCTGTCACTCATGGTAACGTATGAGGTCGAGCAAGATGACAAAAAGTTCACCCAAAAAGCAGTGGTTGAGAAATATCAACTATCCGAAGCCTTCCTGATTCAGCCGAATGAGTTAAAGGAAATCCCGTTCTCCTTCCAGCTGCCCTATGACGTTCCTATTACAAAAGGGCGTACACGCGCATGGATTCAAACTGGATTGGATATCAAAAACGCTGTTGACCCGCAAGACCAGGATTACATCGATATTAATCCCCATCCACTTGTACTTGAATTTCTCCAGACTGTTAGCGAGATTGGATTCCGTCTGCGTGAGGTAGAATGCAAGAAAGCTCCCGCATCCATTCGCAAGAGATTTCCGTTCGTGCAGGAATTTGAATTCAAGCCAATCAGCGGGGAATTTCGTTCAAAACTAGACGAGCTCGAAGCCATTTTTTACGTCTCGCAGGATCAAATTGAGGTTCTTCTCCAAATTGACCGAAGAGCTCGCGGCTTTGGCATTTTTGAAGCTTTAGGGCTTGATGAAAGCTTTGTGAGGTTCACCTACGGCCAAGGGGATTTATCATCTCTCAACAGCCGGTTGACCAGCCTTATCCGCCAGCACAGCTAAAAGAATTATGGGCTAGCCAAATGGTCTAGCCTAATCATTAAAAACAAAATGAAAGCGCCTTCATATAGGCGCTTTCATTTTATTTGATTTCCTTTAATAATGACGCGACTTCTTTTTCAGCAATGTTAGTAATTGCGGTTATCACTGATAATGGAAGTCCGCGCCGCAATAGAATCTCTGCAATTAAGTATTGCTTTTTCGAACGAGCCATTTTCTCCCCGCCTTTTCATGTCTTTTTATTATTATACTGGAAATCAAGACTGAAAAGAATAAGTCCTTCACCCAATTTTCTGAATTCACCAAAAATATTTGGTTAATTCTTTCCGGACAAGCTTATTAGAAGCATTGCGGGGAAGCTCATGCACAATGGCGAAATGCTTGGGAATCTTGTACCTGGCAAGCCTCTCTTTACAGAAATGCAGAATTTCCTCCTCATTGAATACGGCGCCATCCTTTAAGACGAGCGCGGCTGCTGGTACGGCTCCCCAGCTATCGTCAATTATTCCAGTCACACCTGCTTCCCTCACTGCCGGGTACGCGCTCAGCACGGATTCAATCTCTGCTGGATACACATTTTCCCCACCGGAGATGATTAAGTCAGAACGGCGGTCAAGCATATATAAATAGCCCTCCTCATCCAAGTAACCAAGGTCTCCTGTGTAAAACCAGCCATCCCTAAAAGACTCACTGCCTCTTCCATGAAGATAGCCAGGTGTCACGTTCGGTCCTTTAACGCGTATCTCACCAGGTTCATTAGCGCTTGCTTCCCGGTCTTCCTTCCAGATGGAGATTGCACATGGGAATAAGGGCTTGCCGGATGAACCGATTTTCCTTATGGCATCCTCCGGCGCAAGGGTAGCGATTTGAGAGGATGTCTCCGTCATACCATATGTCTGGAAGACGCGAATCCCTTTCTCGGCACTGCGTTTCAATAATGGCATTGGTGCTGGTCCGCCACCTAAGAGCATGCCTCGAAAGCTCTCTGGATACTCGGCTTCTCCCAAATCATCCAGCATACGGCTTAACATGGCAGAAACAACGGACATAATGGTCACGCCTTCAGTTTGAATGGCCTGATTTGCAAGCCTTGGATCAAATTGCCGATGAAGGACAACAGGGCTTCCATAGATGACGGAGCGAAATAAGATGGATAGGCCGCTTATATGAAATAACGGCATTGTGCATAACCATTTGTCATTATCCCCTAAACCGAGATTGAGCACAGAGCCAAAAGCACTGAATAGATGGTTTCCATATGTTTGTTTGACGGCCTTTGGCTTTCCCGTCGTTCCAGATGTATACATAATCGTTGCCGTCTCAGCAAGATCCAGTTCCTTAAGGAAAAGACACCTCTGCGGCGCTGTCTCCCTGAGTGACGCTAAAGTAATAATCTTGACCTCACTCTCTGCCTCCTTATCCGAAACCAAGAAATCAGCCTTTGCATCCCGAATCTGCCACTCACGCTCATGGTCGGTCAACCGTACATTGAGTAAAAGCGTTTTAGCTCCAATCATCATAAGCCCATGAATGACGAAGACCATCTCAGCACTGTTTCGCATTTGCAGCGCCACCAGCTGTCCGCGGGAGATGCCATGACCCGTGAGCTTTTCGGCATAAAGAAGAGACATCTGTCTTAATTCATCAAAGGACCAGCGGCTCCCCTCAAAGAACAAGGCGTCTCTCTCAGGAGTCAAGGCTGCACGCTGATTAAGCAATTGCGGTATAGATGAAATTCCTTGTGTTAACATATCCTCACCTTTTTCACTCTATAAAAATGGAAACAGCCTGACGAAACTAAGCGTCAAGCTGTGTGCATAAAATTAAAATCAAGGGAACCTTGGGAATTGGCCGAAGTCAGGCTTGCGTTTCTCCTTGAAAGCATCTCTTCCTTCTTTTGCCTCTTCCGTTGTATAGTAAAGCAATGTAGCATCTCCAGCTAATTGCTGTAAGCCTGCCAAACCGTCTGTGTCCGCGTTGAAGGAAGCTTTTAAGAATCGAAGTGCTGTCGGGCTCTTCTCGAGCATGATCTCGCACCACTCAACCGTTTCCTTCTCCAAGTCTTCTAGAGGAACTACTTTATTAACTAGCCCCATATCAAGCGCTTCTTGTGCATCATATTGACGGCATAGGTACCAAATTTCCTTCGCCTTCTTATGGCCGACGATTCTAGCCAAGTAGCCTGCTCCATATCCCGCATCAAAGCTTCCTACATTCGGACCAGTTTGTCCAAAACGAGCGTTTTCTGCCGCAATCGTTAAGTCACAAACAACATGAAGTACATGACCGCCGCCGATTGCATAGCCGGCAACCATGGCTACTACTGGTTTTGGAATGACGCGAATCAAGCGTTGAAGATCCAGCACGTTCAAGCGCGGAATTTCATCATCACCTACATATCCGCCATGACCTCTCACCTTTTGATCACCGCCTGAACAGAAGGCCAGGTCTCCAGCACCCGTCAGAATAATAACCCCAATTTCGTTATCATCGCGCGCGCGTGAGAAGGCATCAATTAATTCCGTCACAGTTTTTGGTGTGAAGGCATTTCTTACCTCCGGCCTGTTGATTGTAATCTTGGCAATCCCATTATATTTTTCATAAAGTATTTCATCGTATGTACGAATTGGAACCCACTTAATTGCCATCATTTTTCCTCCTTAATAAATATTCATTTACTATTTTACCAAATTCCGCAGGTTTCTCCACGTGAATTGCATGACCAGCATCCCCGAAAATATGTATTTCATGATTCGGCAAGGTAGTAGTCATTTGTTTAGCTATATGCACAAACTTCAAATCGTACTCACCAGCAAGAACAAGGACTGGCATTTGCAGGCTGGATAGATCCCCCCATAAGGATGGCTGAGAGCCAGTTCCCATCCCTTTCAGGCTTCCGGCAAGGCCGGCTTCTTTTTGCAGCAGCCGTTCCTTCCTCACTCGGTCCTTCATCTCCTGCGGCAGCCTCTCTTGAGTGGAAAAGAGCGGAATTCCGCTCCATTCCTCCGTGAATCTTTCCACACCAATATTCATAATGCGTTCAGCCAATTCGGCATCATGCTTTTTACGGGCATTCTGCTCCTGGAGTGTCTTAAGCCCCGGCGATGAGCTTTCAAGGATGAGGCTCCTTACATAGTGCGGATAACGGGCAGCAAATCCTATGGCCAATCTTCCGCCCATCGAATAGCCAAGCAGGTGGACCGGCCTTACACCAAGACAGTCAAGCAGCTCCTTAATATCATCAGCGGCTGCTTCCATTCGATATCTTTCAGGTTGTTCCGGCGAATCAGTCTGTCCGTGCCCTAGTAAGTCCACAGCGAGGAAGCTAAACTTCTCTTTATATGTTTCTATTAGATAGCTCCATGTATGAAGGCTCCCCGTAAAGCCATGAAGAAGGAGCACCGGTTCACCTGTACCCTCTATGCGAATATGGTAGGTAACGCCGTTAATGGGGATGAAACGCTCAATCGACATGACGCATCGCTCTTATTTCCTGGGAAACATGTTTCACCAAAGCTCGATAAGTTTCTACATCATACTTCCGGTCTGTCATGACCTCGACAACTCGGAAATCAGGATTCCCCGACCAGCTGCTGATTGCTTCATCCACTTCGTCCCAAGTCGCAGGGCATGCATAGTTCGCGCCATATAAAGCAGCCGTATGTTCAAAGCTTAGGCCATGCGGCGTTCCAAATAGCTCCTCAAAGTGGCGTTCCTCCTGTGCCTGTGGCAAGTAGGAGAAGATTCCTCCGCCATCATTATTAATGACAATAACGAGGAGGTTTAAGTTGTGCATCTTCGCGGCAAGCAGACCATTCATATCATGGAAGAAGCTCAAATCACCGAGCGCAAGCACGGTTGGCTGTTCTGATGAAGCGGCAATACCAAGAGCCGTGGAAATTGTTCCATCAATCCCATTCGCTCCACGGTTAGCAAATATTCGTATCTCTTTTTCAGAGTCATGAAAGAAGGTATCTACATTCCTGATTGGCATGCTGTTACCAACGACCAAATTTGCCCGATCAGGCAGTAAGCTCTGAAGTTTCGCGAAAAGCTTTCCTTCCTGCAAAACGGTTTCATCTTGGATGTTCCGAAGCTCTTGCTTAGCGACCTGATCAATGGCCTTCCACTTCCCTAGCCACTCTCTATTCCGCTCTTTCTCAAATTCAAGAGCGAGCCTTTCACAAAAGACCGTCTCCTCACAATAAATCATATGTGTCCCCATCCCTGTCGGCTCTCTCCAGCCTAAGCCGCCATCGATGACCATATGGTTCACCTGCTCCATTCCCTTAATAAATAAGAGCAGTGGTTTGGAGACAGGCATAGCTCCAAAACGGATAATTAAATCTGGTTTCAAGCTTTCGCATAAAGATGCATCCTTCAAGAAAGTATCATATCCCTCAATGATGCTTTCTTTACAATAGCCGCTCCCTCTAAGCTGAGAGAGAGGATCAGCAAGGATTGGAAATCCCGTTGTTTCAGAAAGACGGCTAACCGCTTGATCAAATCCAGGAATGTCCATCGGACCGCAAATTATCAAGCCTCGTCTAGCCTGTTCAATTAGCTCCAAGCATTCCTTGTATTGAGAATCAGCGAGCGCTGACTTTCCTTGTCTAATATCGATGCTTGACTCCCTCTTCTCGCTTGCTTTCACCCATTTCTTCATATCTGCCAGGTTCGGAATCAGCGGCTCACGAAGCGGGATATTGATATGGACCGGACCTGCTGGTTCAAGAACCGCCGTTCCTGCAGCACGAGCCGCAATCGTCCTTGCGTAATGAAGCATGGATAAAGCTGATTCAGGGAGAGCCATTTCCACAAACCATTTTACATGCTTTCCATATAAATGCAGCTGATCAATCGCTTGCGGAGCACCAATATCCCTTAACTCATGCGGCCTATCTGCCGTCAGTACAATTAATGGCACCCTTGAGTAATGCGCTTCCACAATGGCCGGATAATAATTTGCGGCTGCCGTGCCAGATGTGCAAAGAATCGCAACAGGGCTGCGCTTCTCTTTAGCCATGCCCAGCGCGAAGAAAGCAGCCGAACGCTCATCTATATTTAAATGAACGTCCATTCCCTCGTGCTCCGCCATGCAATAGGCTAATGGTGTGGACCTTGAGCCGGGGCTAATGACAACGTCTTGGACGCCACATGCCGTCAATTCATCCACAAAGGATGCAATATAGGCAGTTAAAGCCTCTTGATGTTTCATATCCTTAATCCTCCTAAAGCATTTAGCATAGGCTTGAATTTCACTTTCGTTTCCGTTAGCTCACTCTCAGGAACGGATCCTTCCACAATTCCACAGCCCGCAAAGAGGGAGGCTTGTCCCCCCTTAATAAGTCCTGATCGAATCCCGACGGCAAAATCGCCGTTTCCCTTCATATCCATCCATCCAACAGGAGAGGAATAAAATCCTCGCTCCATTTGTTCATATTCGCTGATTTTCTCCATGGCAATCTTTCTCGGAGCTCCCCCAAGAGCAGGTGTCGGATGCAATAATTCTACGAATTCCAAGATTGAGCTATTCGGCAGTGAAGTTCCTTTAACAGGTGTATAGAGATGCTGGATATTCGCCAGCTTCATTAAAATCGGCTCCTGTGGTATATCGAGTTCTATACATTGCTCTTCCATTGCCTTTCGCATCATGCTAACCACAAATTCATGCTCAGAACGGTTTTTTTCATCGTTCCATAGCTCCAGCCCTAATTGTTCATCCGTGCGAGCATCATCGCCTCTTTTGATGGAGCCCGCTAAACAAGCGGAGAAGATTTGTTTCCCTTCCTTCTTAATCAACCGCTCAGGTGAAGCACCAAGGAAACATGATTCGCCAGACTCCACTCCAAAGATAAAGCTTCCCGGCTGCTGTTCCGTTAAATTATGAAGGATTGTCCCGCTCGGTATCTTCCCTTCAAAATGAAGACTCACTTCGCGTGCAAGAACGACCTTATCCAGAAGACCTGTACGAATATCTTCTACTGACCGCTCAATGGCTTCCTTCCATTTTTCCACATCCCTTTCTTCCACATGCGAGAAAGAAGGAATTTCCTCTACCATAGCAGGAGACAGCGACATTAGCTGTTCCCTATCTTCCAAGAATCGTTCAATTGAACAATCATCACAATCTTCTGTGATTAATTTCGTAGAGGTTAGAAAGGTCCCATTAGCGCTTTCAGTCAGCAAAAATCGAGGCAAATAAAATAGATAGTCTCCAAAATCCTCCCACAGACCAATTGGCCCTGTCTCTCCCTCCATGAATGAAAAACCGCCAAATAGAATTGGCCCTGTTGCCATCTCTCCCAGGCAGTGGTTCACCGATGCCATACTCAGCAGTGCTCCCCATTGGTCTTTCACTTGACTGAAGCGCCCAACTGAGTCTGCACCAGGCTGCAGCTTGGCAGCAACGCCCATCCCGCAAAGGGTCAGATTCCCTTCAGGATTTTCCCAATAAAAGCGCTCACCTTTATATGATTTTCCGCTTGATTGATAGATTTGCAAAGGTTTCATAGTGGGCACGGCTTCAACATGACTAAAAAGGACAGCCCTTTTTGTCTGTCTTACAGTCTTAGTTGTTTCAGCCAATCGATGCTTTATATCCGTAATCTGCTGTAATGCCATTAAAATCCCCCCACCGGTCGTATATCCATAGGCTTTCTTAAAGATACACCCGCACATTTTAACCTGTCAATTTTTGTATAACGTGTTGGAAAGCTCCTTCTTTCCCCTTCAAGAAAAGCCGTACATCCAAAAGAGAATAAGCCATATAAAAAGATTGACACTTCCCCCGCCATTTCTCTACACTATTTTTAGTATATTATAGTGGATGGGGTAATGCTTTAAATATGAACTAATTTCGTTTATTTGATTTCATAATTTAGTTTATCATGATTCTTTGCCACCGTTCGCTAGTTATTTTTAGCATAAAGGAGCATAACTATTATGGAACATCTCTCGACCAAAGCCGAGAAGATTGATCATCGAAAGAAAGACTGGCGTGTATGGTGGAAATTAACGAGACCGCATACTTTGACGGCAGGATTTACTCCGGTGCTAGTTGGAACAGCGTTAGCCCACCAGCACGTCGAATCGCTTCATTGGGGATTATTCATCGCAATGATGGCAGCTGCACTCCTCATCCAGATTGCTACCAATCTATTCAATGAGTACTACGATTTCAAGAGAGGACTTGACACCGAGGAATCGATTGGAATTGGGGGCGGCATTGTCCGCGAAGGAATATCACCGAAAGCAATTTTGACATTAGCCATGTCCTTATATGGAATCTCTGTCTTGCTTGGCGTTTATATATGCGCTAACAGCAGCTGGTGGCTAGTCATTATCGGACTTTTATCCATGTCTATGGGATATTTCTATACCGGCGGACCATATCCGATTGCCTATACGCCTCTCGGTGAACTGACATCAGGCTTTTTCATGGGTGCATTAATCATCATCATCTCCTTCTTCATTCAGGTCGGAGAGGTCACTTTTGATGCATGGCTAATTACCGTTCCCTTCTTCCTGACTGTCGGAGCAATCATGCTGTCAAATAATATTCGTGATCGTGTCGGTGATCAAAGAGGCGGCCGCCGGACCATTGCTATCTTAATCGGTCATGACAAAGCTGTCGTTCTATTAGCCAGCATGTTTGCCATCTCTTATATTTGGGCATTCGTTTTAATTGGGCTAGGTATCACATCTCCTTGGACATTGCTCGTTCTTCTCAGCATTCCAAAGGCCATTAAGGCTGTCCAAGGTTTCAAAGGCAAACAAGCACCTCTTGAAATGATGCCTGCGATGAAAGCAACAGGGCAAACGAATACCTTCTATGGTCTATTGTTTGCACTTGGTATGTTCATTGGTTTCATTCTATAACACGTACATGAAAGATCTCCCGTTTGGGAGGTCTTTTCTTTTACTCTCCCAGGTTTCCTTCAATTTTCTCAGGGTAATGTATTCATACAGGTTGAATCTCCCAGTTTCAGCTGGTCAATAAACCAACGAAGGACGTGAAGATATGATATCGAAAGAACAAACAAATCAATTAAAAAATAGATTAAAACAACAAAGAGACGAACTCACAGAAAAAATCCAATCCGGCAAGAATACACGCATGGACTTGAGCGAGAGGGATTCTGTCAGTGAATTGTCCGCCTATGATAATCATCCGGCAGACCTTGGAACTGAATTGTTCGAGCGGGAAAAAGATATAGCTTTGAACATCCATGAAGAAGAACAAGTGAATCGAATCGAGGATGCATTGCAGGCAATTGAGGAAGGGACATATGGAATATGCAAGGAATGCGGCGAGGATATCCCCTTTGAACGGCTAGAGGTTGTTCCTGAAACCCTCTATTGCACCGAGCATGCAAAAGCTTCGGACCGACGTTCCGATGAAAAACGTCCAAGCGAGGAAAGCATCATCAAGGACCCGCGCAAAGACTCCATGCAGCGCAGCTACGATCCCCGCATAGAAGATTATCGCGACTCCTTTGCAGATGCAGCCCGCTATGGGACATCTGAGACACCTTCTGACATGATGAATAGCAATGGCGAATATGACGATATGTACCCAGAGGAAGATTTATCTGGTGATTCACCAAATGATTTAGATGACTTTGTAGGCAATGGACCTGACGGTGAGCGCGCCATCTACCGGAATGAAGAATTGGAGGAATATGAGGAAGAACTTGACGAGGAAGGGATTGAATCTCCACTCGGTGATATTCCATATCGGAAAAAGGACAGCTATTTAACTGATAAGAAAGGGTAAAAAGGCAAGCCCTCATGAGCGGGCTTGCCTCGACCTTCTATGCTTTTATGATGGGAGAATTGACAGGCTTAACATGCCAAATATCATTTGCATACTCAGTTATCGTCCGATCACTTGAGAAGAAGCCTGAGTTAGCAATATTGACTACGCTTGATTTATTCCATCCTTTTTTGTCTTGGTAAGCATTTGACACTTTTTCCTGTGTCTTCACATAGGAATCAAAATCACGCAGGACAAAGTATTGATCGTTCTCAATTAACAAGGAATCATAAATGACATCAAACATGCCATTCGTGTTCGGGAAGAAACCATTAACCAGCTGGTTAACAGCCTCGTGTATTCTCCTGTCAAGCATATAATATTCTGAAGAATGATAACCGCCATTAGCTTGATAATTCATAACTTCCTCTGAGGTCATTCCAAAGATAAAGATATTATCCTTGCCAACTCGTTCAAAGATCTCAACGTTTGCTCCATCCATCGTACCGATGGTCAAAGCACCGTTCATCATGAATTTCATATTGCCGGTGCCAGATGCCTCCTTGCTGGCAGTTGAAATCTGTTCACTTACTTCCGCAGCCGGGAAGATTTCCTCTGCAAGGGACACACGGTAATTTTCAAGGAAAACGACCTTTAAATAATCATTCGTCGTCTTATCATTATTGACTTTTTCAGCAACCGTGTTGATTAGCTTAATAATCTTCTTCGCATAATAATACCCAGGTGATGCCTTAGCACCGAAAATAAAGGTCCGTGGATGCGGACGGAAACTAGGATCTTCCTTCATCCGATTATACAAGTACATAATGTGCAAAACATTTAATAATTGTCGTTTATACGCATGAAGACGTTTAACCTGTACATCAAAAATGCTATCAAGATTAACCTTGATTTGATTTTGCTGGAAGATACGCTCAGCAAGCTTGACTTTATTCTCATGCTTCACTTTCTCAAGCTGCTCAAGAAACGCAGCATCATCCTTATAATGCTCAAGTTCCTTCAGAAGAGGAGGCTCAACCTTCCATTTATCTCCGATTGATTCCGTAATCAGACCAGTAAGGGCTGGGTTGGATTTCATCAGCCAGCGGCGATGAGTGATTCCATTTGTCTTATTATTGAACCTCTCCGGGAATATCTCATAGAAATTATTCATTTCCCTCTTCTTTAAGATTTCCGTATGCAAGTAGGCAACGCCATTAGTGCTATGGGTGCCGACAAGAGCTAAATGTGCCATCTTAACTTGATCATGAGCTATAATCGCCATATCCTCTATTCTTTGCCATTGTCCAGGATATCGTTCCCACAGCTCCTTGCAGAACCGTTCATTAATCTCCTCAACAATCATATAGATGCGCGGTAAAAGCGGCTGGAATAAGCGTACTGGCCATTTTTCCAATGCTTCAGATAAGGTCGTATGATTCGTATAAGAAATTGTTTGAACCGTTATGTCCCAGGCCTCTTCCCACGGGAGCATCTCTTCATCCAACAGAATTCTCATCAATTCAGGAATCGCTAGGACTGGATGAGTATCATTGATATGTATTGAAACGTAATTCGGCAATTCGCGAATATCCTTCTGCTTTTTCCTGAAGGAATTCAAAATCGAATTAAGACTTGCCCTTACCAAGAAATATTGCTGCTTCAAGCGCAAAATTTTCCCGCTGTCCTCCGCGTCATCTGGATAAAGGAATTCTGAAACCATCTCCGTCTCCCGCTTATAGCGCATAATATCATCATGGAAAGGAACATTGGCAGGCTCGGCATTCCATAATCGGAGCGTATTAACCGTTTCAGTTTGATAGCCGACAACAGGAATATCATAAGGAACCGCCATAATCGGCTCAGCATCCCTATGCCTAAATCTCAGACGGCCTTGCTCATCTTCAAAGGACTCTACCTTGCCCCAAAATGGAACCTCAACGGATAAATCTGATTTACGCACCTCCCAGACCTGCCCGTTTTGCAGCCAAAGCTCAGGGTATTCTACTTGGACACCATTAACGATTTTTTGCTCAAATAGCCCATGCTTGTAGCGAATGCCGCATCCATGTCCAGGTAAATCAAGTGAAGCAAGCGAATCCATAAAGCAAGCAGCCAGCCGGCCTAAGCCCCCATTGCCGAGGGCAGAGTCCGGTTCATTGGATTCCAAATCATCAAGGCTGATGCCTAGGTCTCTAAGACCCTCTTCGACGACATCACCAATACCAAGATTGAGGATATTGCTCCCCATAATCCTGCCCAGCAGAAATTCAATCGATAAATAATACACCTGCTTCGCTTCAGTCGAATGGTAAACCTGATTAGTTTTAATCCAATTGGTGCTGATATATTCTCGAATCATGTTGCCCAGTACATGGTACTGATCTTGCGGGCTCGTCTCTTCGAAGCTCTTTCCCACGGACATCTCTAGCTTGGATAAAAAGGCTTTCTTAAATTGTTCTTTATTGTCAAACATCAAAAAACATGCCCCCCTAAATCAAGTCTGTATATAATCTCTCATATTCAATGGCCGAGCGTTCCCAGCTATAATCTTTTTTCATTGAATTCTTGACGATATTCTTCCAAACATCTGGTTTCTTATAGAAAGACACAGCCCGCTGAATCGTATAAAGCATGTCATGAGCATTAAAATTCGTAAAGGAAAAGCCGTTTCCTTCTCCTGTATACTCATTATATGGCTGTACAGTGTCGCGCAGGCCTCCTGTTTCGCGCACGATTGGCAAAGTACCATAGCGCATGGCAATTAATTGACTCAATCCGCATGGCTCAAACTTAGACGGCATAAGGAATAGATCAGCTCCCGCATAGATTTGATGCGCAAGATCTTCATTAAATCCTATATGCACACGGCATTTATCCGGATACCACTGAGCTGAGTAACCAAAGAAGTGCTCAAATTCCGGATCACCCGTTCCAAGCAAGATAAATTGAACGTCCTGTTGCATGATTTCATGGAAGACAGCCCGCACTAAGTCAAATCCTTTTTGTTTCGTCAGGCGTGAAACAACAGCGATTACCGGCTTATCCTCGTCAACCGGCAAGTTAAAATACTCCTGGAGCTTTTTCTTATTCATCTTCTTGCCGGCTAAATCATTTGCGCTGAAAGGCTGTGCCAAGGATGGATCGTTCTTCGGATTGTACAAGTCATGGTCAATCCCGTTTACGATGCCATATAAATCCTGATCCCTAGATTGCAGTATTCCCTCAAGCCTCTCCCCAAAATACGCGGTTTTGATTTCTTCCTTATAGGTTGGGCTGACCGTCGTGATAGCGTCAGAATAGGTTAGCGCTGTTTTCATGAAGTTGACGCATCCTCCGAACTCAACCTGATTAAAGAAATCATAATGCACGCCAAGCACGTCACCAAGGAAGCCTTTTTCATAAATCCCTTGGAACATTAAATTATGAATGGTAAATACGTTCTTTACGTTAGCCAGCTTCGTATTGTGATGCTGTGTCTTCAAGAGAAACGGAATCATTCCTGTATGCCAGTCATGGGTGTGTATAATGTCCGGCAGAAAAGGAATATGATAAAGCGTCTCAATAGCCGCCTTGCAAAAGTAGGCGAAGCGCTCTCCGTCATCAAATTGCTCATATAATTTAGGACGATGGAAGTAATATTCATTATCCATGAAATAATAAATGATTCCCTCATATTCTAGTTCATATATTCCGCAATACTGCCTTCTCCAGCTAAGCTGCACCTCAAATTCTGCTATTCTTTTAGCGGAATCAAAAAAACGGGCAGGGATTGTTCCATACTTCGGAAGCAGCACCCTTACCTCATGCCCTAGTTTCTTTAATTCTTTTGGAAGTGAGCCGGCCACGTCGGCCAGCCCACCAGATTTTGCAAATGGCACACACTCAGATACAACAAATAAAACATTCACGAATTCATCAACTCTCCTTGCTTTACACCTTTTTGAACAACGATTGGCTGGAATGGAGAACCGATTAATACTGTACCATCAGCAATCTCAACATCTTTATCGAGGATGACATAATCCAATTTGCAATTCTTGCCTATCTTGGTTTTTTGCATGATGATTGAGTTTTTGATGCTTGTTCCCTCATCAACATTAACTGCTCTAAAGATAATGCTGTGGTCAACCTCACCCTTAATAACACAGCCATTGGCGACCATTGCTTGCGTAACATTGGAGCCGGCGCCGTACTTGGAAGGCGGCTCATCCTTAACCTTCGTATAAATCGGGCTAGTTTTCATGAATAGCTGATACCAATTGTCAACCTTCAGCAATTCCATGCTTGTTTGGAAATAGGAACCGATAGAATCAACAGTTGCCAAGTATCCATCATATTCATATACGTTGACCTTAAAGCCAGAATAATGGTCCTGTACAGCTTCACTCACGGATGTATAGCCCGTTTCCTTGCGTTCCTCAATCAGTTTCACAAGCAAATCCTTTTTCAAGACATACATATTGAGGGAAACCTTGCCTTTTTTGACTTCTGTAATATCTCCGCCCATTTTCAAATGCTCTTTTAATACGGCATTGAAATCAATATTACATACCGTATGGCTATTGGCGACAACCACAAATTCCTGCTCGCTTCTCTCAAGATAGGTCATATGATAGGAGAAATGCTCCAAAGAGGTAATTTCACCGTTTGTCTCTGCTGTATGAGGGACTGGCAAGAAGAACAACCCATCTCTCTTTCTGTTCAAATCCCAATTCTTCCCTGTTCCAAGGTGATCCATCAAGGAGCGGAAATGGTGCTGAGGATAGACGGCCACATTAGAAATTCCGGAATTCACCATACTAGACAGAATAAAATCAATCAGCCGGAAGCGGCCTGCAATTGGCAAGGCTGCTACATTACGGTGGTTTGTTAATATATCAAGAGATTCAAAGTTTTGCGTGGCATCAATGATGCCCAACAATGATTTATTCATATTCATTTCAGCGCCTTTCAATATATTAGGATAGTTTTATTGCATTCTCTTCTGTGAGCAGCTCTGGATTGACAAGAATGACATCCTCATCATCAATCGGCTTGATTACCTGGTTATCTGGAATGATTGCGCCTGGAGGGATAATGGCTCTTTCAATCACGACATTCTTTCCGATAATCGCATCAGACATGATAACCGAATCCTTGATGTGTGAGTTCTCTCCTACCCTTGCACCATAGAATAAGACGGATTTCTCTATCTTACCTTCTACGATACAGCCTTCATTGATTAGCGACTCTCGCACAACTGCCTTATCAGATAAATATTGAGGAGCGCGATTTGGATTGACAGAATAGATGCGCCATTTATAGTCATACATATTTAGTTCGCAGTCCTCATCCAGCAAGTCCATGTTGGCTTCCCAATAGCTTGTGAGAGTACCAACATCCTTCCAGTAGCCTTGGAATGGATATGCATAAACTTTTTTATTATATTTCAATAACATCGGGATAATATCTTTCCCAAAGTCGCGTGAAGAGTTCTCATTTTGAGCATCCCTGATAAGAAATTCCTTCAGCACCTTCCGATTGAAGATGTAGATGCCCATAGAAGCAAGATTGTTCTTTGGATTCTTTGGCTTTTCATCGAACTCCTCAACGGAATAATCATCTCGGGTGTTCATGATGCCAAATCGGCTTGCTTCATCCCAAGGAACCTCAATGACAGAAATTGTTGCATCTGCTCCTTTTTCCTCGTGATACTCTAGCATTTTGGAATAATCCATTTTATATATATGGTCACCGGAAAGGACAATCACATAATCAGGATCATATTGATCAATATAATTCAGGTTTTGATATACAGCGCTGGCTGTTCCTGTGTACCATCTCATTTCTTTGGATGCAGAATATGGCGGAAGAACCGTCACTCCTCCATCTCTCAAATCTAGATCCCATGCGCTGCCATTCGATAAGTAAGAGTTAAGTAATAATGGCTGATATTGGGTCAATACTCCAACAGTATCAATGCCAGAATTGGTGCAATTACTTAATGTGAAATCTATGATTCTATATTTCCCGCCAAAAGGTACTGCTGGTTTTGCAACATCAGCGGTCAAAGCCTCAAGCCTTGTTCCTTGTCCCCCTGCGAGCAGCATTGCCATAATTTTTTTCTTTGCCATTTTGAATTAACTCCTTCCGTTTTTTGATTGGGCGAAGCACTGTGATACCAAATGGAGGTATCTTTACAACGACATGATATGGTTTTCCGTGGAAACCTTCATCCTGTGCCGGTATGGCTTTTTTATTCACATGATTGCTTCCGCCATATTTCACATCATCACTATTTAGTATTTCTTTATATTCATGCTTATCCGGAACGCCGACTTTGTAGTGATCATATGCGACATTTTTGAAATTACAGATAATAATTAATGGATTGCCGCCCTTATCTCTGCGAACAAAGGAAAAAATCGATTGATCTGTGTTGTTGACATCAATCCAATCAAATCCTTCTGGATAGTCATCAAGTTCGTATAAAGGCTTGGAGCGCTTGTAGAGTTTGAGTAGATCCTTAAAGAATTCATTCAATTTCCGATGGGTATCATAACCAAGCAGGTTCCAGTCAAGCTGTTCTTTATCTTTCCATTCAGAAAACATGCCTAGCTCTCCGCCCATAAACAATAACTTTTTCCCGGGATGTGCTGTCATATATCCTGCTAACAATTTGAGTTGCGAGAATTTCTCTTCATAACTTCCTGGCATTTTGTCCAATAGGGATTTCTTACCATGAACTACTTCATCATGTGACAAAGGCAGAATAAAGCGTTCGGAGTATGCATACATCAAGGAGAATGTTACTTTATGATGGAGATTCGAGCGGAAATGCTGATCGGCTTCCATGTATTCCAAAATATCGTTCATCCAACCCATATTCCACTTATAGGTAAATCCTAAACCTCCTTCAGCAACCGGCTTAGTTACCCCAGGCCAATCCGTTGAATCTTCCGCCATCATAAGCAAAGAAGGGTCATGTTCTTTCAGTACACGGTTTAATGTTTTCATAAACGAAATCGCATACGAATTAATGTCTCTATCAAATGTATTCGGCCAATAAATCATATTGGCTACCGCATCAACTCTGAACCCGTCCACATGGAAATAATCCATCCAGTAGCGGGCATTAGAGATGAGGAAGCTGTGTACTTCCGGTCTTCCTAAATCGAAATTAGCAGTTCCCCAGACTGGATTCTCCCGAAACCTGTGGTCTTGATATTCATAAACAGGAGCACCGTCAAACATATACAGCCCATGAGCATCCTTGCAATAATGCCCAGGCACCCAATCCAGCAAAACCCCAATGTTGTTTTGATGACATTGGTCAATGAAATACCTTAAGTCATCCGGATTTCCATAACGGCTTGTTGGGGAATAATAGCCAGTCCCTTGATATCCCCAAGAACCGTCGAACGGATGCTCAGTTAGCGGCATCAATTCAATATGGGTATAGCCCTGGTCAAGGACATAAGGAATCAGCTCAGATGCAAGCTCTCGATATGTATAAAAATAATCAACCTTACATTCGTCGCTAGGAACGAAACCATCTTCATCCTTTATTTTTTTCTTCCACGAACCCGCGTGCATTTCATAAATATAGAGCGGTTCCTCCGGATTATTCTTTTTGGACTTCTTCTTACACCATGACTGGTCGCCCCATTTGTATCCTGTGTCATACGGAAAGACAATTGAGGCCGTATTTGGCCTGATTTCTGAATAGAAGGCATAGGGATCACTTTTTAGAAGAATTTCGCCGGACATTGCTTCAATCTCATACTTGTAAATTTCATTGGAGAGATTTGCTTCAATGAGGACAGACCAGATTCCTTGCTCGGATACTTTCAGCATTTCGTAACCTTTACCATTCCATTTGTTGAAAGAACCGACAACACGGATGCTGCGTGCGTTTGGGGCAAATACTGTAAAGCGGGTAAACACTTTATTGTTCTTCTCTATCAAATGGGCTCCAAACAGCTTGTAAGCGTCATAAAGTGAGCCCTCATGAAATAAGTGAATCTGATAATCTGTCGGTGCATTATGAGGCATGCCATCACCCTTTCAGTACTTTATCGAATTATTTATAATATATTAATTAAACTATTTATTGCATGAATATTGCAAATATAAATTTAATTGTATATATATATATTACCTAATGCTTTACCCTTTAATATCGTGTCAATTGTTTTTTATTCCCTTGATCAAGAAGATTGAAAACACCCAAAAAGTCTTATTTTCAGATATTTATTTATAAATTTTTTATAGTATGTATCCTTAACT
The DNA here is from genome assembly GCF_002946355.1 of Pradoshia eiseniae. NCBI lineage: Bacteria > Bacillati > Bacillota > Bacilli > Caryophanales > Bacillaceae > Pradoshia > Pradoshia eiseniae. Next base: position 49,172 of record NZ_PKOZ01000016.1, read on the forward strand.
AATACTTCTATTAATCTTTTCAACTTCCTGCTTAAACTTTTCTAGATTAATACAATTGAATATATTCTACTACCACTTTTGTTCTTCCCTATATTCCATCATACTAGATAATACACATAGTATTACATAACAAAAAGCTCCCGATGGAATGACAATTTTGTTAGATAAGCCGGCTATATCGCTCTCTAAGTTCCATCGAAAATAAAAAAAGCCATGTACTCTATCGTACATGACTTTTATTGTATGACCCCTACGGGATTCGAACCCGTGTTACCGCCGTGAAAGGGCGGTGTCTTAACCGCTTGACCAAGGGGCCAAATGGTGGCTCAGGACGGAATCGAACCGCCGACACAAGGATTTTCAGTCCTTTGCTCTACCGACTGAGCTACTGAGCCAACATTATATAAATGGCGGTCCGGACGGGACTCGAACCCGCGACCTCCTGCGTGACAGGCAGGCATTCTAACCAACTGAACTACCGGACCATTATGAAAATATTATGGAGGAGGAAGAGGGATTCGAACCCCCGCGCGGTTTGACCCGCCTCTCGGTTTTCAAGACCGATCCCTTCAGCCAGACTTGGGTATTCCTCCGTTTTGTAAATGGTGCCGGCAAGAGGACTTGAACCCCCAACCTACTGATTACAAGTCAGTTGCTCTACCAATTGAGCTACACCGGCATTTTTGCACTCTCTCGTTGACTGCTTTTTTATTCTAACCTGTATCCAGCTATATTTCAACAAGAAATATATGGGAATACCAATATATTTTTAGTACATATCTTTATGTAGATAATTAACTATATCAGTAGAGTGAGTGTTAATCCTTCTATTGCCCTTCTATGCTCCTAGAACGCTGTTTTTAGCGGCTATCCTGGTAATTGGCTCTATCTGCTTTTGTAGCCTTTCTGGCGCTTAATTTAAGGCTTTAAATACTTTAGAAAGACTGATGTATCATTCGTTAATATCCTGACCGTAATATTAAGACAAAAAGAAGCCTTTAACATTTACAACAATACTTTATGTCCATACGCCCTTCCAGTTATACAACTTCATAAGTATTCATGCCATAAAGTTTAATTACGTACACGTACACGCACCCGACCAGCGCCCAATTCATCTACTGCACAAAGCGGAAGCTATCCGCCACGACGACGGAACGAATCCAGAGCCTGTTGAACTGCATCCTTAAGGCCGGAGTCATGTCCATGGACGCCCGGCTTTCATCTTTGCGTCATGCTGGCGCAATAGTCCCTAATAATGTCTTTCCGACGGTTTGGAAGAATGGCAATTGGCTTTCAGGCTTTTAGCATTTACGATAATAAGCTGGTACTTTTCCTTACCCGTATAGAACTCATCTATGGCAATCACCTACGGCAAGGCAGCCGATTCCTTCATGGCGGCTGGGACAATGTCATCAAACTGCTGGATGTTGGTACTGATACACGAGCAGTATTGAGCTGCAATTTCCTATAATGTGTTCGCTTTCGCAGCTCGTATTTAGCTTTGTTCGTCCCATTCTTTTGAGAAGCGTTGATACCGATCGACAAACGGGTTCCGTTCGGCAAACCTCTTTCCACAAGGGCAAACATACCTCCGTTTCCGATATTGAAGAACCGTTGGTCGTTCCGCCATCTTAAGATGACGAACGGACTGAATCCGATAATCATGGACTTTCTCCGTTTCCTCGCCACATCTTGGACAAGTATGCGGTGCCATGGGCATCTCAACGGTTATTTCAAAACACCATGATCCTTCACCTCAGACTTTGTCACCATCACATCTTCTAAACCCGGAATGTTATGTTAAAATTCAAGAGCACACATCTCCTTTTCGACTTGTTTCTGGACAATTCAAGTATAAGAAAAGCGGAGCATGTGTGCTCTTTTTTTATGTCCTTTTTTGGACACCCCAACATTTAGTATAGATTCCATTTAACATAGAACCAAAAATATATACTCATATACAGAAAAAAACCATGTACATTTGTACATGGTTTTTATGACCCCTACGGGATTCGAACCCGTGTTACCGCCGTGAAAGGGCGGTGTCTTAACCGCTTGACCAAGGGGCCAAATGGCGGAGAAGGAGGGATTTGAACCCTCGCGCCGGTTACCCGACCTACACCCTTAGCAGGGGCGCCTCTTCAGCCTCTTGAGTACTTCCCCAAATATGGCTCCGCAGGTAGGATTCGAACCTACGACCGCTCGGTTAACAGCCGAGTGCTCTACCACTGAGCTACTACGGAATAATATTGATATGGGCCTAAATGGACTCGAACCATCGACCTCACGCTTATCAGGCGTGCGCTCTAACCAGCTGAGCTATAGGCCCATTATGATATTTTTTTGGAGCGGGTGAAGGGAATCGAACCCTCATCATCAGCTTGGAAGGCTGAGGTTTTACCACTAAACTACACCCGCATCTATGGGGCGGCTGATGGGAATCGAACCCACGAATGTCGGAACCACAATCCGATGCGTTAACCACTTCGCCACAACCGCCGTGCGTTATTGTTTTAATAAATGGTGGCTCAGGACGGAATCGAACCGCCGACACAAGGATTTTCAGTCCTTTGCTCTACCGACTGAGCTACTGAGCCATAACATTTCATTTCTTTATATGCTGCTCAATGCTTAATCGATGAGCTAACAGTAAAATGGCGGTCCGGACGGGACTCGAACCCGCGACCTCCTGCGTGACAGGCAGGCATTCTAACCAACTGAACTACCGGACCATTTTAATTGCGGGGACAGGATTTGAACCTGCGACCTTCGGGTTATGAGCCCGACGAGCTACCAGACTGCTCCACCCCGCGGCGATAAGAATGTTTCTGTAGAGAATATATGGCGGAGGAAGAGGGATTCGAACCCCCGCGCGGTTTAACCCGCCTCCCGGTTTTCAAGACCGGTCCCTTCAGCCAGACTTGGGTATTCCTCCATATATGTGGTGGACCTTGTAGGACTCGAACCTACGACCGGACGGTTATGAGCCGTCTGCTCTAACCAGCTGAGCTAAAGGTCCTATTTTGGTAGCGGCGGAGGGGATCGAACCCCCGACCTTACGGGTATGAACCGTACGCTCTAGCCAGCTGAGCTACACCGCCAAAATATGAATCCTATTAGGTTTAGGTAAGTAATGGTGGAGCCTAGCGGGATCGAACCGCTGACCTCCTGCGTGCAAAGCAGGCGCTCTCCCAGCTGAGCTAAGGCCCC
>NZ_PKOZ01000017.1 GCF_002946355.1 Pradoshia eiseniae
CACGGAAGTTAAGCTCGCGCGCCGATGGTAGTTGGGGCCGCGCGTCCCCTGTGAGAGTAGGACGTTGCCGGGCAAGCAAAACCAGTTCAGTTTTGAGCTGGTTTTTTTGTGTGTAAAAATCTCGATAGAGATGGATTTTTTAAAGAAGAAAAAAGAAGCTCGCCTAGCTGACAGCAAGCCTCTCCGAGTAGAGAGAAGCAAAGAGGTTAAACGATATAATTGATTCATCTCTAAACTTAATGCCTAATCACATTCAAAGCAGCCTGCAGCTTGTCATGTTCTCAGAGCTCTCAAACTTTATATGTTGGCCGCTAATTAAGACATACAACGTATTCATCATCTAGGCATACAATAAATTACATAACCAATTCAAAATTGTGTATACAATAACTTGCCAGTGGTGATACTAGGAGTAGCGGGAGGTGTAATTATGGCAATTTTTGATGCGGCCGGTAAGGATTTTAAGCAGCTAGGAGATAAATGCTGTATTTGTGAGAGGGAAAAATCAGAAGGTCTACATCTTTATATTGGATATATTTGTGCAGAATGTGAGAAGGCTATTGTTCATACTGATACGAGCGATCCTATTTACCAAGAATATGTTGAGAAACTGCGCAAAAATAATATTTCAAGCATTTTTACGTGATGAATCCCAAAGCCGTTACTTGAATGGAATAGACGGAAAAACTTATAATGGTTAAAAGCACAGGCCCCTTCTTTGGATGGAGCCTTTTTATATGGCTGATATAAGAAAGTAGTTGAAGGTAATGGAGAATATTAAAATTCCAATTCTTAATATGCTGAAGGATCATCAAGGGAAAAACCCCCTATCCTTACATGTGCCGGGTCATAAAGATGGGGATGTCATTCACCCCCTGACACCAACAGGCTTGCGTGAGGCGATGAGCTGGGATATGACGGAGCTGACAGGGCTTGATGATCTTCATAATCCAGAGGAGGGAATCATGGAAGCAGAGATTTTGCTTTCTTCCCTTTATCAGACAGATAAGAGTTATTTACTGGTAAATGGTTCAACGGTTGGGAACCTAGCAATGATTCTAGGGATCGTTCAGCCTGGAGATACAGTGCTCGTGCAGAAAAATTGTCATAAATCGATCATGAATGGGTTGGCGCTTGCAAGTGCAAAACCGATATTTCTTCATCCTGAGCTTGATTGTGAAGGGGTGGAAATAGGGCTTACTGACTCAGCTATTGAGGAGTATCTGCAGAAATATCCAGAAACAAAAGCCGTCATTTTGACATATCCAAATTATTATGGAATGGGAATGGAGCTTGAAGGAATCATTAAAGCAGCTCACCATTTGAAGATTCCTGTGCTCGTAGATGAGGCTCATGGCGCCCACTTTGCAGCAGGTGACCCATTTCCGCCATCTGCTCTCAGTAAGGGGGCTGATTTAGTTGTTCATTCGGCTCATAAGACGCTGCCTGCAATGACGATGGGTTCTTATTTACATATACAAGGAGAACTTGTCTCTGCCGAGCAGGTGGAACGCTATTTGAGGATACTCCAGTCCAGCAGTCCATCCTATCCAATTATGCTGTCGCTGGACTTAGCGAGAGCTTATCTTGAAGGCTACTGTGAGAAGGATAAAAGCTATCTATGCGAGCAGCTTCAATCTCTCAAGAGTTATCTCTCCGGTCATAAGCAGCTTGCGATATATGAATCGTCGAAGGCCGATTGGCATGATCCGCTGAAACTGCTGATTTGCCAAAAGGGCAATGTGTCAGGTTATGAGCTGCAGGCAAGGCTTGAAGATGTTGGCATTTATCCAGAGCTCTCCACTGAACGGTTCGTATTACTGGTTCTGCCGCTTCTGAAGGAAGGGCAAGGATCTTTTATCGAGAAGCTCATTAACCGGCTAGAATTAATGAAGTGGGATGGAGAAACCAAGCCGTTTTCCGAAACAGGCTCCTTTAAGGAGAGCGGCATATCCAATGAATCAAAGCATACAGAGCTTGCTTTATCATATGAAGAAATGGAGAAGTTAAATGTAAAAAGGCTCGACCTTTCTCATTCAATAGGGGAGATAGCTGCAGAGTCCATTATTCCTTATCCTCCTGGAATCCCGATTATTCAACGTGGAGAACGGATTACAGATGAGATGGTTTCCGCCTGCTTTAGACTAATGAGGAATAAGGTGAAAATCCAGGGAGGCTCCTGCTTAAAGGACGGACAAATCGAGGTCTTTGCATAATGGCTATGATATACTAGTTCTAGCGTACATAATATTGGAGGGTGCAACCTTGAAACGAGGAATATTTATCACGGTTGAGGGTCCTGAGGGAGCCGGGAAAACAACCATCATTACAAAAGTGGCAGAACAGCTGAAGAAAGAAGGCTATCGCATTATCCTGACGAGGGAGCCGGGAGGCATTCCGATTGCTGAGCAAATTCGCGAGGTTATTTTGAATCGCGGCAATACGGCAATGGACCCGCGCACTGAGGCGCTCCTTTATGCGGCAGCCCGCCGGCAGCATTTGATGGAGAAGGTCGTCCCGGCGCTTAATGAGGGTGCTATCGTTCTATGTGACCGCTTCGTGGACAGTTCCTTGGCTTACCAAGGATACGCTAGAGGCATCGGGGTCGATGAAATCTGGCAGATTAACCAGTTTGCGATTGAGGAGCTCATGCCAGAGCTAACATTATTTTTCATGATTGATCCGAAAAGAGGATTAGAGAGAATCGAGCAGCATAAGAATAGAGAAGTAAATAGGCTCGATGTTGAAGAGCTCAGCTTTCACCAAAAAGTGTATGATGGCTATCAATTATTGATGAGGAAAGATCCAGATCGTATCAAAGGGATTGATGCAGACCGGTCTGTTGAAGAAGTTTATGAAGAAACTCTTCATCAAATAAAGACAATTATTGACAAGAAACCTTAAAGCATGGCTTTAAGGTTTTATATTAATCTTATACAGGCTTTGGTATAATAAAAGATGACAACTTAGAGGAAACACATGAAAAGATTGATTCTTGATTGGGGGGTTCACCATGAAGCTTATTGTAGCGATAGTACAAGATAAGGATAGTGCGAAATTATTAAGTGATTTGGTTGACCATAATTTCCGTGCAACTAAGTTGGCTACGACAGGCGGATTTTTGAAATCCGGCAATACTACTTTTATGATTGGCACCGAGGAGATACGAGTCAATAAGGCTCTTGAAATCATTAAGAGGAATTGCCAGGCGAGGGAACAATACGTTGCTCCAGTCTCACCAATCGGGGGAAATGCGGATTCGTATATACCTTATCCAGTCGAAGTTGAGGTCGGAGGGGCAACCGTGTTTGTTTTGCCAGTGGATCAGTTCTATCATTTTTAGGATAAAGGATGAGAGGAAATAAGCATGATTGAAACATGGGAACAGCTATCAAACCAGCAGCCGAGAGCAGCAGCAATGCTTTTGAACAGCCTGAAAAAAGACAGAGTGGCACATGCCTATCTCTTTGAGGGAGAGCGTGGTACCGGCAAGCAGGATGCGAGTATGCTGCTTGCTAAGTCATTATTCTGCCTTGATTCAATTGATGGATATCTCCCATGCGGCATATGCGTAAACTGTAAGAAGATTGAGCATAGAAATCATGCAGATGTTCATATTATCGAGCCTGATGGACTTTCCATCAAGAAAGAGCAGATCAAAATGCTGCATGAGGAATTTCAGAAGAAAGCAGTAGAATCTCAGAAGAAAGTCTATATCATTACTCACTCGCATAAAATGACAGCTTCAGCAGCAAACAGCCTTCTGAAGTTCCTAGAGGAGCCGCATGCAGGCACAACCATCATCTTGCTGACAGATCAAATCCACAAGATGCTTTCCACGATTTTATCCAGATGCCAGACAATCTCTTTCACACCTTTGAATCCAGTAGAGCTGAGTAAGCAATTAATTCAGTCAGGGGTTCCGGCTAATAAGGCAAAATTAATTGCCAGTTTGACGAATAGTGTCGATGAAGGACTGGCTCTTCAGGAGGATGAGTGGTTTGCACAAGCCCAAAAGATAGTGGTAAAATTGTATGAAGCCATAAAAAATCCTGTGGATGGAATCATGGTCGTCCAAGAGGATTGGCTCCCTCATTTCAAAGAACGTGAGCAAATGGAAATGGGATTATTGCTTCTTTTGAATATATATAGAGACCTTCTTTACGTTCAGCTCGATAAGCCGGAGGAAATGGTTTATCAGGACAAGGAAGATCAGTTCCGCCAATTAGCTATTTTGCATACACAAAAGCAATTAGCCAATCAGATGAATGAAATACTGGAGGCTAAACGTAAGCTTTCGGCGAATATGAATCCACAGCTGTTAATGGAGCAGCTCGTGCTTAACCTTCAGGAGGGATTTACACTTGTATGATGTTGTAGGAGTCCGCTTTAAAAAAGCGGGTAAAATATATTATTTTGACCCAGGAGAGCTTGAGATAGCCAAGGATGAGTATATTATCGTAGAGACTGTCAGAGGCATAGAATTTGGAAAAGCTGTGATTCCGCGCAAGCAAGTGGGCGAAAATGATATAGTCCTTCCTTTAAAAAAGGTCATCCGGATTGCCGATGAGAAAGACCGCTATACTGTGGACGAGAATAGGGAAATCGCTCAGCAGGCATTTCAGATTTGCAGTGAAAAAGTAATTGAGCATCGGCTGGATATGAAGCTGGTTGATGTGGAGTATACCTTTGATCGCAATAAGGTGATTTTTTATTTTACAGCGGATGGACGAGTTGATTTTCGTGAGCTTGTGAAGGACTTGGCGGCCATCTTCCGTACAAGAATTGAACTAAGGCAAATCGGTGTGAGGGATGAGGCTAAAATGCTTGGCGGCATTGGCCCATGCGGCCGGATGCTTTGCTGTTCGACCTTCTTGGGAGATTTCGAGCCAGTCTCAATCAAAATGGCGAAAGACCAAAATCTATCACTTAATCCAACGAAGATCTCAGGATTGTGCGGTCGTCTCATGTGCTGCCTGAAATATGAGAATGATGAGTACGAAAGTGCGAAGGAACAACTTCCTGACCTTGGTGAGTATATTGATACACCGATGGGGAGAGGGAAGGTAATCGGACTGAATATCCTTGAGAAAATCATGCAGATTGAATTGCAAGGAAAAGAACGTGTTGTTGAATATACGCTGGATGAGATGATGGAGGAAGGCACCTTCACGATTCAAGCCACAGATTAATAAGGTGGTGGGTGTTATGAATAAAAAAGAAATATTCGATTCGGTCAGCAGCATGGAGGCCCAAATCGGCGATTTGTATAAGCAGCTTGGAGAATTGAAGCAGCATTTGGCTGAGATTCTAGAGGAAAATAATACACTCCAATTGGAGAATGAGAATGTTCGTCGCCGATTACTCGAGCTGGAAAAGACTAAACCAGCATCTGCTCAAAAGAAGCAGAAAAAGGGTACTAAGCCAATGGATATTGGAGAGGGCTATGACAATCTGGCAAGGCTGTATCAGGAAGGATTCCATATTTGCAATTTGCATTTTGGAAGTCCGCGTAAAGATGGAGATTGCCTGTTTTGCCTCTCATTTTTAAATAAGAAATAAAGATAGTCTTTCCTATCGATTAGGAAAGGCTATTTTTATAAAGGATATATGGTTAGGAGCGATACGTGTTTGAAAATGTTAAAAGATGATGAACGCTTGGATTATCTCTTGGGGGAACCGCTTCGGATCATTCAAAGCCCTAGTGTGTTCTCTTTTTCGCTGGATGCGGTTCTGCTTGCGAAATTTGTCTATGTACCGATTCAAAAAGGGAATCTGGTGGACCTTTGTGCCGGTAATGGTGTCATCCCGTTATTATTGAGCCGAAGGACAAAGGGACATATCCATGGGGTCGAAATTCAGGAGAGACTTCATGATATGGCCGAGAGGAGCGTTCAATACAATAATCTTTCTGAGCAGATCACCATGCATCATGAGGATTTGAACAAGATCCTCCCTGTGCTTGGACATGATAAGTATGATGTCGTCACATGCAATCCTCCCTACTTTCTGACACCAGCAAAAGAAATTCAAAATGATAATGAGCATTATGCTATCGCGAGGCATGAGATTATGTGCACATTAGAAGATGTCGTCAGAGTGAGCAGCCAGCTGCTGAAACAAGGTGGGAAAGCAGCTTTCGTTCACAGGCCGGGGAGATTGCTTGATATTTTGACGCTGATGAGAAAATACCGCATAGAGCCGAAGCGGCTTCAGTTCGTCTACCCAAAGGCTGGGCGTGAAGCAAATACCATTCTTGTAGAGGGAATCAAGGGTGGAAGCCCTGACTTAAAGCTTCTGCCGCCCCTAGTTGTTTATCAGGATAATAATGAATATACAGATGAGCTTAAGAAAATGATTGATGGAGAATAAAATGCATTATTTCTATGTGCTGGAATGCGCAGATGGCAGTTATTATGCTGGCTATACAAATAATATTGAGAAAAGAATCCAAACCCATAATGAAGGAAAAGGGGCTAAGTATACCCGGGCAAGGAGACCGGTTGTCCTGCGCTATTATGAGCAGTATGAAACAAAGACGGAGGCAATGCAGGCTGAATATCGCTTTAAGCAATTAAAGAGGCCTGAGAAGGAGCGGATCGTTCAAATAGGAGGTTATGGCATTGAAGAGTCAAAAGAGCTTTGAGCGGGAGCAGGAGCCTGCTTTATATTTAGTGCCGACGCCAATCGGCAATTTAGAGGATATGACATATCGGGCTGTCAGAATATTAAAGGAGGCGGATTGTATTGCGGCAGAGGATACCCGCAATACGAAGAAACTGTGTAATCATTTTGAGATACACACGCCGCTGATCAGCTATCATGAACATAACAGGCAGCAAAGCGGAGAGGCTATTCTTGAAAGACTCAGAAGCGGAAGCCGGGTTGCCTTAGTGAGTGATGCGGGCATGCCGGCGATTTCAGATCCGGGTTATGAGCTCGTGCAGGCTTGTATAGAAGAAGAGATACCCGTGGTGGCACTTCCAGGCGCAAATGCGGCTTTGACGGCTCTAATCGCATCAGGGATTGCCCCTCAGCCCTTTTACTTCTACGGCTTCCTGAACAGGAGCCGCAAGGAGAAGAAAAAGGAGCTTGAAGAGCTGCGTAAAAAGGACGGGGCACTCATCTTTTATGAATCTCCCCATCGATTAAAGGAGACGCTTGCGCTTCTTCATGAATATCTTGGAGACAGGCCAATCGTCCTCGCACGTGAGCTGACGAAAAGGTTTGAGGAATACATCCGCGGCACGATTTCAGAAGCGCTCGAGTGGGCAAGCACACAGGAGGTTCGCGGAGAATTCGTTTTGGTCGTTGAAGGCTCAAATGAAGTGGAAGAGGAAGCTGTATGGTGGGAGGATGTAAGTCTTAAGGAGCATGTAGACCACTATGTGGGTGAAGGATTGAAGCCCAATGATGCCATTAAACAGGTAGCTAAGGAACGAAACATTCCAAAAAGGGAAGTATATCAGGCCTATCATATAGACATAATGAAATAAGCAATATAAAAAAGCTCCCCGTTTTGGGAAGCTTTTTTATTAATTTGTTACATGAAGGCTTTCTTGAATTTCTTTAAGGAGTTGTTCAGCACCTTCGCGGCTAAGGATGAGTTTGCCGTCTGCTAATGTGAAGTTGCTGTCAGATACTTCACCTGTTACTTGGCAAGTCATGTTTGGTTTGTATTTTTTGAGGATGATGCGCTCATCATCAACATAAATTTCAAGGGCATCTTTCTCAGCAATTCCGAGAGTACGGCGAAGTTCAATCGGAATAACCACCCGGCCAAGTTCATCTACTTTACGTACAATACCAGTGGATTTCATAACAATACTCCTCTCATAGAATAATATTTTTTTAATAAAATTCGTCATTATTCGACAAAATTTAATGATGTTATCATAATACCAAGCATTCCCAAAACCGTCAATGTTTTTAGTTCTTAAGGCAATGGTACTTTATGGGCAAATTGGATTATATATAGATAAAATAAGGCTAAAAACGCTTACATTTTCCTTATATATTCCAGTTGTTGAATTTTTTACACAAAGAATTGTGAGGTGAATTATAAAAAATTTTGAACAAACTAATTTTTTTCGACATAATTCCTGTAAGAAATCCTATAAAAATATTATATTGAAATATTTATTTAGGACAGTTTGTATAATTGTCAAAGACAATGTTTACCATTTACCTTGAGGGAATTTTTTTTCTGAAAGAGATTGAAGGGTTCCTCTGTATAAAAAATCAAGGAATTCCTTTATAATGTTACTATTATGTCTAATGTACTTATGAGTAAGAGGACGTTGTTGGCAGCGCCTTTAAGGAGTGGAAAAAATTGAAGGAAAAATTAAATACGTTTTACATTACGACCCCAATCTATTATCCAAGTGGAAATCTTCACATTGGTCATGCATATACGACTGTAGCTGGTGATGCTATGGCCCGCTACAAAAGAATGCGCGGGTTCGATGTCATGTACTTAACTGGTACGGATGAACATGGGCAGAAGATTCAGCAGAAAGCGGAAGAACAAGGAATCAGCCCTCAGGAATATGTGGACGGCATGATTCGTGACATCAAGATTCTATGGAAGAAGCTTGATATCTCTTATGATGATTTCATCCGTACCACGGAGGATCGACATAAAGTAGTGGTTGAGAAGATTTTTAAGCAATTATTGGACCAAGGCGATATTTATCTTGATGAATATGAAGGCTGGTACTGCACCCCTTGTGAATCCTTCTTCACAGATCGCCAGGTTGAGGACGGCAATTGCCCGGATTGCGGACGGCCGGTTGAGAAGGTTAAGGAAGAATCCTACTTCTTCAAGATGAGCAAATATGCAGACAGACTTTTGCAATTCTATGAAGAAAACCCAGATTTCATCCAGCCAGAGTCCCGCAAAAATGAAATGATTAATAACTTCTTGAAGCCGGGTCTAGAGGATTTGGCCGTTTCGAGAACAACATTTGATTGGGGAATTAAAGTGCCAGGCAATCCGAAGCATGTCATTTATGTGTGGATTGATGCATTGACAAACTATATCACGGCGCTCGGCTATGGTACAGAGGATAATTCTAAATATATGAATTACTGGCCGGCCGATGTCCATCTTGTCGGAAAGGAAATTGTCCGCTTCCATACGATTTATTGGCCAATCATGCTGATGGCGCTTGATCTTCCCCTTCCGAAGAAGGTATTCGCGCATGGCTGGCTATTAATGAAAGATGGCAAGATGTCCAAGTCCAAGGGCAATGTCGTGGACCCGGTTACTTTGATTGACCGTTATGGCCTTGATTCATTGCGTTACTATCTATTGCGTGAGGTACCATTTGGAGCGGATGGCGTATTCACTCCAGAAGGATTTGTCGAACGAGTGAATTTCGACCTTGCGAATGACCTGGGCAATCTATTGAACCGTACTGTTGCGATGATCAATAAATACTTTGATGGCAAGATTCCAGCTTATAGAGGATCTGAGCGTGAATTCGATCAGCAATTGCTGCAAGCGAATATTGAAACGGTTGAAAAGTATGAGGAGGCAATGGAGAATATGCAGTTCTCAGTAGCATTGTCTACCCTTTGGCAGCTCGTCAGCCGCACGAATAAATATATTGATGAGACACAGCCTTGGGCGCTTGCGAAGGATGAGGAGAAAGTCGATGAACTGGCATCTGTCATGACTCACTTAGCTGAGTCCTTACGAAGAGTAGCCATCATGCTGAAGCCATTCCTTACAGAGTCTCCGAAGAAAATTTTTGAACAGCTGAACTGTGAGCAAGAGTCCATGCAGACATGGGAAAGTCTTGAAAGCTTCGGTCTGACCTCAGAGGACTTAACCGTGAAAAAAGGGAATCCAATCTTCCCTCGCCTCGATATTGAGGAAGAGGTTGCCTATATTAAAGAATCCATGCAGGGCGCGGCTCCTCAGCCTGCCCAAGAGGAAAAAAAGGCGGCTCAAGAGGTACCGGAATCAGAGGAAATCACGATTGATGACTTCAAGAAGGTGGAGCTAAGGGTAGCTCAGGTTATCAGTGCTGAGCCCGTTCCGAAGGCAGATAAATTGTTGAAGCTTCAATTGGATTTAGGCTATGAGCAGCGTCAGGTTGTTTCCGGAATTGCGCAATATTACAAACCGGAGGAACTAGAAGGCAAGAAGGTCATTTGTGTGACCAACCTGAAGCCGGTTAAGCTGCGCGGTGTTCTGTCGCAAGGAATGATTCTTGCGGGCAGCGAGGATGGTCAGCTGGCACTCGCTTCTATCGCAGAATCCTTGCCAAATGGAGCACAGGTTAAATAAGAATTGAAAAATAAGTGAAGGGGATGTTACATGTGAAACATCCCTTTCTTTTTATGCAGGTTTAATGCCGGCTTTAATCGTTAGGAGATTGGGTAAGAGAAAATGAGACTATGCTAAGAAGGGGCGAAACAATGTTATTTGATACACATGTCCATTTAAATGATGATCAATTTGCTGATGATCTCGAGGAGGTCATTGAAAGAGCCCGGCTGAATGGGGTTGAGCGCGTCGTGGTTGTCGGTTTTGATGAGAAGACGATTAAGCGCGCGATGGAGCTGATTGATACATATGATTTTATGTATGCAGCGATAGGATGGCATCCGGTTGATGCCATTGATTTGACGGACAGCTATCTTGACTGGATTGAAGAATTGACCGCCCATCCGAAGGTCGTAGCTATTGGGGAGATTGGACTCGATTATCATTGGGACAAGTCTCCGAAGGATGTCCAGCAAGCTGTGTTTCGCCGTCAAATACAATTGGCGAAGAAGCTTGACCTTCCGATTATCATTCATAACCGCGAGGCAACAGAGGATGTTGTGACCATCCTTGAAGAGGAAGGAGCAGCAGAGGTTGGGGGAATCATGCATTGCTTTAGCGGCAGTCCTGAAACAGCGAAACGTTGCCTTGATATGAATTTTTATATTTCACTCGGCGGACCAGTTACGTTTAAAAATGCCGTGAAGCCGAAAGAAGTGGCAAAAGAGGTGCCGCTAGACCGTCTCCTCATCGAGACGGATTGCCCTTATTTAGCACCGCATCCATATCGCGGGAAACGGAATGAGCCAAGTTATGTGAAGCTAGTTGCTGAACAAATTGCTGATTTGAAGGAGCTTTCCTTTGATGAGGTTGCAAGGGCGACAACGGAAAACGCAAACCGATTATTTAGAATTTAATATGGCCTATGAACGAGGATCCAGACATTTTGTATGGATCCTCGTTTTTGTATGTAAAATTGCCGTTTTATGATTACAAAATGTGGATGAGTTGACAATATTATCTGAATATCTATATAATTCATTCACAGTGAAAAGGGGGAGTTTTCGTGATTCAAAGCATGAAAAACCTATTTTCCAGGCCGAGACGAACGCCAAGAACTTTATTGATTATAGCAAGTGCAGCTGTTTTTATTTTAGCAACAGGTATTATATTTTATGAGAGCACGAAAAAAACAGTGGCCTTGAGCCTGGATGGGAAAAAGCAAATGGTCAATACCCATGCTGACACCATTAATGAACTGCTAGAAGAATTAGATGTTGAGGTAGGCAAAGAGGATTATCTTAGTCTTGCAAAGGGAACTGAAATTAGCGATGACTTGGAAGTTGTATGGACTCCTGCTGTAGAGGTGGAGCTAACAATCGACCGGAAGACAACTTCCGTATGGACGCTTTCTGATACGGTTGGTGAATTCATGAAGGAAGAAGGCATACAGCTCCGAGCAGAGGACAAGGTATCCGAGGGAATGGATAAAACGATCGAAGAGGGTATGAATATCAAAATTGAAAAGGCATTCCCCATTGTCCTAAAGGTAGGAAACAAGGAACGGGAAGTATGGTCAACTTCGACCACGGTCGCTGACCTTTTAAAAAGTGAGAAGGTAAGCGTAAAAGAGTTAGACCGGGTCAGTCCGGAATTATCTGATCGTTTGACAGGCAAAACTGCTGTCACTGTAACGAAGGTAGAAAAGGTCACCGATGTGGTGGAAGAACCAATCAATTATGAAATCATCAGCCGAAAGGATTCATCCTTGGAAAAGGGCAAAGAGAGAGTCATAACTGAGGGCCAAAAAGGTTTAATCAGCAAGACGTATGAATTAACAAAGGAAAATGGCAAAATCGTTTCTAAGGAACTAATATCAGAGGAAACAGTCGAGGAAAAGATCGACCAAGTTGTTGCAGTAGGTACAAAGGAAAAGAGAGCAGCTGTAAAAAAGGTGTCTGCATCTTCATCCTCATCATCCACAGATGAGTATTATGTCACCGCAACGGCCTATACGAGCGGCTGCAATGGTTGTTCCGGCAAAACTGCAACAGGGATTAATCTGCGTGCTAACCCAAATGCTAAGGTCATAGCGGTAGATCCTAGCTTTATTCCACTGGGTACGAAGGTGTACATAGAGGGGTATGGATATGCGACAGCAGCTGATACTGGCGGTGCCGTGAGCGGAAAGAAAATTGACGTCTTTGTGCCATCGGCGGCAGATGCATACAATTGGGGCGTGAAGACAGTCAAAATTAAGGTGTTTCGTTAGGTAATTGATAATATTTATACAGAGGATTTCTGTCCTCTGTTTTTTTGCGTTATAATAAGCAGGATTGCTGCTAGAAATTATGATGTTACATTTATATTACAAAAATATCATGAATATATCAAATATTAAATAAGAGAAAAAGATGCTTTTTGGAGGGAAAATGAAAATTAAGGAAATTATTGTGGTGGAAGGAAAGGATGACACGGTCGCAATCAAGCGGGCACTTGATGCTGATACAATAGAAACGAACGGTTCAGCCATCAATGAAGAGACACTTGAGAAAATACGCCTTGCCCAAAAGGTGCGCGGTGTCATTGTCTTTACGGACCCTGATTTTCCAGGGGAGCGGATTCGCCATATCATCACGCAAAACGTACCAGGCTGCCAGCACGCCTTTTTACCGAAGCATCTGGCCATCCATAAGACAGGAAAAGGGCTTGGGGTGGAGCATGCAACACCTGAGGCCATAAGGGAAGCCCTGTCGAATGCAAAGCAGATGGAACATGAGCAAGAAGAGATCATAAGTAAAGAGGATTTACTGATGTTTGGCCTCATTGGAGGAAAAGAAGCAGCGGATAAGAGAGAAAGATTAGGAAAACACTTGAATATCGGGTACGCTAATGGAAAGCAGTTATATGCGCGTCTGAAGATGTTCGGGATTACGAAGGAAGAGTTTCTACAGGCAATTGAACATATAAATGGAGTGGAATCAAATGAATAAAGATATTGCAACGCCTATTAAAACGAGGCAAATATTAGAGAAGTACGGATTCTCCTTTAAGAAGAGTCTTGGGCAGAACTTCTTGATTGACACGAATATTCTCCGAAACATCGTTCATCACGCCCAAGTGACGGAGGAAAGCGGAGCTATAGAGATTGGACCAGGAATAGGTGCGCTGACTGAGCAATTGGCCAAGTTATGCAAAAAGGTTGTTGCCTTTGAGATTGACCAAAGGCTTTTGCCTATCTTAGCAGATACCTTATCCGATTACGACAATGTAAAGGTCATCCATGAAGATATTTTGAAGGCAGATGTTGCTGGCGTCATTGAGGAAGAGTTTGCAGGCAAGGTAAGGGATTTGCACGTCGTAGCCAATCTCCCGTATTATGTGACAACACCGATTATCATGAAACTGCTTGAGGAGAAACTGCCGCTTAGCGGAATTACGGTCATGCTTCAAAAGGAAGTGGCTGACCGGATGGCTGCAAAACCAGGCTCTAAGGAATATGGATCCCTGTCAATTGCTGTTCAATATTACACAGAGGCTTCAGTGGCTATGATCGTGCCTAAAACAGTCTTTGTTCCGCAGCCCAATGTAGATTCTGCTGTTATTCACCTGGCTATAAGGGAAAAGCCGGCAGTAGATGTAATCGATGAGTCATTTTTCTTTATGGTTACAAGGGCAAGCTTCGCACAACGCCGTAAGACTATACTTAATAATCTTTCCTCACAGCTTCCGGAAGGAAAGAGCAAGAAGGAGATTATTTTGAAAAGTCTTGAGGAAAGCGGAATCGAACCTGGAAGAAGAGGGGAAACACTCTCTCTTGAAGAATTTGCTGTCTTAAGCAATCATCTTCTGCCACACTTCAGGCAGAGCAACGAATAAGGATAATGTTAGGCCCGGCTTTTAGAAAGCCGGGCTTTTCTTTGTTTCACGTAAATGTCCCATGCTGCATAGCCTATGAAGAAACCATTGGTTACGATATGGTCACCATAGTGTGGAGTGAGGCTTTCATGGTAAAGATAAATGATATCGTCGGCCGAAAGTCATATGAATGCGATATATATTTCCGCGTCATTGATCTGCGAATCCAGCGGGGCAGGGAGACAGCTATTCTGTATGGGGAAGACATCCGGCTTGTTGCTGATGCCCCGCTTGATGACCTCGAGCCTATCGGAGAGATGAAGCGCGCTGAGCGGGAATTGAGCACGAGTATGCTCGTCGACCAATCCAATCATTTGATATCCCAGGAATTTGAGCGGATGCGCCATAAAAAAGAGTATGAATGCACGGAAGGTTACCGGCATCAATCAGATTATTTCCAAATACCCGGAAAGGTGCTGCACTTGGATGGAGATCCTATGTATTTAAAGAAATGCTTAGAGCTCTATCAGCAGATCGGAATTCCCGTTCATGGGGTCCATTGCCGGGAAAAGGAGATGCCCTATAAGATTGGGGAATTGCTTGAAACATACAGACCAGATATTCTCGTCATTACTGGTCATGATTCCTATTCAAAAACAAAAGGGACCGTTGATGATATCCGTGCTTATAGACATTCGAAGGATTTTGTCTTGACTGTCAAGGAAGCGCGCAAGAAGGTTCATCATCTTGATCAGCTTGTGATTTTCGCAGGGGCCTGCCAGTCTCACTTTGAGTCATTGATTGTAGCGGGCGCGAATTTTGCCAGCTCCCCTTCACGCGTCAATATCCATGCTTTAGATCCGGTATATATCGTCGCAAAGGTAAGTTATACGTCCTTTATGGATCAAATCAATGTTTGGGATGTTGTGAGAAATACGCTGACAGGCGAACGAGGCCTGGGCGGAGTGGAATCAAGAGGAGCCTTGCGCATCGGAATGCCATTTAACCAGAAAGAAGACGAGGACCTTCCTGAAAACGAATCATAATAAATGAGCTGCCTGAATAAGAAGGCGGCTTATTTTTTTTTGCTTGATTTGTTAATAACATACATATGTGGATGTCGAACGGGGTATGATAAAGGAGAGAAAAAGAGAAATTTTTGTATTGAAAAACGTTGACAAACAAATTTAATCACTGATATAATTTATTATTTTGTTTGACCGTCATTTGGAAATGTGCTATACTATATTTTAGTGAGGTGGACGAAGCATGCCAAAAAGTTTGACTGATATTAAACAAATTTTGGATTCCCATTTGGGACAGAAGTTGCTACTCAAGGCGAATGGCGGTAGAAGAAAAACTATCGAGCGTTCGGGTGTATTAGCTGAGACTTATCCTTCGGTGTTCGTTGTCGAATTAGATCAGGATGAGAACTCCTTCGAGAGAGTATCCTACAGCTATGCAGACGTTTTAACGGAAACAGTGGAATTAACCTTTACTGAAGAGACATCAGGAAAAATGGCTTAAACGGCAGTGGACAAGAGTCCGCTGCTTTTTTACTATATTTTAGCGAGTATAAAGATGACCAAGCAGACAAAAGGTAAGAGGGCCGCACCTGAATAGAAAGGGGCTGTTCCTATTGGGCAGAAGAAGAAGTATGATGTCTGAACAATTTAAAGAAGAGCTTGCGAAGGAACTCGGGTTTTGGGATGTTGTACAGAAAGAAGGATGGGGAGGCATTAAAGCTTCTGATGCGGGAAATATGGTCAAGCGGGCCATACAAATCGCTGAGGAGCAATTGGCTAACCGGTCATAAGGGAATACCTTAATACCTGTTCACTTCTAAAACAAACTGGTTTGGTGCGGTGATTTCAGCCCCTTGGGATTTATACATCCTAAGGGGCTTTTCTATTCGGGAAATAAAAATTTATGCGAATAGTGGCGATTGATGCGATGAAAATGTACAATGTGAGAAGGTAACAAAAGGATGAAGTAGGTGAACAGGATGAAATGGATGGAGAAAGCACCTGCTAAGATTAACTTGGCGCTGGATGTTTTATATAAGCGAGAGGATGGTTTTCACGAAGTAGAGATGGTGATGACCAATGTTGATTTGGCTGATCGTATCGAGCTTGCAGAGCGAAGCGGAAATACAATCAGGATCAATTCACATAATCGCTTTGTACCGGATGATAGCAGAAATTTAGCCTATCAGGCTGCAGATTTGCTAAAGAGGCGTTTCTCAATCAATACAGGTGTAGATATAACAATTGATAAGCAGGTGCCGGTTGCTGCTGGTCTAGCTGGCGGCAGCAGTGATGCGGCAGCTACTTTGAGAGGCTTAAACAAGATGTGGGGGCTCGGATTGTCTCGGAATGAATTGGCCGAGATTGGTTCAGAGATTGGTTCAGACGTGGCCTTTTGTGTGCATGGCGGGACAGCCATTGCAAGAGGGCGCGGGGAGAAGATTGAACATTTGCCTTCTCCTCCAAGCTGCTGGGTCATCTTAGCTAAGCCGACGATTGGCGTTTCAACGGCTGATGTGTACCGCAATCTAAAAGTCAATGAAGTGGAGCATCCAAACATACAGCATATGGTGCAGGCAATTTATAATCATGACTATGATGGAATGTGCAATCATATGGGGAATGTGCTAGAAAGCGTGACATTATCCATGTATCCGGAAGTGCGTATGATCAAGGAGCAAATGAGCCGCTTTGGAGCAGATGCCGTTTTGATGAGTGGAAGCGGACCTACCGTTTTTGGCCTTGTTGAGCATGATTCCAGAATGCAGCGGGTTTATAACGGACTAAGGGGATTTTGTGACAATGTCTTTGCGGTACGATTGTTGGGAAACCGGAACGAGGTTGAATAAACACGTACAATCGGGTAAAATTACATTAAATTATTCGTGTGGTGGAGGGTATATATGAAATTACGCAGGAGTGAACGTTTGGTAGATATGACTACCTATTTGATGGCTCACCCTTCAACGCTCATACCGCTTTCCTATTTTTCCGAACAATATCAGTCCGCTAAGTCCTCTATTAGTGAAGATTTGGGGATCATTAAGGAAACTCTTGAATTAAAAGGGAAAGGAACTATTTTGACGGTTCCCGGCGCAGCTGGCGGTGTAAAATACATTCCTAATGTAGGGGTTGAAGAGGCGGCTCAATTTATTAATGAGCTGTGTGAGATGATGGAAACGCCAGAAAGGCTTTTGCCTGGAGGCTATCTTTATATGACCGACATATTGGGCCAGCCGCGGCTTGTGGATAATGTCGGAAGGCTTATTGCTTCCCGTTATCGCAATCATCCTATTGATATCGTCATGACAGTGGCGACAAAGGGAATTCCGATTGCCTATGCAGTGGCTCGTTATTTAAACGTGCCGGTTGTTATCGTTCGCCGTGACTCACTTGTCACAGAAGGTTCAACAATCAGCATTAATTATGTCTCAGGTTCAACCAAGCGCATTCAGACAATGGTCCTCTCCAAAAGGAGTTTGCCGAAAGAGGCAAACGTATTAATTGTAGATGACTTTATGAAGGCGGGCGGGACTGTTAATGGAATGGTTAATCTGCTTGAGGAATTTGAGGCAAAGGTAGCGGGCATTGCCGTTTTGGTAGAAGCAGAGCAAGCAGAAGAGCGATTGGTGGAAGATTATTTATCCTTGATGAAGTTATCTGATGTAAATGTCAGAGAAAAAATGATTAAGGTAGATAAAGGGAACTTTTTTGCAGCACCATCTGAATCCTAATAGAATATGCCTTTTATAGAGTGGATTCGCTAACCTTATTTTTACTAACCTAAAATTTTCATCTAATTTTTGAATATTTTTCAAAATAAAGAAGGAAAAATGATAGTTTTGTGGAAATAGTTAGTAATTCGCTTTTATAAAAGGTGGTGACATTATGGAAGTTACTGACGTAAGATTGCGCCGTGTAAACACGGATGGAAGGATGAGAGCGATTGCATCGATCACATTGGATAATGAATTCGTTGTCCATGACATTCGAGTAATTGATGGCAATAATGGATTGTTCGTTGCTATGCCAAGCAAACGCACACCAGATGGAG
Source organism: Pradoshia eiseniae (assembly GCF_002946355.1). Classification (NCBI taxonomy): domain Bacteria; kingdom Bacillati; phylum Bacillota; class Bacilli; order Caryophanales; family Bacillaceae; genus Pradoshia; species Pradoshia eiseniae. The sequence continues at coordinate 18,215 of NZ_PKOZ01000017.1, forward strand.
AATTCCGTGATATTGCTCATCCAATCAATTCTGGTACACGCGGAAAGATTCAGGAAGCTGTTCTCGCCGAATATCATCGTGTAGGTGATGTTGAAGAGGTAGAACTAGAAGGAGCGGGAGCATCCTAATTAAAGAGAGAAAATTAGAAGTATACATCTAAGAGCCGACCATCTGAGAGGCTCTTTTTTATGTTCCTGCAAACTCCCCACTCATTTACCCCGTTCATAAACTCCAGAAATAAATTGTCAGTTTTGACCTCCCTTCTTGAAAAGAATAACTAGTTCATGTATAGTCTTAAATGGATAAAAAGGTAAACGGAGGCCTATCATGACGAACCGAAATGCAATTATACTGGCAGCGGGAAAAGGTACTCGGATGAAATCGAGTCTATATAAGGTATTGCATCCCGTTTGCGGAAAGCCGATGGTAGAGCATGTTATTGATCATGTTTCATCTATTCAGGCTTCAAAAATCGTAACAATTATTGGACATGGAGCGGAAAAAGTTAAAGAAGTAGTAGGTTCAAAGACTGAATATGCACTGCAGGCAGAACAATTAGGTACCGCCCATGCCGTTATGCAGGCTAAAGATATATTAGGTGATGCTGAAGGGACGACTCTAGTCATTTGCGGAGACACTCCACTCATTACGGCCGAAACTCTTGAAGCATTACTGGATGTGCATGCCGCACAGAAAGCCAAAGCAACTATCCTTACTGCTCGCACAGATAACCCGGCAGGCTATGGGCGTGTAATCAGAAATGATGATGGCCTAGTTGAAAAAATTGTAGAGCATAAAGATGCTTCACCTGAGGAATTGCTCGTTCAGGAAATTAACACAGGAACATATTGTTTTGATAATAAATTGCTGTTCGAATGCCTTGAGAATGTTTCAAATGAAAATGCACAGGGCGAATATTATTTGCCGGATGTCATAGAAATCTTGAAGCAAAAGGGAGAGATTGTTTCAGCTTTTGAAACACCGAGCTTTGATGAAACATTAGGCATTAACGACCGTATTGCGCTATCTCAGGCGGAAACAATACTCAAGCGCCGTATCAATGAAGGCCATATGAGAAACGGTGTTACACTCATCGATCCTGACAATACGTATATCCACCCAGATGTGGTCATTGGCCCTGATACGTATATTTATCCTGGCACAATGATTACAGGCAAAACGATTATTGGCAGCGAATGTCACATTGGTCCGAACACAGAGATAAAGAATTGTGAAATAAAGAACCGCACAGTGGTTCGCCAATCGGTCGCTCATGATAGCCAAATAGGCTCTGACGTCCAAATTGGCCCTTTCTCACATATTCGTCCGCAATCAGATATTCGTGATGAAGCAAAGATTGGCAACTTCGTAGAGCTGAAGAAAGCAACGCTTGGAAAAGGCAGCAAAGCATCGCATTTAAGTTATTTAGGCGATGCTGAAATTGGCGAAAATGTAAATATAGGCTGCGGAAGTATTACAGTTAACTATGATGGGAAGAATAAATTCTTAACCAGGATAGAAGACGGGGCATTCATTGGATGTAATTCCAATCTAGTCGCTCCGGTGACCGTAGGCAAGAGCGCTTATGTTGCAGCTGGCTCAACTATCACAAAAGATGTGCCAGGGGAGGCATTATCTGTTGCGCGTGCACGACAAGTGAACAAAGAAAACTATGTAAATAAGCTAAACATCAATAAATAGTCTTGGAGGCCCATTATAAAATGTCAAATCGATATTTAGATCCCAATCTAAAAGTATTCTCACTCAATTCCAATCCTCAATTAGCAGAGGAAATTGCAAATGTTATTGGCGTTGAACTAGGGAAATGCACGGTGTCACAATTCAGTGATGGCGAAGTGCAAATCAATATTGAAGAAAGTATCCGCGGATGTGATGTATTCGTTATCCAATCCACTAGCGCTCCTGTAAATGAGCACTTAATGGAATTGCTTATCATGATTGATGCATTGAAAAGAGCGTCTGCTAAAACCATCAATATTGTAATGCCTTATTACGGCTATGCGCGTCAAGACCGTAAAGCACGTGCTCGTGAGCCAATCACCGCTAAATTGGTTGCTAATTTGCTTGAAACAGCAGGAGCTACACGTGTTATTACACTAGATTTGCATGCGCCTCAAATTCAGGGCTTCTTTGATATTCTAATTGATCACTTAATGGGTGTTCCGATTCTTGCTGATTATTTCCAAACGAAACAATTAGAAGATATCGTAATCGTTTCTCCTGATCACGGCGGTGTTACACGTGCGCGTAAGATGGCAGACCGTCTGAAAGCGCCAATTGCTATCATCGACAAACGCCGTCCGCGTCCAAATGTGGCTGAAGTCATGAATATCGTTGGTAATATTGAAGGAAAAACAGCGATTCTGATTGATGACATTATCGATACGGCAGGAACAATCACTTTAGCTGCCAATGCACTTAAGGAGAATGGAGCGAAGGAAGTGTATGCTTGCTGTACACATCCTGTTCTCTCTGGCCCGGCTATTGAGAGAATTCAAAACTCCAATATTAAAGAGTTGGTTATAACTAACACAATTGCATTGCCAGAGGAAAAGCAAATTGATAAAATCGTCAATTTGTCTGTTGCTTCTCTCATTGGTGAAGCCATCATCCGTGTGCATGAAGAACAATCCGTAAGTACACTATTCGATTGATCAGCTAAATGGACATCTCCATACTACAAAAAGCCGAATGGAACCCCATTCGGCTTTTTCGTGTGCTCTCAAAATGAAAGGAATCGTGGTTCAGGGAATATGAATAATAACCGAGTGCCTCAGGAATAGTCAGGTTTAGGAACTGCGAGGCTTGAGCGCTTCCCCTGCAGGATGCGGCACCATTTTGAGGAGCATAGCAAGTCATACGACGATGAAAAAATACACCCAAAAGTTTACAGCATCCTCAAAAAGGGGATTAGTAATTAGATAAACGTTCAAATAGAAAAAGGAAGGTGTAAGTGGTATGGCAATGACATTACAAGCAACTCAAAGGGAAGACCTTAAGCGTTCTTCATTAAGAAAACTAAGAGAAGAAGGTAAATTCCCGGCAGTCGTGTATGGAAGTAACAAAACGGCTTCACCCATATTTGTAGATGAAGGTGAATTTCTAAAGACTATTAAGCAAAGCGGAAGAAATGGTGTTTTATCACTTGATTTAGGCGGGAAAAAGACGAGTGTCATGTTAGGCGAGTATCAGCAAGACAGTTTAAAAGGCACCATCATTCATGCTGACTTCCTAGCCATCAACATGTCTGAGGAAATGGAAGTAGCCGTACGTATTGACCTTGTCGGTGAAGCAGCAGGTGTCAAAGAGGGTGGGGTACTCCAACAATCTTTGCATGAAGTGACAGTGAGTGCGAAGCCAAATGAGATTCCTTCTTCAGTTGAGTATGATGTTTCCAACCTGCAAATTGGAGATACCATCATTGTCGCTGATTTGAATCAAGATGGGTCCTTCACCATTACTCAGGATGAGGATGAGGTTATCGCCTCCGTTCTTGCACCTAGAGTTGAAAGTGAATCTGAGGAAGAAGAGACTGCTTCAGAAGAAGCAGCAGAAGAAACGCCTGCTGAGTAAAACGCACATTTTGAGTCAGCATCCAGGGTTGTTGGGCAAGGGCCTGACAGCCCTTTTTGCGGATGCAGGAAATTTGTATGTCCCTTTTGCGAAAAATAGGGGCATTTTATAAGAGGGGCTTACTGCCTGTTTGAAGGGCCCTTTTTCATGTGAAAAATATGGTCAAACTCTCCGTTTAATCACATAAGAATAGAAAATACATAGTAAAACTACTCAATCAGATAAACTTTATTTTGCTTAAGACCATAAAAAGTATAAAATATGGAGAGGAAATGAAAAGGTTTTACTTACAAGGAAGTGTCATAAATGAAGTTAATTGTTGGTCTCGGCAATCCAGGGGCAAAATATGAAAAGACTCGCCATAATATCGGATTTATGATTATCGATGCATTGGCTGAACAATGGGGTATTAAACTGAACCAAAGCAAATATAATGGCCTTTATGGGGCAGGCACAGTAGCGGGTGAGAAAGTGGTTTTGCTAAAGCCATTAACGTATATGAACCTCTCGGGTGAGGCGATTGCTCCGCTTGCGAAATTTTACAAAATCGGCCTTGAAGATATAGCGATCATCTATGATGATCTTGATTTGCCAAGAGGGAAGATTCGTCTGAGACAAAAAGGCAGCGCAGGCGGCCATAATGGCATGAAATCAGCCATCCAGCATCTTGGCGGAGACGGGTTTAATCGAATCCGTGTTGGTATCGGCCGACCGGAAGGGAGAATACCGGTACCGGATTATGTGTTGACCAATTTTGGGATAGAGGAGCAGGCTGTTATGACTGATGCGGTCAAGAAGTCTGTGGAGGCTTGTGAGCAATGGCTGAAGGAGCCTTTCCTAAAGGTCATGAATACGTATAATGGATAATTGTGAGCCTTTTAGCTGGGATTGAATAGACTGAGACATATTCGTGAATACTAACGGTATAGAGGATGCGGAGGTACATTATGGCGCTACACTATTACTGCAGGCATTGCGGGCATGTCTTAGGCAATCTTGAAGAACGGCATAAAGAACAATATCAATCAGTTCTTGAGTTGCTTACAGCTGAGGAAAGAGAAGAGATCATTTGTTATGATGATAATGGAGTTATTCAAATCCGGTCTATCTGTGAATCCTGTCAGGAAGCATTGGAGCAGCAGCCGGATTATCATTTACTTGATTACCTAATCCAATAAGACAGGACTTGCTTTGGAAGCCTTTCTCCAAAGCGTTTTTCTGTTTCTGAATAAGACTTATTCATCTATTAATATATCAATATAAATGACAGTTGAAGGGAGGACAGATAAGTTGAAAAGACTACAACAGCTTTTATCGACGAACAAAGACATTGCTTCAATCCAGGAGGGTATTGAGGCAGGGCTAAAGGAGCAAATGCTTGCTGGTTTGTCTGGCTCTGCACGCTCCTTATTCATGGCAGGATTGTATGAGCAGACGAATAGGCCGCTGTTAATCGTGACGCCTAATCTTTTGAACGCCCAAAAAATATATGAAGATCTGACCTCTATTTTAGAGAAGGATAAGATATTCCTATTCCCAGCTAATGAATTGATTGCGGCTGAACTGAGTATTGCCAGTCCTGAGCTCCGTACACAACGGATTGAGACTTTGAATTATCTGTCAAGCGGACCGAAGGAAGGAATTATCATTGCCCCTATATCTGGAATCAAAAAATTGCTCCCGCCGGCAACGGTATGGGCGGAGAGTCAGTTAGTATTTAAGGTTGGCGATGATATCGAGATTGATAAGTTATTATCCAAGCTCATAGCAATCGGCTACACAAGAGCGGATATGGTTACTGTGCCAGGGGAATTCTCTCTCAGGGGAGGTATCATGGATATTTACCCGCTGACAGAGGAGAATCCGCTTCGTATAGAACTGTTTGATACAGAAGTCGACTCAATCCGAACATTCTCCGTTGACGACCAGCGCTCATTAAAGAAGGTAAAAGAAGCGATATTAAGTCCTGTAACGGAAACAATCGTGAGCAAGGTTGGTTTATTTATGATTGCCGAGCTTCTTGAGGAGGGATTAGAGGATTCGCTTAAAAAAATCAAGGATAAGCAGGCAAAGGAGAAAATGCTTACACAAATTGAGCATGAGATTAGTATGCTCAGAAATGGCGAGACATTCGAGCATATTGCCCAATACCTTTCGCTTGCCTATGAACAGACGGCTAGTTTGATAGACTATATTCCAGATACAAGCTTGCTGATTTTTGATGAGGTATCCAGAATTCAGGAAATGGGCGATCAATTAGATAAAGAAGAGGCGGAATATTATACATCCTTGATTGCAGACGGAAAAATCATACATGATATTAAGCTATCCCACTCTGTAGCTTCCCTGATGCAAATGCATAGACACCCGTCTGTCTATCTATCGCTATTCTTGCGTCATGCCGCTCATACGAGCCCGCAAAATATTGTGAATACCTCCTGCAAGCCTATGCAGGATTTCCATGGCCAGATGAATGTCTTTAAGGCAGAGGTCGATAGATGGAAGAAGGGTAAGTATACGGTCATCTTGATGGGTGCCGATTCAGAGAGAGTTAAACGAATTGAGCGTATATTGGATGACTATGATATGCAGGTGGATATTGTCCATGATAAGGATGGTATCAAGGATGGCGCCATTCAAATTATGGAAGGCCAATTGCAGACAGGTTTTGAGCTCCCGCTTCAGAAAATAGCCATCATTACGGAAAAAGAGCTATTTAATAAGCGGACTCGTAAAGCAGTGAGAAGACAGAAGATGTCCAATGCGGAGCGCATCAAAAATTATTCCGAGCTGAAGCCGGGAGATTATGTTGTTCATGTCAATCATGGAATCGGGAAATTCCTCGGCATTGAAACCTTGGTCATTAACGGCATTCACAAGGATTATCTGCATATTCGTTACCAAGGAAATGATAAGCTCTACGTTCCAGTCGACCAAATCGAGCTCATTCAGAAATATGTCGGTTCTGAAGGAAAAGAACCGAAAATGTATAAGCTCGGGGGAGCCGATTGGAAGCGCGTTAAGAGCAAGGTTCAATCAACGGTTCAGGATATCGCTGATGATTTGATTAAGCTATATGCTGAAAGGGAAACGGCTAAAGGCTATGGCTTTATGCCGGATGGTGAGATGCAGCGGGAATTTGAGGCAACCTTCCCTTATAAGGAGACAGAGGATCAGCTGCGCTCGATCGTGGAAATTAAAAAGGATATGGAACGGGAAAGACCTATGGATCGCCTTTTATGCGGGGATGTAGGCTATGGAAAGACGGAGGTAGCCATCCGAGCGGTCTTCAAGGCAATCGCCGATGGCAAACAAGTCGCTTTCCTCGTGCCAACGACGATTCTAGCCCAGCAGCATTATGAGACCATGCGGGAGAGATTTCAGGACTTCCCGATTAATATAGGTCTATTGAGCCGATTCCGCACAAGGAAAGAACAGAACGAGACAATCAAGGGACTGAAGAATGGAACTGTAGACGTTGTGGTCGGCACTCATCGTCTCCTTTCGAAGGATATTGTGTACCATGATCTTGGCCTATTAGTCGTTGATGAAGAGCAGCGATTCGGCGTGACGCATAAGGAAAAGATTAAGCGGTTGAAGACGAATGTGGATGTTCTGACTTTGACGGCCACGCCAATCCCAAGAACCCTGCATATGTCGATGCTTGGTGTGCGTGACTTGTCCGTCATCGAGACGCCTCCGGAAAACCGATTCCCGGTTCAGACGTATGTAATGGAATACAATGGGATGCTGGCGCGCGAGGCAATTGAGCGTGAGCTTGCACGCGGCGGTCAGGTCTATTACTTATACAATCGCGTGGAAGACATCGAACGAAAGGCAGAAGAGCTCGCTATGCTTGTCCCTGACGCACGCATTGTCGTCGCTCATGGGAAAATGACTGAAAGCGAGCTTGAATCTGTCATGTATAGCTTCCTTGAGGGTGAGGCTGATGTGCTGGTAAGTACTACCATTATCGAGACAGGGGTTGATATTCCTAATGTCAATACACTTATAGTCTATGATGCCGATAGAATGGGACTATCACAGTTGTATCAACTGCGGGGAAGGGTCGGTAGATCCAATCGAGTCGCCTATGCGTATTTTACTTACAGACAGGACAAGGTGCTTACCGAAGTGGCTGAAAGGCGCTTACAGGCAATAAAGGAATTTACAGAGTTGGGTTCAGGCTTTAAAATAGCTATGAGGGATTTAACCATTCGGGGTGCTGGTAATTTATTGGGAGCGGAGCAGCATGGCTTCATCGACTCTGTAGGATTTGATCTTTATTCCCAGATGCTTTCAGAAGCAATCCAGGAACGAAAAGGGGATATTAATAAAGAGACCCATAATCCAATTGAGATTGACCTTGAAGTGGATGCCTATATTCCGGATTCCTATATACCTGATGGAAATCAGAAGATTGAAATGTACAAACGTTTCAGAGCGATTTCAACAGAAGAGGAGTTAGAGGAACTTCGCGAAGAAATGATTGATCGTTTTGGAGAATACCCAGTAGAAGTTACTTATCTGTTTAAGATTGCGGAATTAAAAATATTGGCGATACGCGCTGGTGTGGAATTCATTAAGCAAGCAAAAGATGAAGTGACGATACTCACCTCTGAAAAATCAAGCAAAGAAATAGACGGACATTTATTGTTTAAGGCTGCCTCTAAGTATGGCCGCATGGTTGGCTTGGGTATGGAAGCCAATTGCTTGAAAATGGTTCTGTATGTAAAGAAAGTTCCGGCAGAGGACTGGCTCAATGCTGCCTTTGAGCTGGTTTCTGAGCTCGAGAAAAATAAAAAGATAAAGGCCGAATAAGCTTTTTTATCTTTATTGCTTTACAAGTGAAACCCCGGTAATGAAAGAAATAATTTTCTTAGTGTATAGAAGTTACCATTAGAAAAATACTAAGTTCAAGTATCTGCGGCATTATCGACAATTGGCAGCAAGACATGTCGCAAAAATTAACACGATGAAAGAGAGGCAACACAGAATGAAAGCAACAGGTATTGTTCGTCGCATTGATGATTTAGGACGCGTTGTTATTCCTAAAGAAATTCGCAGAACGCTCAGAATCCGTGAGGGAGATCCTTTGGAAATTTTTGTAGATAGAGACGGAGAGGTAATCCTTAAAAAATATTCTCCAATCAGTGAGCTTGGAGATTTCTCTAAAGAATATGCAGAAGCTTTATATGATAGCCTTGGTAATCCTGTATTAATCTGTGATCGTGATACATACATCGCCGTTGCGGGGGGTTCTAAGAAAGAATTCTTGAACAAGGCAATCAGTGATTCTGTCGAAAAAATCATGGAAGACCGCAACCCTGTACTTATCACTCAAAAAGGAACAGTTTCCTTGGTTGATGGTGCAGATGAAGATGTCGCTTCCTACACAATCGCTCCTATCGTAGCGAACGGTGATCCAATCGGGGCTGTTGTGATTTTTGCAAAAGAAGCCACTGTTGGTGAAATTGAATTAAAAGCGATTGAAACAGCTGCAAGCTTCCTTGCAAAACAAATGGAACAATAATCATTAATGGATGATGGGTAATCAAGAGGTCCGTTTCAGCGGAGGGCGATCTTTTGATTGCCCTTTTTTTATGGAGACATAATGGACAATAGTGCGTATGGTATAATACATGAAACAGAATAAAGAGGTGTACATTTAGTGGATAGGGAATATGGCGCATCTCGCAGGATTGCGCGAGGGGCTGCAATACTCGCGGCTGCAGCCATTTTTGTAAAAATATTGAGCGCGATTTATCGTGTCCCCTTTCAAAATATAGCTGGTGACGAGGGATTTTATATTTACCAGCAGGTTTACCCGATTTATGGAATTATTATTGTTCTTGCTACATACGGATTTCCTGCAGGAATCTCAAGTATGATGGCACCACATGATAAGGGCGGAAGGTCGCAAAAGGAACTTATGACTGCCTCTCTCCTTTGGGTATCTATATTTGGGCTTTTTGGATTTTTGCTGCTTTATATGGGAGCTGAAGAGATTGCTCTCCTGATGAATGATAGTAAGCTCGTTCCATTGATTGAAGTTACAGCATTTTCTATGTTGTTGCTCCCGCTTGTATCCTGTGTGAGAGGCTTCTATCAGTCAAGCGGCTATATGCTTCCAACGGCTTTCTCCCAGACCATAGAGCAAATTGTCCGGGTATCGGTCATACTGATTGGCTCATTTATCTTGGTGGAGAAGGGCTCTTCGCTTTATGAAGTTGGAGAAGGGGCTATGAAAGGGTCAATTTATGGAGGAATAGCAGCGACTTTCATTCTGCTGTATTTCGTCATGAAGGATCGAGATGAGTATTTTCCGTTGCGATGGCCATCCTCTGAGGTGTTTATCCAAGCTGGGAGAATCCTTCTGTTCCAGGGACTGGCATTTTGTCTAAGCAATATGTATATCCTGCTTTTACAGCTCATAGATTCCTTCCAGCTGTATGCTGCCCTTGTAGACCAAGGGATCATCCCTCACGATGCTAAGATATTGAAAGGTACATATGATAGAGGCCAGCCGCTTGTTCAAGTTGGCCTGGTGATTACGACTTCTATGGCATTATCGGTTGTGCCGGTTCTCTCCTCCTTGAAAAAACGAGGCTCGTTTGAGGAGTTGAAGAACATGTGCCAGTTAATCATCAAGATAAGTATTATAATTGGGCTTGCGGCTGCTGTCGGTTTGGCAGCCATATTAAGCTCGGTGAATGTTATGCTGTTTAAGGATGACCAGGGACAGGCAGCCCTGACAATCATTTCGTTATTGATTGTGTTTGCATCTGTGGCTGTTACTTCTGCAACCATTTTACAGACATTAGGGCGTATCAGAGTCTCTGTTATAATAATATGTTTATCTGTTGGGTTGAAGGCCGTAATGAATCCGCTTCTTATTGCAGATAGCGGCATTTTGGGAGCAGCCTGGTCAAGCTTATTGGCAACATCGGTCGCAGCGGTCGCTCTTTTAGCTGTGCTCAGCGGGGAGCTGTCTGGAAAGCTGATGAGTTTACGGCAGCTGTCAGTGATGGCAATGGCGGTTCTCGCTATGTTCGGAGCATTAATAGGGTATACAATGATTTTTTCAGCCCTCTTTGAGGGGTACCTTGAATCAAGATGGCTTTCGGCTATCCATGCCTTGAGTGCTGTTCTGCTAGGAGTGGTAGTTTATCTCCCTATTTTGGTTAAAATGAAGTTATTCAGCCATGAGGAGCTCCAATTGGTCCCTTTCGGAGATCGGCTGGTCCGGCTTTTGCCGCATGAGAATAATTAAGTTAGGAGCATACGTCTAATGAGTCATCATATTACCATTATCGGTTTAGGAGCGGGAGAGCTAGAACAGCTGCCGCTTGGGATTTATCGATTGTTACAGAATACATCTTTATTATATGCCCGAACAATAGAGCATCCGGTATTAAAGGAGCTTTCTGATGAGGGTCTTTCGGTTATGAGCTTTGATCATATATATGAAAAGCATGATCGGTTTGAGGATGTTTACGAGGAAATTGCGGATACCCTGTTTCAAAAGGCTTTATCAGAGGATATTGTCTATGGTGTCCCAGGCCATCCGCTTATTGCGGAAAAGACGGTTCAGCTTCTTCTTGAACAAGGGAGCGAACGAGGGGTTGATGTCATCATCAAGGGCGGGCAAAGCTTTCTGGACCCGATGTTTACCGCCATCAAGGTGGACCCGGTGGAAGGTTTCCAGTTCCTTGATGGTACGAGCATCTCTGTTGTGGATTTGAATACACGCCAGCATATCATCATTAGTCAGGTTTATGATGCTTTTATTGCGTCCGAAGTGAAGCTTACATTGATGGAGCGTTATCCGGATGATCATCAAGTATGCCTAGTGACGGGAGCTGGCATGAGCTCTGAACAAGTGAAATGGATACCGCTGTATGAGCTTGACCGGGAAATGGAGCTGAGCAATTTAACGTCTGTTTATGTTTCGCCCCTTACCGATTCGGAACTGCAATATAAGGAGTTTTGGAAGCTTCGAGAAATCATTGACCGCTTGAGAGCTCCGGATGGTTGTCCGTGGGACCGTGCCCAAACGCATAGCTCCTTAAAGAAATATCTGATTGAAGAGGCCTATGAGCTTCTGAATGCCATTGACCAAGACGATATAGATAATATAATTGAGGAACTCGGGGATGTCCTTTTACAAGTGATGCTCCATGCGAAGATTGGGGAGGATGATGGATATTTCTCTATTGATGATGTCATTGAGTCTATCTCTGAGAAGATGGTTAGAAGACATCCGCATGTCTTTGGGGATGCCTTTGCCGAGTCACCAGAGGATGTGGAGAAGACGTGGCAGCAGGTGAAGAAGGCCGAGAAGGGTGAGGCACAATCCTTGCTTAAAGATCTGAATGAAAGTCTTCCGAAGCTGATGCAGGCAGAAGAAGTGCAAAAGCGTGCTGCCAAGGTGGGCTTTGACTGGGATGATGTTGAACCGGCTTGGGACAAGGTTCTAGAGGAGATGGAGGAGTTCAGGGCAGAGCTCAACAAACCAAATCGTGATGGGGCTAAAATGTCCGATGAGTTCGGAGATGTCTTATTTGCATGCGTGAATGTAGCGAGACTTGCGAAGATTGATGCAGAGCTTGCCTTGCATGGAACAATCAATAAGTTCCGAAATCGTTTTGAGTTTGTAGAACGCTGTGTGAGGGAATCAGAAAAGGGCTGGAAAGATTACACCTTGGAGGAGCTGGACCATTTTTGGGACCAGGCGAAGAAGCAAGGGCTATAACGAAATAGGAGGAAACAAGAATGAGGCTTGATAAATTCTTGAAGGTATCGCGAATCATCAAAAGGCGATCAGTTGCAAAGGAAGTGGCTGATCAAGGCCGTATTAAAATAAATGGAAAAGAATCAAAGGCTTCTGCGGATGTAAAAGTTGGCGACACACTTGAAATTCGCTTCGGTCAAAAGGTCCTTACCGCGAAGGTTGAGAAATTAGTGGAGACTACAAAAAAAGACGAAGCTGCCGGCATGTATACGATCATTGGCGAGGAACGGATTTCGGAGTAAGAGCAGCTTGGTCTATTTCACCCTGAATTATCATACACTTTTACAAAATGTTTGATAATGGGGGATAAGGATGAGCCAATATTATGAATCAAACCAGAGTAGCAAAAATGTTACACCTGAGCATGATATAAGCATGAAGGGCCGCAAGCTTTTGGATATATCCGGCGTCAAACAAGTAGAAAGCTTCGATAATGAAGAGTTTCTGCTGGAGACTGTCATGGGTTACTTGGCGGTTAGGGGCCAAAATCTCCAAATGAAGAACCTGGATGTTGATAAAGGCATTGTCTCTATTAAGGGGAAGGTGTTTGAAATCACCTATCTTGATGAGAACGGCGGGGAGAAAGCTAAAGGATTCTTTGGCAAGTTATTCAAATGAGCCTGGATACCCAATTTGTGACGCTCCTATCCATGATAGCGATGGGCTTAAGCTTTGGGGCGGCTTTTGATACGTACAATCGTTTCTTGAAAAGGGCAAAGAGGCCACTTTGGATTGTGTTCATTAATGATGTCTTATTTTGGTGCATGCAGGCATTGCTGATTTTCTTTGTCCTTTTTAAAGCCAATGCCGGTGAATGGCGTTTCTACATCGTTCTCGCGCTGCTGTGCGGATATTCAGCTTATCAGGCTCTCTTCAAGGGGCTTTATAAGAAGCTGCTTGAAATGATGATCCATCTCGTGCTTCGGACCATTCATTTCTTTGTCCGTTTAGGGGACATGCTGTTGCTCAAGCCGGTGAGGGGATTGGTCATGCTGGTGGTCGGAATGGCTCTTTTTTTCCTTAAATTGGTTATAAAATTGGCAAATGGATTATTTTTGCTTGCCATGATGATTTTAAAGGCTTTATTATCAATAGTAAGAGTAGTGTGCTGGCCGGTGACCCGTTTGGCTCTATTCCTGTGGAAAATCATGCCGGAGCTTATACGTAAGCCATGTGAAAAGTTTTTTTCGAAATTAGCAGGGATTATCATTGGCATGAAGAATAATATCATTGTATTCTATGACAGGTGGATAAATAGGTCGTCTGAATGAAGGAGGAAAAGGAAATGGGTGCGCTTGATAAGAAAAAGAAAAATATCTCTCAAATCGACTCACCATATGTTCAATATCAAGAGAAACGGACCCAGTCCTTTGAGCGGAAGAAACTGGGACTGAAAAGAAGGCTCGTCTTCTTTATGCTATTTGCCGTTATGACAACCGGCATCGTCTTAGCTACGCTCTATTCCCAGAAATCTGCCCTGAAGGACAAAGAGGCCCAAAAGCAAGAGCTTAAAGAGCAGTTATCCAGCTTGCAGAAGGAAGAGGAACAATTGAAGGAAGAAATCATTAAGCTGAATGATGATGAATACATCGCGAAGCTTGCCCGTAAGGAGTATTTCCTTTCAGATGACGGTGAAATTATTTTCAACCTTCCAGAATAATGAAGGGTAGCTAAATTACCCTCACATTGACACGAATTTTTTACAGGGATTATAATATATAGGGAAGTATTTCTATACTCTATTATTTTTTTAATTTCTTAAGGAGGAGCATTTTTTTTATGTCAATCGAAGTAGGCAGCAAGTTACAAGGTAAGGTAACAGGAATTACCCATTTCGGAGCGTTTGTTGAGCTGCCCGAAGGTTCAACAGGATTAGTCCACATTAGTGAAGTGGCTGATAACTATGTTAAAGATATCAATGATCACCTTAAAGTAGGTGACCAAGTTGAAGTAAAAGTCATCAATGTCGAAAAGGACGGCAAGATTGGTCTATCTATTAAGAAGGCCGTTGAGAAGAAGGAAAGCGAAGCCCCATCTTCATACCAGCAACGTCCGAGAAGAAACAATGATTTCCGCGGTGGACGCGGAGACAACCGCGGCGGAAGAGGAACTGACGCTAGACCGCCACGTGAGAATTTTGAACAAAAAATGGCCCGCTTCTTAAAAGACAGTGAAGAGCGTATGTCATCTCTTAAACGGAATACAGAATCCAAACGAGGTGGCAGAGGAGGAAGACGCGGCTAAACCTTGCTGCTGAAACAAACTGGCAATTTATATAACAGACTGGCTGAATAGCCAGTCTGTTTTTGTATGTAAATAACTATTTATAATGAATGCACAAAAAAAGCCGGGGAATGAATTCCTCGGCTTTTATCTATATGAAAATGACCCCTACGGGATTCGAACCCGTGTTACCGCCGTGAAAGGGCGGTGTCTTAACCGCTTGACCAAGGGGCCATGTATGAAATTTGGTAGCGGCGGAGGGGATCGAACCCCCGACCTTACGGGTATGAACCGTACGCTCTAGCCAGCTGAGCTACACCGCCATATTCTTAAGCACAAAAAATATCTTACAATCTGCGTGCCTCTTTGTCAATGATTAAAATATTATCCATAATTATCAGATTATTCCCGTTAAATTAATGGCAAATTCTTGTCTGTTCCCTTCTTTCTTACACAGCTTTCAAGCAAAATGGATTTCTTACTCGTCATTGTCTATTGCATTATGTTTGGATTTGCCCATTCACAAGGAATGCCGTCGAACACTTTTTCCTTGTTCATCCTTCAATATGACAAATTAATGAGCTTGTCCAATCTATAATGAGAGACATCACCAGTTAGGGGAGTGAAACAATGAGTAAAGTAGAAAATAATCATATGTTTGGATCAGTAACGGATGTTCAATATAATTCTGAGAAGTGGAATCCGGCCCATCTCATTGGGAGATATACGGCCAAGATTGAAGATATATTCATTAGACAAGGCTATATAATGGTCGTCCTGGGCTTCCTGCTGGGGAGAGCGCTTATTCTCTCGCAGCTAACACCATTCTCGCTGCCGTTCTTTGCGGCGGTGTATATGATGAAAAGAGAGCGATCGCCGCTGGTGATGGTATCGGCGATTGGAGGAGCCTTAACAATATCCTGGACAGCAGGATTAAGCCTGTTTGCCTCCTGTGCGTTATTTCTCCTTCTTTATAAACTGCGACAGCCATCGGTGGAGAACCAATTCAAACTTGTTGGAGTTTATGTCCTCATAGCCCTGGGGATTTCTAGCGCGACGGAGCGTTATCTGAGATATATGAAGTTTGAGATTTATGACGCTATGATGGTGGGGGTGGAGGCAGGACTGGCACTGATTTTAACCTTAATATTTATTCAATGTATTCCCTTGATTTCCGTTCATAAAAGACCGCAATCTTTGAAAACGGAGGAAGTCATCAGCTTGATTATCATGCTTGCCTCCGTAATGACGGGGACGATTGGGTGGGCTTTCTACGATGTATCTTTAGATCATATTCTAAGCAGGTATCTCGTCTTGCTGTTTGCTGTATCAGGCGGGGCCTCTATTGGATCGACTGTCGGAGTTGTGACAGGGCTCATATTTAGCCTGGCCAATTTGTCGAGCTTATTTCAGATGAGTTTGCTTGCCTTCTCAGGACTGCTTGGAGGCTTATTAAAGGAAGGAGGAAAAATCGGCGCATCCCTAGGGCTGATCATTGCAACCTTGCTGATTGGCCTATATGGAGAGGGGTCACAGAATATTTCTATTACCTTATATGAATCAATCATTGCCATCAGCTTATTCTTTCTAACACCTGCTTCTATTATAGGGCGTGTCGCGAAGCATATCCCTGGTACAGTGGAGCATGCCAATGAACAGCAGCAATATGTTAGGAAAGTCAGAGATGTAACCGCCCAGCGGGTGAATCAATTTTCATCCGTCTTTCTCGCTTTATCCAATAGTTTCTCCAAGATGGAGGAGAGCACGACCAAGGAGGAGGATAAGGAGCGGGATATGGATTACTTCCTCAGCAATGTCACGGAAAAAACATGCCAGACATGCTTTAAGAAGGATTATTGCTGGGCGAAGAATTTCGATTACACATATGGAATGATGAGTGATTTGGTTGAGGATCTGGAAGAGGAGCCTGCCCAGGTTTCTCAACAGACAGCAAGGGAGTGGAAAAAATTCTGTACGCGGTATGACAAAGTGACAGAAGCGATGCTGCAGGAGATATCCTATTTTAATGCAAATCAGAAGCTGAAAAAGCAGGTGAAGGAAAGCAGAAGACTTGTGGCTGACCAGCTCCAAGGTGTATCGAAGGTTATGGAGGATTTCGCGAAGGAAATCACGAAGGAACGTGAGAATCTTCATATACATGAGGAACAATTAATGGATTCCATCCGCTCATTTGGATTGGATATTCATCAAATGGAAATCTATTCTCTAGAGCAAGGGAATATTGACATAGATATGCAGCTCAGTGATAACAAAGGAAGTGAGGTTGGCGAAAAGCTGATCGCTCCGATGCTCTCAGACATACTAGGTGAGCATATTATCATGCATAAGGAGGAAAAGGGCACTTTTCAGCGGGGAATATGCAGGCTGACTTTCCGTTCAGCGAAGCGATATGCTGTAGAAACTGGAGTAGCCCATGCTGCGAAGGGAGGCGGACTTGTATCCGGAGACAGCTATAAGATGATTGATATCGGCAAAGGGAAATATGCTATTGCCATCAGCGACGGCATGGGCAATGGCCAAAGGGCACATAATGAAAGCACGGAAACTCTGCAGCTTTTGCAGACCATTCTTGAGTCAGGTATTGAAGAAAAGGTAGCGATTAAATCCATCAATTCCATCCTTTCATTACGAACGACAGATGAAATCTTCTCGACGCTGGATCTGGCCATGCTCGATTTGCAGGATGCAAATATAAAATTTTTAAAGGTCGGTTCAACGCCGAGTTTCATAAAACGAGGGCAGCAAGTGACGAAAATACAATCAAATAATTTGCCGATAGGCATCATTAAAGAATTCGATGTGGATGTCGTGAATGAACAGCTGAAGGCAGGGGACCTGCTGGTTATGATGAGTGATGGCATTTTTGAGGGACCGAAGCATGTAGAGAATTATGAAGCCTGGATGACGAGGAAAATACGAGAGATCAAAACAGAAGATCCTCAGGAAATGGCAGACATTATATTAGAGGAGGTCATACGAACAAGTTCTGGCAGAATAGAGGATGACATGACAATAGTGGTTGCCCAAATTAAGCATAATATACCGAAGTGGTCGAGTATTCCCATGGGGTTAAGGCGCAAAAAGGCGCAATAGACCCCTAAAATCCCCATCCAAGTCGTATAAAGCGCCATATAAAAGGCGAAGATGATGATAATATACGAGTAATGGAGGGTAATGGGATGAAGACAGGAACAGTGAAACAGATTCTTTTGCTGACAGACGGCTGCTCAAACAGGGGAGAAAATCCATCAGCCATGGCTGCCTTAGCAAGAGAAGAAGGGCTGGTTGTCAATGTAATCGGAGTGATGAGCAAGGACATCATAGATGAACGGGCAATGGGTGAAATTGAGCAGATTGCTATCGCCGGTGGAGGCATTCATCAAATTGTCTATGCTGAACAGCTATCTCAAACCGTACAAATGGTCACAAGAAAAGCCATGAACGAAACCATTCAGGGGGTAGTCAATAAAGAGCTGCAGCAGATTCTTGGTAATCAGCTTACGCTAGAGGAACTGCCTCCTGAAAAGCGGGGAGAAATTATGGAGGTCGTTGAGGACCTTGGTGAAACAGTAAGAATGGAAGTCCTTGTTCTGGTCGATACGAGCGCTAGTATGAAGCATAAGCTGCCAACGGTCAAAGAAGCACTGATTGACCTTTCTATCAGCCTGAATGCCAGAAGCGGCGATAATCAATTCGCTGTCTATATATTTCCCGGGAAAAGAGCAGAAGCGGAGCTTGTGCTTGATTGGTCACCAAGGGTAGAATCACTATCTAAGATATTTGAAAAGCTAACAACTGGCGGAATCACGCCGACCGGGCCGGCTATAAGGGAAGCAATTAGGCATTTCAAGGATAAGTCTTCTTTAAGGAGATTGGCAGATGATGACGAGTCATACAGTGAAGAGACCATGTAGCTTCCAGATAGGGACCTTCATTACGGGTAAGTGGCATAAAAATCATTATGAGCTGCGTAAGGAACTGGGCTTTGGCGCTAACGGAATTGTTTACCTGGCTCAATCCTCAAAGGGAATTGTCGCAGTAAAGTTCAGCGATAACAATGCCACGATTGCTAGTGAAGTGAATGTATTAAAATCATTTGCGAAGGCCCAAGGGGATTCCCTGGGGCCTTCTTTGATAGATGTCGACGATTATGTCGTAAATGGGAAGGTATATCCATTTTATGTGATGGAATTTATCAAAGGGGATTCCTTGCTGGTCTATTTGCGTAAACGCGGCAATGAATGGCTAAACGTCCTTTCCTTGCAGCTGCTTGGCCAGCTTGAACAATTGCACCAGCTGGGCTGGGTATTTGGCGACTTGAAGCCTGAGAATCTTATTATCCAATGGCCTGAGCAAAGGGTTCGTTTCATAGATGTCGGTGGCACAACACAACAGGGGAGAGCGATAAAGGAATATACCGAATACTTTGACCGCGGCTACTGGGGTCTTGGTGGACGAAAGGCGGAGCCATCCTATGATTTATTTTCTTTGGCGATGGTCATGCTGACGGCGGCCTATGGGAAAAGAGTACCAAAGGCAGAGGGTGGTCTAAAAGAGTTAGGTGAAAGAGTTAAGGCTAAAAAGGAGCTTGCAGTCATTGAACCGGTTTTGATGAAGGCTTTTGCAGGTAAATATGCAAGTGCGAGAGAAATGAAGCAGGAATTAGCAGATACCATCCATCGCAAATCTAGTGCTTATCATCGTCCGGTTCCAGTTAAGATGAGCCGGATGCAAATAAGAAAAGTGAAAGGGAAACAGAAGAAGAGCGGCCGTATGGCAGAAACGCTTTTCCTTATTCTCCTTGTTACCCTTCTTTATGCAATTTACATGCTAGGCCTGATTGTATAAGTTCAGAATTTAGACAAATAATATAGCTGTCTTTCTTGGCGTCTGCCAAGGAAAGTTTTTGTCAGTCCCTCCATAAGAGTGGTACGATAGTACATATTGAATTAACGGGAAGGGATTGTCGATGTTAGAGAGTAAAGTTTCTGCTTTTATAAAGCAAAAACAGTTAATAGATCCCGGTGACTCTTGTTTAGTAGGCGTTTCAGGCGGACCGGATTCCATCGCTCTATTAGCTTATATGAAAGAGCTGGCGCCTGCATATGGTTTGACAATTATGGTCGCGCATGTGGACCATATGTTCAGGGGAGAGGAATCCTATCAGGACTACCGATATGTGGAGGGAATGTGCGACCGGTGGAATATCCCTTTTATGGGGGCAAGAATTGATGTTCCTAAGCATATTAGACAAACCGGAAAAAATGCCCAACAGGCCTCTCGGGATTGTCGGTATGCGCACTATGAAGCTATAATGAAGAAATATTCGGTGAAAAAGCTAATTTTAGCCCATCATTTAGATGATCAAGCTGAAACCATCCTGATGAATTTGGTCAGGGGAAGCACTGGAAAAGCAAGAATGGGAATTCCCGTTAAAAGGCCTTTTGCAGATGGGATGCTCATTCGCCCATTTTTGGCTGTTACAAGGGATGAAGTCATGGACTATTGTGAACGAATGAACCTGAGCCCGCGCTTCGACCCAAGCAATGAAAAAGATGTTTATACGAGGAACCGTTTTCGTAAATACATTTTGCCAATCATCAAGAAGGAAAACAAGCAAGCAATGAATCATATTCAACGTTTCTCAGAGGAACTTGAGCTGGATGAGGATTATCTGCAAAGTCTTGCTCAAGAGAAATTTGAAAAGCTTGGCATGATGCAGGAAAATGGGAAGTGGATTGTTGAAATTGCCCGTCTTTCAGAAGTGCCAAAACCTTTACAAAGAAGGGTGATTCAACTAATATTAAACTATCTTTATCAAGTGAAACCTTTCGTGTTTTCATACGTACATATAGATAGTATTCAATCCCTGCTTGTGGAATCGGACCCTTCCATCTCTTTGCAATTGCCTCTTGGCCTTCGAGTGACAAAGACATACGAGCGGTTGCTTTTCCATTTTGGGGAGCTGCCTGTTTCATCTTATTCTAATGAGCTCTGTATGCCAGGAATAACAGTGCTGGGGAATGGTTATGCGATTGAAACAGCATTATGGGACGGAACTGTTGAGGATGTGTTTCAAGAATCAGCTAATGCCTGCATTATCCCAATCGCAAAAGATAGGCTTCCTTTGCTGGTACGCAACAGGCTTGATGGAGACCGTTATAAGCCGAAAGGATTTGCGGGACATAAGAAGCTGAAGAAGCTATTTATTGAGCGCAAAATCCCAATTCATTTGCGTGATTCCTGGCCGATTGTCACTGACAAGAATGGCGCCATCGTCTGGATACCAGGATTGCAGCAGGTAAGTGCCGAACATTCGCCGAATGCTATATATATCATGGTAAAGTATACTGAATTAAACTCCTAGGAGGACTACTGAATGACTATCCACAATGACATAGAAAAGATTTTGATTTCCGAGGAGGAGATCCAAGAGAAAATCAAAGAAGTGGGTGCCATGCTCACTGAGGAATACAAGGACAAAAACCCACTTGTAATCGGTGTTTTGAAAGGTGCTATGCCTTTTATGAATGATTTGCTGAAACGCGTTGACAGCTATTTGGAAATGGATTTCATGGATGTTTCCAGCTATGGTTCTGCCCAAGTTTCATCTGGTGAAGTGAAAATTATCAAGGATTTGAACACGTCGGTAGAAGGGCGAGACTTGCTTATTATCGAGGACATCATTGATAGCGGCCTCACTTTATCTTATTTGGTCGATCTATTCCGCTACCGTAAGGCTAAATCAATCAAGCTCGTTACCTTGCTTGATAAGCCGTCCGGACGCAAAGCAGATATACAGGCAGACTACGCTTGCTTTAACGTGCCGAATGAATTTGTTGTCGGCTATGGGTTGGATTACATAGAAAAGTACCGTAATCTCCCGTATATTGGGGTTCTAAAAAGAGAAGTTTATGAATCATAATTTTAGGGATATAAATGATTAGTATACGTTCGATTCGGCAGAATAGACGCGTCAATTCTAATTATATAAAATATTAAGTAACCTAAATGCACTATAGGCAAATACTATTTAGTTTCCTTTGGGAGGAGGTTAGGGATGAACCGTATATTTAAAAATACAATATTTTATTTATTTATTTTTGTGGCGATCATTGGGGTCGTGAGTGTATTTAACCAAAACTCCGAACCAACCACACAAATGTCAAATACTGAGTTCATAAACAAACTTGAAGCTGGTGAAATTAAATCTGCCGACCTACAGGTAGAGAACGGTGTATACGCTGTAACAGGTCAAGAAAAAGGTGCTAAGGAAGATGAGTTTTATGTAACCTATATTCTTTCTGAGCAAGCACAGAAGGTCACTGATCTGATTGATGACCAGGGTGTGCCTACTAATGTAAAAGGCGCTGAACAAACAAGCGCTTGGGTAACATTCCTTACTTCCATGATTCCGTTTGTGATTATCTTGCTATTATTCTTCTTCTTGCTGAATAATGCGCAAGGCGGCGGAAACAAGGTAATGAATTTTGGCAAGAGCAAAGCTAAGCTATACAGCGAAGAAAAGAAAAAGGTTCGCTTCAAAGACGTTGCGGGAGCCGATGAGGAGAAGCAGGAGCTTGTTGAGGTTGTTGAATTCTTGAAAGATCCTCGCAAATTCGCTGAACTCGGTGCTAGAATTCCAAAGGGTGTCCTTTTAGTGGGACCTCCGGGAACTGGTAAAACATTGCTTGCAAGAGCAGTGGCTGGTGAAGCTGGCGTACCGTTTTTCTCTATTAGCGGTTCTGACTTCGTTGAAATGTTCGTTGGTGTCGGTGCATCGCGTGTACGTGATTTGTTTGAGAATGCGAAGAAAAATGCTCCATGTATCATCTTTATTGATGAGAT
This sequence comes from Pradoshia eiseniae, assembly GCF_002946355.1. Lineage (NCBI taxonomy): Bacteria > Bacillati > Bacillota > Bacilli > Caryophanales > Bacillaceae > Pradoshia > Pradoshia eiseniae. Next base: position 40,695 of record NZ_PKOZ01000017.1, read on the forward strand.
AGATGCAGTTGGACGCCAGCGTGGCGCAGGCCTTGGCGGCGGGCATGATGAACGTGAGCAAACATTGAACCAGTTGCTCGTTGAAATGGATGGTTTCGGTGCTAATGAGGGAATCATTATTATTGCTGCGACTAACCGTCCGGATATCCTTGACCCTGCGTTATTACGTCCAGGACGTTTCGACCGTCAAATTACGGTTGATCGCCCAGACCTAAACGGCAGGGAAGCGGTCCTTCGTGTTCACGCACAGGGCAAACCGCTTTCTGATGATGTAGATCTTAAAGCAATTGCGATGAGAACACCAGGCTTCTCAGGTGCAGATCTTGAGAACCTGTTGAATGAAGCAGCTCTCGTAGCGGCTAGACAAGATAAGAAGGAAGTTGACATGAGTGATATCGATGAGGCGACTGACCGTGTTATTGCCGGTCCTGCCAAGAAGAGCCGTGTCATTTCCAAGAAGGAAAGAAACATCGTGGCTTTCCACGAATCCGGTCATACCGTTATCGGCCTTGTATTGGACGAAGCGGATATGGTTCATAAAGTAACAATCGTTCCGCGAGGCCAGGCAGGCGGATATGCAGTCATGCTTCCACGTGAGGACCGTTACTTCATGACCAAGCCAGAGCTTTATGATAAGATTACCGGTCTATTAGGCGGACGTGTTGCAGAGGAAATCGTGTTTGGAGAAGTAAGTACTGGTGCTCACAATGACTTCCAGCGCGCGACAAGCATCGCTAGAAAAATGGTCACTGAATACGGTATGAGTGACAAGCTTGGTCCAATGCAGTTCGGTCAACCACAAGGTGGTCAAGTATTCCTTGGGCGTGACATCAATAGTGAACAAAACTACTCTGACAAGATTGCTTACGAGATTGATACAGAGATTCAAAGCATCATCAAGACATGCTATGAGCGCGCAAGAACAATCCTTACTGAAAATCGCGGTAAGCTTGATTTAATCGCTAATACATTGCTTGAAATAGAAACCTTGGATGCAGAACAAATTCGTCACCTAGCGGACCATGGCACATTGCCTGAGCGCAAGAAAACGAATGGTGATGTAAAGGTGAACTTCTCTTCTAAAGAAAAATCACCAGTTGTATCTGAAGATTTATCGAAAGAAGATGGGACAATCGCTGAAGGCAGGAACGATGAACAAAATCCGCCTGCACCTCCTAATATGGAGACAGATGACCCGAATAAGCTATAAAAAAGGAGTGCCCCTTAATTGGGGCGCTTTTTTATTGCACATGTTAAAATAAGGTCATCCTATAGATAAGGTGTTGTGGTCAGATGCTGCTCGTTTTGGAAATAGGTAATACGAATATACTGATAGGGATTTATGAGGATGATCGTTTGCGTTACCATTGGAGAATAGAAACGAATCAACGGAAAACAGAGGATGAATATGGCCTTGTTTTCACTCAGCTATTTAGGAACGCCGACGTCGATGCACAACAGATTAAAGGGATTATTATGTCTTCTGTTGTACCGCCGATTATGCCTGCTCTTATCAATATGTGTACAAAGTATTTTGGAATTGAGCCGCTTGTAGTAGGTCCGGGTGTTAAAACAGGTCTTCATATAAAGTATGAAAACCCCCGTGAAGTCGGTAGTGACCGGATTGTTAATGCTGTAGCGGCGATAGAAGAATACGGTGCCCCAATCATCATTGTGGATTTTGGAACAGCAACCACGTATTGTTATGTTAATGAACATAAACAATATATGGGCGGAGCCATTGCGCCTGGTATTGAGATTTCAACAGAAGCCCTTTTTGCAAGAGCCTCTAAATTGCCGCGTGTTGAAATATCGCGGCCAGATAGCATCATCGGCAAAACGACGGTTTCAGCAATGCAGGCCGGGATCCTTTATGGAGTAATCGGTCAAGTTGAGGGGATAGTCAGCCGTATAAAGAAACAAAGCAAACAGCAACCTAAGGTTATCGCAACGGGAGTGTGGGCCTCTCTCATTGCTGATGAGACATCAGCTATTGACGAGGTAGCCCCATTCCTGACGTTAAAGGGGCTGCAAATCATATACAAGAAGAATCGGCTATAAGGCCATTCTTTTGGAAAGCTAGGAAGGAGCTTATAATGAACGATTATTTAGTAAGAGCATTAGCTTTTAATGGACAAGTGAGAGCTTATGCCGTATCGACAACAAACACCGTTGCGGAGGCGCAAAGACGTCATGACACATGGAGAACAGCCTCTGCTGCACTGGGAAGAGCTATGACTGCCGGTGTTATGATGGGTGCCATGCAGAAGGGTGAAGCAAAAATCACCATCAGTATCGAAGGAGATGGACCGCTTGGACCCATTATCGTGGATGCCAACGCGAAGGGAGAGGTGCGCGGGTATGTCACAAATCCTCATGTCGACTTTGCATCCCGTGAAGGGGGCAAATTAGATGTCCGGCGAGCAGTCGGGACAGAGGGGACATTATCGGTTGTTAAGGATGTTGGGATGAAGGATAACTTCTCTGGAAGGGTGCCTTTAGTATCCGGTGAATTAGGAGAGGATTTTACCTACTATTTCGCTTTATCTGAGCAAACGCCCAGCTCAGTTGGAGTCGGTGTGCTTGTAAACGGGGATGACACCATTTCCGTTGCTGGCGGGTTCATTATCCAGCTGCTGCCAGATACAGATGATGCTGTTATCACACAAATCGAGAATTCCTTGAATACTATGCCGTATATCTCCGAACTGCTAAAGGATGGGTTAAAGCCAGAAGAAATCCTTAATCAAATTCTTGGAGAAGAGAACGTAAAGGTATTAGATACGATGCCGATTAAGTTTGAGTGTCAATGCTCAAAAGACCGATATAGTCGAGCAATCATTGGCCTCGGCAAGGAAGAAATTCAGGATATGATTGAAACAGAAGGCGGGATAGAAGCCCAATGCCATTTCTGCAATGAAGCATATGCATTTTCCGAAGAAGAGCTCGAGGAATTGAAAAAAGAAGCAAAGTAAGCTATTTGGGGGAGTTGCTTTGTCTGTTAAACAATGCTCGGTCATCATTATTGGCTTGATTTTACTCAATATCTCAACGGTTGTGTATTTTCTTTATGCTCCAGCACCGAAGAGTGACTCAAATGAAACAGTTGCGTCAGTTGGAAATGCTGAAATAAAAAAGGCCGAATTGATAAAAGAACTCGATTCATTATATGGCCGGGACATGCTGAAGGGAATGATCGATAATGAGGTCATTCGCCAGCTGGCTAGTAAGAATGATCTCTCTGTCACGGAAGAGGAATTAGAGATGGAATGGCGGCTCAGGCAATTAGACTATGGATATGGCGGGGATGTCGAGCCGGATGACGAAAAGGTGATGGAGCAGCTTAAGCTTTCCATCCTTTTTGAAAAGATGCTCACAAAGGATGTCAAAGTCTCCGAAGAGGAGGTAGCCGTCTATTTGGAGGAAAATGAGCATCTTCATCAAACCCCAGATTTATACCGGGTTTATCACATTGCTGTCGGAAAAAGAGAGGAAGCGGAGCGTGTTATTAAGGACTTAACTGGTGGGGCGGATTTTTTATCCTTAGCCATGGAGTACTCCCCGACTGATTATGAGGAGTACGATCTTGGTTTAATCTCTTTAGAGACAGATACCGTTCCAGGGAGCTATATAACCTCCTTAAAGGATTTAAAGGAAGGTCAGTGGAGTAATCCTATAGAAATAGATAATGGATACGCTGTTTTATATGTGGAGAAGTTCATTGAGGGAAAAGCCTACACCAATCAGGAGCTTGATTCCTATGTCAAACGGCGTATTGGCATGGAACAATTAGATACAATCGCTTCTGTTAATCTATTTTGGGATGAAGCTGGCGTCCAATGGGTATATGAGCAATAGGATGTAAGCACTAGCCAAATGTGAAAATTAGGCCCAGATTAGTGGGAATTAGTTGACAGAAAAGAAAAAAATAGCTACATTGTATATAAAACCAATGAAAATACTATGGATTAGGGGTGGATGAATTGAGTAAAATAGCAAATAATGTGTCAGAATTGATTGGGAATACACCGGTCGTAAGGTTGAACAAGATTGTTGAGGATGGTTCTGCTGAAGTTTATTTGAAATTAGAATATATGAATCCAGGCAGCAGCGTAAAAGACCGTATTGCTTTAGCTATGATCAATGATGCTGAAGAGAAAGGTTTATTGAAGCCAGATGCAACCATTATTGAACCAACCAGCGGGAATACAGGGATTGGTCTTGCGTGGGTCGCGGCTGCAAAGGGCTATAAAGCTATTCTAGTCATGCCTGATACGATGAGCATTGAACGCCGCAACTTGCTCAAAGCCTATGGAGCTCAACTCATCCTAACTCCTGGGAAAGAAGGAATGAAGGGGGCTATTGCAAAGGCAACGGAGCTTGCTGAGCAAAACGGTTATTTTATGCCCCAGCAATTCCAGAATGAAGCGAATCCAGAGATTCACCGTCAAACAACCGGGAAAGAAATTGTGGAGCAGATGGGTGACCAGCTAGATGCGTTCGTTTCTGGCATCGGTACAGGCGGAACCATTTCTGGTGCAGGTTCTGTTCTTCGCGACGCGTATAAAGATATCAAAATTGTCGCCGTTGAGCCAGCTGATTCACCTGTATTATCCGGAGGAACACCTGGGCCGCATAAAATTCAAGGAATCGGTGCAGGATTCGTCCCTGATACATTAAATACAGAAATCTACGACCAAATCATCAAAGTCGCTAATGAAGATGCATTTGAGCAAGCGAGAAGAGCTGCAAAAGAAGAAGGAATTCTAGGCGGTATTTCTGCAGGAGCCGCAATTCATGCTGCCCTTCAGGTTGCAAAGGAACTTGGCTCAGGCAAAAAGGTATTGGCGATTATTCCGGATAATGGCGAGCGCTACTTGAGTACACCCCTTTATAATTTTGAAGATTAATAGATGATAATAAAAAGAGGCGAAAGCCTCTTTTTTGCTGTCTTCATTTTCATCCCTGACCATGAGTTGTGGTATAGTGTAGTCCATAGAAAAGTGTTGCTGAAGGAGTTTTGGTAAATGAAGAATATAATGGATTGTGGCCCATATAAACTCGATATGAGCGGCCGGACGCTAATTATGGGAATCTTAAACATGACTCCGGATTCCTTCTCGGACGGCGGAAGATACAATGCAGTTGATACAGCCTTAGAACGGGCATGCCAGCTGGTTCAAGACGGGGCAGATATCATTGATATTGGCGGGGAATCTACGCGGCCAGGTTATGAGCAAATTTCGGCAGAAGAGGAAATCGAACGGGTAGTCCCTATTATAGAGCGCTTGGCAAAGGAGGTCGATGTACCGATATCCATCGATACCTATAAGGCTGAGGTGGCTCGAGCGGCCCTGAAGGCTGGTGCCCATATCATTAACGATATATGGGGGGCGAAGGCTGACCCGCATATGGCTAAGGTGGCAGCGGAAACAGGTGCTCCTATTATTCTCATGCATAATCGCCAAGAGAAGCCATATGAGAATTTCATAAGAGATGCTCTGAATGATTTATATGAGAGCATACAAATAACGAAAAAAGCTGGGGTGAAGGACAGCCAAATTATTCTGGACCCAGGCATAGGCTTTGCGAAGAATCTTCAGGAGAATTTACTGATGATGAGAAACCTGAACGTGATTGCAGGTCTGGGTTACCCAGTCCTGCTTGGAACGTCCCGTAAATCAATGATAGGCAATACCTTGAAATTGCCTGTTAAGGAACGGATAGAGGGGACTATTGCGAGTGTTTGTCTTGGAATCCAGCAGGGATGCCAGATTATGCGTGTGCATGATGTAAAGGAAAATGCGCGTGCGGCAAGGATGATGGATGCAATGTTAGGGAGAGTGAAGGTAGATGGATAAAATAATCCTTGAAAAGATGGATTTTTATGGATACCATGGTGTTTATCCGGAGGAAAATAAGCTTGGTCAGCGTTATCGGGTCGATCTTACGCTATATGTGGATTTAAAAACAGCTGGGCATACGGATGATTTGAGTAACTCCGTCAATTATGCTGAAATATACACATTATGCAAAGAGATTGTAGAGGGCAAGCCGTTCAATTTAATTGAAGCTGTGGCCGAAAAAATTGCTCAGGATGTATTTGCTCATCACGAGAGGGTCCAAGCGTGCAAGGTTAAAGTAATCAAGCCAGACCCGCCGATTCCAGGGCATTATCAATCGGTCGCTGTGGAAATAGAAAGAGAGCGGGAACAGGCATGAATGTAGCATATATCGGAATGGGCACGAATCTTGGTGATAGGGAAGGCTACTTAAAGGGTGCATTACAAGAACTTGCATCCAATCCCTCCAATCAAATCGTGGCCGTATCCTCCATTTATGAAACAGATCCTTGGGGATATGTAGAACAAGGTAAATTCTTGAATATGGTCATTTGCTTGCAGACGCAATTAACGGCGCAGGAATTGCTAGCATGCTGTATGCAAGTTGAGAAAGAGCTTGGCAGAAAAAGGGAAGTAAGATGGGGCCCGAGAACAATAGACCTTGACATTTTGCTATTTAATCAAGAGAATATTGTAACGGAAAACCTGATTATCCCCCACCCACGAATTATGGAAAGAGCCTTTGTTGCCATTCCGCTCGTGGAAATTGATAAGGACATCACTCTGCCAAATATGGACAAACCGGTAAGGGAAGTCATGGACGATATCCCCGACAAAGAAGGGGTACGGATATGGAAGCGGAAAGATGGGGAAGGCGTATTCGGGCCTTTCGAAAATTAAAGGGTTTTACACAAGAAGAATTCGCTAAAGAGCTCGGTGTTTCCGTCTCCATGCTTGGAGAGGTGGAACGAGGGAACAGGGTTCCAACAACACCCTTTTTGAAGGAAGTAGCAGAGCAGCTAGGAATAGCGATGGAGGAACTTAAGCCTCCGGTTAATAGATGAATGAAGAAATGCGGATAGGGAGGTAATATCCATGCTAAGAATTGGGAATGTCGAAATAAAGAATCCCGTAGTGCTAGCACCTATGGCTGGAGTGTGTAATTCTGCCTTCCGTCTGACGGTTAAGGAATTTGGGGTTGGGCTTGTTTGTGCAGAAATGGTCAGTGACAAGGGTATTGTGTACGGTAATGAGAGGACGCTGAGCATGCTCTATATTGATGAGCAGGAAAAGCCGCTTTCCCTGCAGATTTTCGGGGGAGAGAAGGAATCGCTCGTTAAGGCTGCGCAGTATGTCGACAAGAATACAAACGCGGACATTATTGACATTAATATGGGGTGTCCCGTTAATAAAATCATTAAATGTGAAGCAGGAGCTCGCTGGCTTTTGAATCCAGATAAGATATATGAGATGGTTTCAGCGGTTGTTGATAAAGTAGATAAACCAGTCACGGTCAAGATGCGTATTGGCTGGGATGATGATCATATTTTTATCGCGGATAACGCACAAGCTGTAGAAAGAGCCGGCGGGAGTGCTATAGCCGTTCATGGGCGAACACGCGTGCAGATGTACGAAGGAAAAGCCAACTGGGATTACATTAAGCTTGCCAAGGAGTCGGTCAATATTCCGGTAATCGGGAATGGGGATGTCCTAACACCGCAGGATGCCAAACGAATGCTCGATGAGACTGGCTGTGATGGGGTCATGATTGGCCGGGCAGCTCTTGGAAACCCATGGATGATGTATCAGACAGTAAAATATTTGGAGAGCGGCATTCTATTGCCTGAGCCATCTGTCCGCGAGAAAATGGACGTATGTGTGCTTCATCTCGATCGTCTTATCGCTTTGAAGGATGAGTATATTGCTGTTCGCGAAATGCGCAAGCATGCGGCATGGTATTTAAAGGGCGTGTCAGGCAACGGGAAGATTAGAAAAGAAATCAATAATGTGGAGACGCGTGATCAGCTTGTCGGTCTTCTTTATAGCCTTGTGGAAGACGTTGAAACGGAAGGGCAAATTACAACAGCTGTTTGATAATTTGACAGTCTCACATCTAATAACTACAATAGGCTTGAATCAAAGCTGCCGGGTCAATACCGGCAGTTTTTCTTCTATTTTAAAAAATTCAAGTAGATACTGGTGTCTTATGGAGTTATTTTGTGTAAAATAAAAAACAGTATATAGCGATTTAGAGATGGAGTGAGTAGTAAATGAGCGAAGAATTAAATGACCAGTTCCAGGTCAGACGTGACAAGATGACTCGAATTGCTGAAATGGGCCTTGATCCATTTGGGCAAAAGTTCGTCCGCACGCATTTGTCTCAAGAGATTATCAATGAGTTCAGTGGCTTGGAAAACGAAGAGCTTGAAGCGAAGAATATTGAAGTATCCATTGCCGGCCGTATCATGACCAAGCGAGGAAAAGGGAAGGCTGGCTTTGCCCATATTAAGGATGTAAGCGGACAAATCCAAATCTATGTAAGAAAAGATGCAATCGGTGAGGATGCTTATGAGCTGTTCAAGATTGCTGACTTAGGTGATATCGTCGGAGTGAAGGGAATTATCTTCAAGACCAAAGTGGGCGAATTGTCCATTAAAGTAAATGGATTCACATTCCTCACAAAGTCATTACGTCCTCTTCCAGAGAAATACCACGGACTTAAGGACATTGAGGAGCGCTATCGCAAACGTTATCTGGATTTAATCACAAGTGAAGAGAGCCAAAAAACCTTTATCGCGAGAAGCCGCATTATCCAGGCGATGAGACGCTACTTCGACGATAATGGTTTCTTGGAAGTTGAAACGCCAATGCTTCACTCGATTGCAGGCGGAGCTTCTGCAAGACCGTTTGTGACGCATCATAATGCCCTTGATATGCCAATGTACATGCGTATCGCCATTGAGCTTCACCTAAAACGCCTGATTGTCGGCGGGTTAGAAAAAGTGTATGAAATCGGGCGCGTATTCAGAAATGAAGGTGTTTCCACGCGTCATAACCCTGAGTTCACGATGCTTGAGCTATACGAAGCATACGCAGATTTCCATGATATCATGGACCTGACAGAAAACGTTATTGCCTACATCGCTCAAGAAGTATTGGGCACAACAACCATTCCATATGGCGAATATGAGGTGAATCTTGCGCCGAAATGGACAAGACTCCACATGGTCGATGCAATCAAAGAATATGTTGGTGTAGACTTCTGGAAAGAGATGACGGTAGAAGAGGCGCGTGCGCTTGCAAAAGAACATGATGTACAAATTACCGAAACGATGGCAGTTGGCCATATCATTAACGAATTCTTCGAGCAAAAAATTGAAGAGAAGTTGATTCAGCCAACTTTTGTATATGGTCACCCAGTTGAGATTTCACCGCTTGCGAAGAAAAATGCGGAAGACCCTCGCTTCACGGATCGTTTTGAGCTATTTATCGTGGCGCGTGAGCATGCTAATGCCTTCACTGAGCTGAATGATCCGATTGATCAAAAACAACGCTTTGAAGCTCAATTAAAAGAGCGAGAGCAAGGTAATGACGAAGCCCATATGATGGATGATGATTACATCGAGGCACTAGAGCACGGTATGCCGCCAACAGGCGGGCTCGGAATCGGCATTGACCGTCTGGTTATGCTTTTAACGAACTCTCCGTCTATTCGTGACGTACTGTTATTCCCATTAATGAGACATAAATAATAACGTTAAAAGAGCCGTGGCTGCCACGGCTCTTTTATATATACCTATATAGTTTCTTTTTGAAATAAGGGATTAAACTAGCTAAATATTTGAAATAAATTAACTATAATCTTTTTCGTAAATAGCTATTGCAATATAAAATAACGGATGATATATTTATATACGTCGCCGCTGACCTACAGCGAACGACAAAAAAGAATAAAAAAGTTGTTGACAAAACAAAGTGAACTTGGTATGATAATCAAGTCGCCAAAAACGACAACAAAGAAAATTGTTCTTTGAAAACTAAACAAAACGAAACGCTAAGCAAGTCTTAAACAAGAGAGAATATCTCTCGTCAATGTTTTAAATTATAGCTAGATCAAACATCTTTCGGAGAGTTTGATCCTGGCTCAGGACGAACGCTGGCGGCGTGCCTAATACATGCAAGTCGAGCGAATCAGCCGGGAGC
>NZ_PKOZ01000018.1 GCF_002946355.1 Pradoshia eiseniae
AGGTTATCCAACCACATAAAGAAAAACCTTCCACAAGATAGCTGGAGGGTTATTTGGTATGCCTAAAAACAGTATAGTATATAAAAAAATGAATTTTACAGAGAGATATTGACATCCTATTAGCTGGTTTAGTCCAATAACAAGTATAGCCACTTCCTTTTGGAGACGGCTATTTTTCATATCTAAAGCATGCATAAATCAGTAGCAATAATCCTTTCAAAAAATCCCTATAAAAAAAGAAAGAGCAAACACTCTTTCTAATGGAAGTAAAGCATCATTTATTCAGTTTATCCAGATTGTCAGATATGTTTTTAAGAATTTGATTCTGTTCCTTTTGTAATTTTAAAAATCGGGTGGTAAACCAAATGATAAAGGCAATTGGAGCTAGGTAAATAAATAAAGAAAAAATCGGCAGAACAGTCATCCAGAGTGAAGTTGTCAACGTGTGATCCCCCATTATTTTTTGATTTTTTTAATTATTATAACATATTATTTATCGTTGATTACATAGTGGATACCCACGAGTAAAAGGGCAGAGAACGAAAGAAGGGTTTTAGTTCTCCATTGTAGAATAGATACTCTAAGATCACCTAGGTGTTAGGAGGTGAATAATATTAAAGAGACGTTTAATCTTAAATATATGTGTATTTAATGCTGGTTATTATTCCTTTATCCATCCTTGGCTATTATTTTGCAGTTAACAATGAATCATTATTTTTCTTATATGAATGGCTGCTTGCTGCATTAGTGATAGCTTTAGTAATATTCTCAATCAAAAATATACTATCGATTAAAAACAACCTGAGATGGGTTGCTGCTTCCATTTTAGCTTTTTTAATTCAATTCTCAGTCCTCGCGTTATTTTTAGGCCCGCTAACACATCATTTAATGTTCTATCTATATTATATTTGTGCCATAGTTTCCATTACTGTGTTTATCATAACCATAAGAAAAAACAAAACCTTAAGGGTTATTCCTTTGATATTTTTTATGTTAACAAGATTATTCACATTTTATATTCTGACCTTAAATGCTTTGTGGGGAACTAATTTGAGTTAGCAACTATAAACAAACTTTAGCCTTTGCTTCAATTTGGAAGAGCTGATCAGCTCTTTTCTGATATTTAGGTAAAGGAGAGGATGAACAATGAAAATATGCTTTAAAGCAGGTTTTCTCTGTTAAGTGAGGAATAGTAACTAATGATTCTAATAATATACTAGAGAAAGAGGGGTAATAAGATGGGAAGAGTTGTAGGATTTGAACTAAGCAGCTAAGAACCTGAAAAAGCAGCGGAATTTTATTCTAAAGTTTTTGGTTGGAAAATAGCCGAACCTCACTGGGATTATTGGGCTGTTATTACAAAGGGTGGGGATGAGAAGCCTAGTATTAACGGAGGGATTGGGAAAGGACCGAATGATTACCCTCATGGAACTCGCATTCAAATTGAAGTAGATTCAATTGACCAAGCTATATCTAATGCCAAAGACAGTGGCGCGAAAATTGTACGAGATAAAATGGAGTTTGATGACTTTTATTTGGCATACTTAATCGACCCAGTTGGCCTTGGTTTCGGTCTCATTCAAAAGAAATAAACAGATTATGAGCGAAGCTGTAATTTAAACAACCTGAGGAGTTAATCTTAGAAAGGTTAATGCCTTTTCTGGTGATGGGCTTATGGAAGTAATAAGGTGAGATTACCAAATTAGGAAGAAAATAATATGTAAGTAGGAGGATTTTCATTGGAGAGCTTTGATTTCAGCTTTAACAATAAGTATGTGAGAATGTGGTTTATTTGGGTGCTTCCTATATTAATACTCTCTGTCATTCTATTTCTTCTTTTACCGGTGAATTATCAATGGATACCTATGTATCTTCCAGTGCCAGTTGTGATTATCTTTTTTTGTTGGTATCAGTTGGATAAATACAAAAATAGAAATTAACAGTTTGAACCGAAGAGAGCAGGAATAGTTTGATTTGGGAGGCAGTTCAATGATATTCGAAGTAACCTATCAAGTTCGAGTTACAGATATAAGTATTGGTCAAAGGTGGTATGAAATCTTTTTGAATAAAACGCCTGATTTTATTCCACATGAGGGGTTTGCAGAGTGGGAACTCATACCTGGGTGTTGGTTACAAGTCGCTGAAGGAACGCCTTCGGGAGGCAGTGGACCTCTTCGAATAGGGGTAAAAGACATAATGTACGAAAAAGAGAGGCTATGCCGAGAATTAAAGGTTGATCATTTTGAGATATTCTCAAGACCAGGAGTCCCGGTAAGGTGGGGCAGTTTTACAGACCCTTGGGGGAACGGTATTGGTCTATTCGAATACATAAACAAGTCAAAGGAAAGAGAGCGTATTACGACTATCTTAGGTAATAGAGAATATTTTTGATAAATTGCTGAAGCGTGGAAGAGTTGTTAGTTTAACCTTCTTATAAAGATGGGCTTAATTCCATTACTTCAAAGCTATAAAGAACTTTAAGGATAAGTGTTTTGCAGATAGCTGTGAATATAGAGATGGAGTGTAGAGATGAGATGGACATGTTAATGATAAATAAAAATGTAAAGGGCAAACGTTATAAGCAATTAATAGACTTACTCTTAAGGAATTGTGATTGCTTTGCTTTTGTAGCAGATAGACAATTGATGGAATTTGAAAAAGAGTATCATGCCTATATGGAGAATGTGATAACCGACATGGAAGAACATTTAATCGAGAGGCGAATACAGAAAGAATGGGAAACGACAAGGCTTTCTGAAGATACAGCATACGTTTATTATTTCAAAATGAATAATGCAACAAGACAATTTTTGAAAGATCAATGTCATTCGCTTTTTGATTGGATTAGTCCGGAACGGCCAGAAGACTTAATGTTTTACCATAAGGATAAATGTATATTAGCTGTTTGCTCTCACGAAAAATACTATTTGGTGGAAGAGAGCGTCTGGGATAGTTTCAGGCTCTTTTCGTAAGGATTGTTGCTAATTCCATAAGAAAAAGACAGCATTTTTGCTGTCTCATTGTTTAATGAAGCCCCCGTAAGTTTAAAAGACCGTCAATTTGACAGCCATCTTCTGCTAATGGTCTAGCTGTAAAAGTGAATTACAAGCAAAATGATAGGGCAAATTATCATCGAACTTATTAATGACGAGATATATTGTTTAGATTTCTTTAGATATTTCCACTCCAAAATAACTTGAAACCCCATTAATGCCATGAAAAATAGAACGAATTGCCATTCTAGAATGACACTCGAACCCTTGGTAATACTGGATACTACAAATATAAAGATTATTATCGCTCTTCCCCATCGGTCAATTCTTTTACCGGGAGTTTCGGAGATGCTTTTTCTCTTTACACCCCAAAATTTATCTGTCATTTTTTCTACCGAAAATACTACTAATAATAAAATAATTAGAACCGTCAACAGCCTCAAAATTAACCCTCTCCATTTATCTTTATTAGTCACTGCTTCAAATACTATAACCATATAATTCGATATGGATGATAGAAACCCTTCTAAAGCTAACCTGTCCCTCTGTTCAAGGAGGCGCTCTCAATCTAAAATTGTACAGTAAAATGAATAGCAGCTTCCCTAAGCAATAATCTTTACGATAACAGCCTATTAATAAAAGGCTGCAGATTAGCGGGAGGGGAAATGGTAAAGATTAAGAAGTGACTCTTTTTCAATTGATTTATAAATATATATATATTTATACCCTTGACCTTAGACAATACTCCAATGTTATGGTGGTATTGGGAGAGTGGTTCATATGCAAATCAAAGATTTCTCTAAGAAATATAAGATTCAAACGGATACGATTCGTTATTATGAGAAAGAGCAGATATTGAAGCCTAAAAGGCGAGACAATGGGTATCGAGAATATGATGAAGATAGTGAAAAGCAGCTGCAGCTTATCATCGTATTAAAGCATTTGGGCTTCACAATTAAAGAGATTCAACAATTGCTCATATTAAAAGACAAACCAATATCAGCAGAATGTAACAATTCAACCGTATGGTTAATTGAGCAAAAGCTATCAAATATTGATGGGAAAATTCAGTTTTATGAACAAGCATCAAAGACATTGAAAAACGTTAAAGAGCTGATAAAAGAAGAAAAATATACAGAGAATAAAGAAGTGATTGAGGATTTGCTGTTTGAACTCTTCAAAAGCAGCGATAAGAGGAATTTATAATGACAGTTAAAAGAATCGTCCGTATCGAAAATGGAATTGCCTTTGCCATTTCTTTTTATATTTACGTGTACCTAAATTTCCCGGTTTGGCTGTTTTTTGTCCTTTTATTAGTTCCTGATATAACTATGATTGGTTATGCAATGAATAAAAAAATTGGCGCCATTGTTTATAATTTCGGACACAGTTTGATTGTACCGCTACTTTTCTTTATCAGTTACTTTTACTTTTCAAATGTTTATTTACTCATAATATCAATTATCTGGCTAGCACATATATTTATGGATAGATTATTGGGATTTGGATTGAAATATGAAGACACTTTTAACATAACACATATACAAAAATTGTAATGGAGCCATTATGCCACTAGAAAGTAAGCCGCTTCCTTTATGGAGGCGGCTTGTTTTACTTTCTCTACTGACTAGGAGCAGGTCACATTATACGGCAAGCCTTCTATAAGCATAGAGCTGCATCAAATTTGATTATGCTACCTTACCTTTTGTCCACCTGGCAGGATGACCCGTTTTCTGATTAATAGGTTCAATAAAGTATATCCCAATAAGGCTCCCGTGAAGGAACTGATCGTGAAGGCAGGGATGAGTCCGAAAATGGTCATTTCTTCTCCGAGGATTAAAACGGCTATGGGATAGGTCGCGATTGCCCCTAGTATGCCGGTGCCGATTACTTCGCCAAGGGCAGATAGCCCAATATTTTTTGTCTTGCTGTAAAGGATGGCTGCCAGGAAGGCGCCAATCATGCTTCCGGGATAGGCGAATAGGCTGCCCGTTCCGATTATATTCCTGATAGTGGAGGAGAGGAAGGCTTGCATAATGGCGTAGGCCGGGCCCAATAGGACAGCTGAAAGCAGGTTTACGAGATGCTGGATTGGGAATATCTTTGCGAATCCAATCGGGATGAAAATCAGGCTGCTGGATATACTCGTGATGGCTGCGAGTAAAGCGGTCATGGTCAGTTTTTTTGTCCGGTTCATGGTTTACACTCACCTTTCTTCGATTACGGTTTGTTAAATTAGCCCTTTAAACAATGAACGAATTTTTCCTCCAGCAATGTTCCTTTTCTTAAAACTTATTCGAATAGATGCTGATGATTTGCTCCCAAATCGGTTGAATGTGTGCGTGCAATCTTTCAGTAAACGTGTCCATGTAATTTCCTCCTCGTATACTATTGACGACCATATAAACAGCAGGGAGTGTAATTGCCGTATGGGTACTGAATGGAAGGGGAGACCAAAATAAAAACCACTCTCACAAATGGAAAGTGGTAAATGGTAGAAGTCATACTAGCTTCATCATTCCTACTTCCCTCCGCTAGTATGAACTAGATCAGGTTCAAAGGGTTCTTCTCAGCCATTGGCGCCCCTAGTAGATATACATATTTAGTTCATAGTCTTTTAACATCAGAAAACCCTGACCAATCAATTGGAAGGTCAGGATGAATGGAATACACGTCATCCCTCATAATTTCACCTTCCCTCCGCTAGCATGAACTAGGTCAGGTTCAAAGGGTTCGGAGGAAACGCCAGCTCCATCTCAGCCTTTTGCAAGACACCCCTAGTGCTGTTTATATGAATTATCTATTAGCTTACCAAAATTAGTAAGTAAATCAATCTATTTCGAAAAATAAATATCCTAACCCTTTGTTAAATAGATATATCACATGTGTCTGTTACTCCTTAGTCTAATAGGCAAGGACAATTTTTCTCAATAAATATTCGCTCTTTTGTTATAATTAAGACATTGATTCGAGAGGGGGCAGAATCCGTGAGTAAAAAAAGAATTCTAGCAAGCTTTTTATTTTTATTATTATTGGTTGCAGCAGGATGCAGAGATGATTCTGTTCAGCCAGAAAGCCGGCTGAAAGATTATGTGAAGCTGTGGAACGAGCAGAAATTTGATGATATGTATGCGGATTATCTTTCGGCTTCCACTAAGGAAACCTTTAAAAGTGAGGATTTCGTCGATCGGTATGAAAAAGTATATAGTGATCTTGGCATTACCGATTTAGAGGTGAAAACCAATTTTGAAGAGGAACAGGAGCACGAGGATAAAGAGCAGGTTACGCTTCCGATTCAGGTAAAGATGAACTCCATCGCTGGAGAAATCGAGTTTGATAAGGAAGTAGAATTAAAGAAAGAAACGCGTGATGAAGAAGAGAACTGGTATATCGACTGGGATACGACCTTTATTTTCCCGGACTTGCAGAAAGATGAGAAGATAGGTATTGGCTCCACAAAAGCGCAGAGGGGCGAGATTTTTGACCGTAATGGAAAGGGTCTTGCCATCAATGGAACAGCCCAGCAGGTCGGAATCGTCCCAGAACAATTTGATGAGTCGAAAAAAGATGAGGTCGCGAAAATACTTGATAACTCGACTGAATACATCGATAAGCAGTTGAATCAAAGCTGGGTGGAACCTGCCCTTTTCGTACCCATCCAAAAAATTGCCAAGGACGATAAGGAACGAATTGAAAAGCTAAAAGCGATCGATGGTGTCCAGTTCCGAGAAACGGCGGTGCGGGAATATCCTTATAAGGAAAGTGCCGCTCATCTGACAGGCTATGTCGGAACGATTACCGCTGAAGAGCTTGAGAAGCATAAGGATAAGGGATACTCCGCAAGCAGTGTCATCGGGAAGCGGGGACTTGAGGAATTGTTAGAGCAAGAGCTTCGCGGCAAGGATGGCTATACCATTTATATTGACCGGGAAGAGCCTTCCATAATCGCAGAAACGGAGCCGGAGGATGGGCAAAGCGTCAAACTAATGATTGATGCCGATTTGCAGAAGACCGCCTTTTCCAACATGAAGGGCGTGGCCGGTACCTATTCAGCCGTCCACCCTGAAACAGGAGATGTGCTCGCGCTTGTGAGCTCGCCATCCTTTAATCCAAATGACTTTATCTTAGGAATGAGCTCTGATAACTATGCAAAGCTGGAGAAAGATGCGAAGCAGCCACTATTGAACCGCTTCTCCGCAGCATTCTCACCAGGGTCATCCATTAAGCCGCTTATAGCGATGATTGGTCTGAATGAAGGAACGCTTGACCCGAATAAAACAATCGACATATCTGGACTGAAATGGTCGAAGGGGGCGGAATGGGGCAATGCCTCCATCACACGCGTAACCGACCCGAAAAGACCGGTTGACCTGGAAGCAGCCCTGCAGTATTCAGATAATATTTATTTCGCCCAAACGGCCCTGGCCATTGGTGAAGAGAAAATGATCAGCGGCTTGAAAGAATTGGGCATAGGGGAGAAAGAGTTCCCGCTTGAATACCCAGTAAGAGCTTCACAGGTTTCAAATGACGGGAAGCTGACAGACAGCAAGCTTCTGGCTGACACCGGATATGGGCAAGGAGAGGTGCTGATGAGCCTTGTTCACCTTGCATCCTTGTATGGAGGAATCGTCCAAGACGGAACCCTCATGAAACCGCGCCTATTGGAGACAACGGAAGCGGCCGTCTGGAAAGATTCCATCACTTCAAGTGAAAACGCAGCCATACTGAAGAAGGATATGCGCAAGGTTGTCACGGACGGAACGGCGACCGCTGCCAAGTCTGATAAATACGCCTTGGCCGGGAAGACCGGAACGGCTGAATTGAAGAAAAGCCAGGATGAAAAAGGACAGGAAAATGGCTTGTTTGTTGCCTATGATCAAAACAACCCGAATGTCGTCATGTCCATCCTAGTAGAGAATGTCCAAGATGAAGGCGGAGGCAAGGCCGTACAGAAAATGATCTTGAATACATTTGAAAAATGGGATGCGAAAGGATTGAAATAATCTAAGCATCCGTTTGGAATACCGTGCACCTTACAAAACAGTCCTGTTGTGAAACGACTGCTTTGTAGGGTGTTTTTTATTGGCCTCTAAATATTCAAAAATAATATTTGTCGCTAAATTTTCTCGGAGGCATCTGATTTAAGAAGGAGTAATGCCATTTTATGTTGAAATTCATAAGGAGAGTCAGGGTTAATAAGTGAGCTCAGAGGTGAAAAATGATACAGAATGGCGAACTGCTTATTCGACTAATGAATGCGAATGATTATGAGGTAATGGTCAAGTGGCTAAATGATAAGAAGGTATTAGAATTCTATGAAGAGCCACCTTCCAATATGGATAGAGTCATAAAAAAATACGGTCCAAGAGTAGAAGGACAACATAATGTTACCCCCTGTATCATAGAACACAAAGAAGAACCAATAGGTTATATCCAATATTATAAAATTCAGGAAGATGAATTCAGAAGATATGGCTATACAACAAACGAAAGAATCTATGGGATAGATCAGTTTATTGGAGAAAGCCGATTATGGGGTAAAGGAATGGGCACCTCAATGATTCTGATGATGTTAAACTACCTGAGCATCAATAAAAATGCTTCTAGGGTTGTGTTAGAAGTGAAAATAGGTAATGGTAGAGCGATTTCATGCTATAAGAAATGTGGCTTTAGGGAAATAAAAGACTTAAACGATGCCCATTGTTTAATGGAATGGGTAAACAGGACTAAATAAAATCGATATTTTCTTATATAACTATTAGGAGCTGTAATACAAGATAAAATTAACTGTTTCATGATGGATTTTCAGAAGAAATAGGGGGCGAAGAAGATGGAATTCGAATTTTTGGATTTTGATAGTATTAAAGGAGAAGAAATAGATTTACATCTTGTAAAGACAGTACCTGGAAACAAGGAAAAGAACTGGGTTCCAGCTTATCATTTCAACATTTCCTTAAGTGGTTCCCTCAGGCCAATAGGTCATATTGATATAAGAATTGGATACAATGAAAATTTATACTATGGGGGCCATATTGGTTATTCAGTTAACGAGGAATATAGAGGTAGTTACTATGCTGCAAAATCTGTATTGCTATTGAGGAAAGTTGCACAAGCTCATAAAATGGAAAAACTATTTATTACTTGTAATCCGGATAACATCGCTTCAAGAAAAACTTGTGAATATATCGGAGCCAAACTTATAAAAATGGTTGATGTCCCAAAAGAAAATGATATGTATCGACGAGGAGAAAAGCAAAAATGTATTTTTGAATGGGTGTGTACTAAAATATAAATCATTTTGTTAAAGATATAGAACCAAAAGCATTAGAAAGGTAGGAAGATAATCAATTCTAAGTGAACAGCTGTCATTAAGTCTGTATTTTTATAAGGCTGTTTTCGAATAGATAGTTGCTCCTGGAACGTGTATTCCCTCAAGTTTAGTACATAACCATTTAAATGGAGGCTAAGTGCAACAAAGAGATGTAGAATTAGGAACTAGATAGGGGATGAAGAGCTATGTGTTATAAGCTAAGAGAAAGAACAGAAGAAGATGTTAAGGAATTTATTACTTGGACATATGATGGTATATATTCATTTTATGATAACAATATCCAGGAAGAAAAAATCGATGGTTTTATCCAAAGTGTCAATTCAGAAAAACAATTCTCAGTGGTTGATGAAAACAACAATTTAATTGGGAATTGCGAATTTTATAATGTCGAAGATGATGGAGAAACAATATTAGCTGTGGGGGTGCAAATGAAACCATCTCTTACAGGACAGGGGAATGGTTCTAATTTTGTTCATACGGTGGTTGAACAAGGTAGAGAATTACTGAATTTTCATCATTTAGAATTAGCCGTAGTGGAGTTTAACAAACGAGCGATAAGAACGTATGAGAAGATTGGCTTTAAAAAGAAGGGGGAATTTGACAATGAAATAAGAGGAAATACATATAACTTTATTATTATGGCTAAAGATTGGAGATGTTAGGGAAATTCGTTATACAACTATAGGGGCACTGATCTGTCGTCCTAAAGAGCGGTTCGAAGTGCTGATAAAACATAAGCGGTTCAAGATTTTTCTTGAACCGCTTATGTTAAGGATAAATACCCGGTATTCCGAACGGAAAAAAGACTGGTAGCACCCATAGAATGGCTAATCCGAGGGCCAGGAAAAAAGAGAAGATTATACTGAATACGCTTTTAACAACCTGTTTCTTTTCATTCTTTCGTTCAAACGGGATTCCTACGACGCCGATAACAAATGCCACTGTTGCTAAAACCATCAGGTATAACGTCAAATTATGATTGGTCGATGGATCAAACAGAATCAAAGATATAAAAGTGAATAAACAGACAACTGAAAGTACAAAGGAGATCTGATTGGCAATGCCTTTTATACTTTTCATAGGGACCACCTTTCCTTTGAATTAACAGTAATATTTTACTAAATTAACAAATAATTGTAAATCTTGATTGTGGTTGTGATACCGTCACCACAGACCATTTTACAGCTAACGGGTAGAATTGTTGTGTAAATAGAATTTTGGTTTTGTTATTCAACTAACAGGGTGTTGATCCAAGAAGGATTAACACCCTTTTCTTTTTAACTTCTTATGAAAGTATATGGGCAGGATAGCTGAAGAAGGATTAAAATCTGAGCGGCATCAGGCGATATTATTGTTACACGTAATCATTTCACCGCCATTGTATTGCACCTAAATATAATTAAAGTAGAATAAAGTGAAAATATTCCACATTATATGCGTTAGGATAGCGGGAATTAAAGACTTTGTAAGTCTAAATACTAAGCCGAATGCTATCCCTAATATAAAACCGAAAAAAAGGTATGAAGGGTGGGTAAAACTAAATAAAACTGAAGAGATTAATAAAGAAATGAGGTAACTTGGAAATTTATTTACCCAAATTGCCAAGGGAGCTCTAAATAACAACTCTTCAAAGATGGGTACTAAAATAGTCATACTGACTATAAATAGCACCAACTCGTATGTATCTAACATTACTGTTCTTGGATATAGGTTATGGGTTGTTGATATGTCTCTATTAATAATAAATAAATTTGAAATAAAAATGAATAATAATGCCAATACAATAACTAGATATGTATTTAATCTTTTTAGTACACCAAAATCGAACAATTTAGCTCTAGTTTTTGGAAAGATAAATACTAACAACGCAGCTAGGATAAAGGCAATAGTTCTCCACGTTAAAGTAAATTCTGGATTCTCCAATTTAAAATCCCCCTGTTTAGATTATTTAATAACATTATTCTCTACAAATGATTTAAAGTCCTTTATCCAGATATCTATTTGAAAGAATGTGCCAAATAAACAGGGGGCTTTAATTAACAACTAAGACAGTAGATATCTGTCTCTTTTTTATGTACTTAGCAACAATCTTTAGAAAACAGCCTTTTATAAAAACAAGAGGACATTATTAAAGAGAAAAGGATTTTCGGAGGAGTTATTAGTTTACATAATATTTTTATTTTTAGAACATTACAATTCCATACCATTAAGTTAAAAAGGGCTAACACTGGTTAATTGATAAAATATCGTTATAATCGAGAAAATAAAAGAAAAAGAGGAGATACTTTGTTGAAAAGTATCTCCTAATAATTGAGAATAGAATTATGCAATTGAGAATAGAATTTGTTGATTGTTCAATTTATGCAGTCTTTTTACACTTCTTCAGGAACGTTGATTCCAAGACCTGCAGCAACAAGTGTGCCGTACTCAGGGTCTGCTTTGTAGAAGTGCTGGATTTGACGTTCCACGATTTCAGGGATTGTTACACCCTTCATGGCAGCGACGATGTTGTTAACAAGGTTCGCGCGTTCTTCGCTGCTCAATAAGCGGTATAGATCGCCAGCTTGAGTGTAGAAGTCGTCGTTGTCGTAAGGTGTGCTTGCAGCATAGCCTTCGACTTCAAATGTAGCTTGTTGGTCTTGCTTGGACTCGTATGGTCCGCCGAAGCTGTTTGGCTCATAGTATACAGAACCGCCGCCATTGGAAGTAGGGTTCATTTGACCGTCGCGCTGATGGTTGTTCACTTCAACGACAGGACGGTTGATTGGCAGGTGGTTATGGTTTGCGCCAACGCGGTAACGGTGGGCATCCGCATAAGCGAATAGACGGCCTTGCAATAATTTATCTGGTGATACATCGACACCAGGCACTAGGTTGCCAGGGGAGAATGTAGCTTGTTCAACTTCAGCGAAGTAGTTTTCAGGGTTTTTGTTAAGAACCATGCGGCCTACTTCAATTAGTGGGTAGTCTTTTTGGGACCAGACTTTTGTTACATCGAATGGATCGAAGCGGTATGTGTTCGCATCTTCCAATGGCATGATTTGGACACAAAGCTTCCAAGATGGGTAATCCCCAGCTTCAATCGCATTGTGAAGATCCTCGATGTGATAATCAGGGTTTGTACCAGCAAGCTCAGCTGCCAATTCAGAAGAAAGGTTCTTGACGCCTTGCTCAGTTTTCCAGTGGTACTTAATCCATACGCTCTTGCCTTCAGCGTTCGTCCATTTGAATGTATGGCTTCCGAATCCGTGCATATGACGCCATGTTGCAGGGATACCGCGGTCAGACATAAGGATTGTAATTTGATGAAGGGCTTCAGGCGATAGGGACCAGAAATCCCATACGGCATTTGGATTTTTTAAGTGAGTTTTCGGATCACGCTTTTGCGTATGTATGAAATCCGGGAATTTGATTGCATCACGAATGAAGAATACAGGTGTGTTGTTTCCTACGATATCGTAGTTGCCTTCTTCTGTGTATAATTTAACGGCAAATCCGCGTGGGTCACGCAATGTATCAGCAGAACCTAATTCTCCGGCTACAGTAGAGAAACGGATGAATAAAGGAGTTTTCTTGCCGACTTCAGATAGGAAAGCCGCTTTTGTGTATTGTGTAAGGTCATTTGTTACTTCGAAGTAACCATGAGCGCCGCCGCCTTTAGCGTGAACGACACGTTCAGGTACTCTTTCACGGTTGAAATGAGCTAATTTTTCTAATAGATGGACATCTTGGATCAGAGTTGGGCCGCGTCTGCCTGCTGTGATGGAGTTTTGGTTATCTCCAACAGGGGCACCCCAGCTAGTTGTTAGTTTTTTGGTCATTTCCATATCACCTCTTTGTTAATATAAACCTATTATAATAATTTTAATTTAGTTTATCAATTAAAAACGTATATTTAATTAAAATAATTATAAACTAGGAAATAATTAGGAGGGGGGTGGTGTGTTCAATTATGTAAAGGATGGCTAATCTAACAAAATTGGAAGGTGAAAATGTTCGATTTGATTGTATGCTAGTTAAGAAGGAATGTTTCCTTCACAATCGTTTCAAAAGGGAGAGCAAGAATATGTTAGAAAGGGAAAGGAAACTATTAACCATTATTTCCAGACAAACTTCCGTAGAAGGCGGCTGGGTCACTGAGCGCATTGGCCGGTCAGCTGATAAGCCGATCATCGCTGAAATACATGGTTTAAAGGAAGATGAAGCAATCAATATTCTGAAACGTTTCGGGGCATTGATTGAAATCTCTGTCCCTAAAGGTATGTACCAAATTCTTGGTTATCTAATTTATTTTTCCTTACATAGATGATTCTATAGAAGAAATCCACTTGTTAATTATATCATCCAGACGAAAATGTTTCCAATTTCATCAGTTTGAGATAAACTATTATTAAACACATAAAACATATGGGATAGGTGTGATTTAATGGAGGAGAATGTTCGGTCCATTCCAAGGCCGTTAGTTCGGTTGAATCAATGGTTTATTTTTTTGAGTGTCGTATTGACATGGGTGACAGGTTTTCATTGGATCTTGGCGATTCCGCTTTTGGCTGGGCTGATGGGTCTTCTGTTTAGCTTTAATCCACTCATGAGGATAGGGAAAGTATTTTTGCGCAAAGCGCCATCTGAGTATGTTCCAGAGGAATGGGATCAGCAGCAATTCAATCAAACCATCGCCGTCATATGCTTAGGCGGAGGGCTGATTAGCTTTTATGCAGGCTGGACGATTGCCGCGTATGTATTTACCATTATGGTTGCGGCAGCATCCTTTGTCGCGATTCTCGGATTTTGTATTGGATGCTTCATTCGCTTTCAATGGAAGAGATATATGTATAAACGGTCTATTGGAAGAGCGTGATATTTAACATAAATATTTTAGGCAAACCACATCGCTGGTTTGCCTTTTTTCATGTCTGCATGACAGATTGTCCATTTTGGGCAAATAGAGATGACTACCTACATATAATGTGATGACTTGTTCCTTTTTTGCTGCCCGAGGGCACCATTCCTGCTGCGGCTCATAAACTGTACCATGCATTCGTAATTGAACAGGTAATTGAGGACGCACACTGGACGTATATCACGCATAGGATGAAATGAAAATGTTTGAGGAGGGTAACCTTGTATGTCACAGTATAGAGATATCATTGCAAAGGCAGTAGTGGCAAAGGGACGAAAGTTTACGAAAGCCAATCATACGGTTTGTCCTGAGAATGGCCCAACCAGCATTCTGGGCTGCTGGATCATTAATCATACGTATGAAGCAAAGAAGATCGGCAAGAAAGTAGAAATTGCAGGATACTACGATGTGAACATCTGGTATTCACATTGCAAAAACACGAAAACAGAAGTGAAAACAGAGAAGGTTCCCTATAAAGATGTGATTAAACTGAAATATAGGGATCAAAAGGTCTATGATGACAATGAAGTCATCGCAAAGGTTGTGCAGCAGCCGAATTGCATCGAATGCCTGATTTCTCCATGCGGCGAAAAAATATCTGTTCATGTTGAGCGTGAATTCCTGGTCGAAATTATCGGGGAAACGAAATTATCCGTTATGATCGCGGAGCATGCTTCACACGATGAAGAGAGCTGGGAATTTGATGTGGATGATGATGAATTGGAAGAGATCAACCCAGATTTCCTTCATGAGGAAGAATCATCCTCGGAGCACGAAGAATCCAGCAGTATGCACCCTCGAAAAAGACCAGTAAAAGATAAGAGGGACTGAGCCACTAGAGAGGGAACTCTCTAGTTTTTTTATTGCTAACTTTTTCGCAGAGGTGCTTGAGTGCTATGTTATAATACCTTTATTATGAGTGCTCTCTGAACTCGGGTCTCAAATGGATTCAATGACCTGGGACAGAATTTAGATAAAGATAGAAAAGAAAGGTTTTGGGAAAATGGAAGTGGCAGCATACACGCCTATGATACAGCAATATTTGCGAATTAAAGCCGATTACCAGGACGCGTTTTTGTTCTTCCGTCTTGGTGATTTTTATGAAATGTTTTTTGAGGATGCCATGACAGCCTCTAAGGAACTTGAAATTACCCTCACCGCCAAAAATGGGGGAGGGGACCAAAAAATACCGATGTGCGGCGTTCCGTACCATTCCGCTCAAGGGTATATCGAAACCCTTGTCGACCGCGGCTATAAGGTCGCCATTTGTGAGCAAACGGAAGACCCGAAGGCAGCGAAGGGCGTCGTGAAACGTGAGGTTGTGCAGCTGATTACTCCTGGGACGATGATGGAGGGAAAAGGGCTGACAGATAAAGAAAATAATTACCTGGCCTCGATTTCCGAGATTCCCGGAGGATTCGGTGTCGGCTACATTGATCTGACAACAGGAGAGAACCGCGTCACGCATTTCCATGACTTCAAGGAAGTACTGAATGAGGTGTCTGTCATTGGATCGCGCGAGGTCGTTGTCGCATCGGATTTAGGAACTGATAAGGAAGTACTGTTGAAGGAGCGCGGTATTTCCACGATTTCCTATGAGGCGGATCATACGGTGAAGGAACCGTTCAGGGCGCTCTTGGCGGACGTTAAGCAGGATGGCTTGCCTGAAACGCTAGCCCGTCTCTTCAATTATATAGAAAGAACACAAAAGCGCAGCCTAGACCATATCCAGGCGGCACGGCATTATCGGACCGAGCAATACTTGAAGATTGACTACTTCTCTAAACGAAACCTGGAATTAACCGAAACGATCCGTTCTAAAGGGAAAAAGGGTTCGCTTCTCTGGCTTCTGGATGAAACGAAAACCGCCATGGGCGGAAGAAGGCTGAAGCAATGGATCGAGCGCCCGCTTATTAACGAGACAGAAATTGAGGCGCGCCTATCCATGGTAGAGACCTTCATGGACCGATTCTTCGAGCGCGAGGAGCTGCGTGAGCTTCTTCATGAGGTCTATGACTTAGAGCGATTGACGGGTCGAGTTTCCTATGGGAATGTGAACGCGCGTGATTTACTGCAGCTAAAGCGTTCTCTCCAGCAGGTTCCGGCAATCATTGATGTGATGGGCCGCTTGCCGAATGAAGCAGCACAAGCCATCGCGGCCAGAATGGATCCTTGCGAAGAAGTAACTGACATCCTTGAGCGCGCGCTTGCCGATAATCCGCCAATCTCCATTAAAGAAGGCGGCATTATCCGTGAAGGCTATAACGAAGACCTTGATCGTTATCGAGACGCCTCAAAGAACGGGAAGACTTGGATTGCCCAGCTCGAACAGCGCGAGCGCGAACGGACAGGCATTCGCTCCCTGAAGATTGGGTATAACCGGGTGTTTGGCTACTATATCGAAATCACCAAAGCGAATCTCCACCTGCTCAATGATGACCGCTATGACCGTAAGCAAACGCTGGCGAATGCAGAGCGGTATATCACGCCTGAGCTGAAGGAGAAGGAAACGATAATCCTAGAGGCAGAAGAGAAGAGCACGGGCTTAGAGTACGATCTATTCGTTGAACTGCGTGACCACATTAAGGAATATATCCCGCGCCTGCAGCAGCTGGCACAGGAAATCTCAGAGCTCGATTGCCTGCAATGCTTCTCCACCATCAGTGAACGCCAGCATTATGTGCGGCCAACCTTCTCGCATGATAAGACGATGATCATCGAGAATGGCCGTCATCCAGTAGTCGAGAAGGTGCTGCGCACGCAGGAATATGTGCCAAATGATTGCAGGATGGACAAAACGAATGAAATCCTCCTCATTACCGGTCCAAATATGGCAGGTAAGAGTACGTATATGCGCCAGATTGCCTTAACCTCGATTATGGCTCAAATTGGCTGCTTCGTCCCGGCGGATAAAGCCGTGCTGCCTATTTTTGACCAGGTGTTCACCCGTATCGGGGCAGCGGATGATTTGATTTCCGGCCAAAGTACTTTTATGGTAGAGATGCTTGAAGCCAATCATGCGATTACGAATGCGACAGAGCGCAGCCTTCTTTTATTTGACGAGATTGGGCGCGGTACATCCACCTACGACGGGATGGCGCTCGCTCAGTCTATCATTGAATATATTCATAATGATATCGGGGCGGCCACCCTCTTCTCGACGCATTACCATGAGATGACGGTCCTTGCCGATAAACTGGACAAGCTGAAGAATGTTCACGTCCGAGCGGTAGAGCAAAACGGAAAGGTCATCTTCCTGCACAAGGTTGTCGATGGCCCGGCTGACCGAAGCTACGGGATCCATGTCGCGGAGCTGGCAGAAATGCCGCGAGCTGTCATCAAGCGCGCGAAGGAAATTTTGACGGTCTTGGAAGAAGGAAAGAAGAAGGTGCCTGAGGTAAAAGAGGCAGAAGCACCGAAGGAGGAAGCGGCTGAACTAGCGCAGTTATCCTTCTTTGGCGAAACAGAGGAAAAAGATACGAAGAAAGCGTTAAAAGGAAAAGAACTGAAGGCACTAGAGGAGCTGAAATCATTATCCATCTTGGAAATGACGCCGCTTGAGGCGCTGAATGCTCTCTATGCGCTGCAGAAGAAAGTGAAATAAATGAACGGAAAGGAGCAGGCCATATGGGAAAGATAGTGCTGTTAGATGATGTATTATCGAATAAGATTGCTGCCGGGGAAGTGGTGGAGCGACCATCCTCAGTCGTGAAGGAATTAGTCGAAAACTCGATTGACGCTAACAGTACGGTCATCGAGATTTATGTTGAAGAGGCCGGCTTGCAATCAATCCGCATCATCGATAATGGCGAAGGGATGGAGGAAGACGATGCAGTCAATGCCTTCCATCGCCACGCCACAAGCAAAATCAAAGACGAGAACGACCTATTCAGAATCAGAACGTTAGGATTCAGGGGAGAGGCCCTGCCTTCCATTGCGTCTGTCTCCAAGTTCGAGCTGAAAACTTCAACAGGTGAAGGTCCTGGCACAAGGGTTTATTTAGAGGGCGGAAAGCTGATCACGAAGGAATCGTATTCAAGCCGGAAGGGTACGGATATGACCGTCAGTGAGCTGTTCTTCAATACACCGGCTCGCCTGAAATACGTCAAGAGTGTTCATACTGAGCTCGGGAATATTACGGATGTCGTGAATAGGCTCTCGCTGTCACACCCGGATATTTCCTTCAAGCTTGTTCATAATGACCGCGTCTTGCTGCAAACGTCCGGGAATAAAAATCCACTCCAAGTACTGGCGGGCATTTACGGTATGCAAACGGCCCAAAAGATGCTGCCTTTTGAAGCGTCTTCGCTCGATTTTTCGATTAAGGGCTATGCAGGATCACCAGAAATGACGAGGGCCTCACGAAATTATATGACCATCCTTGTGAATGGGCGTTTTATCAAGAATTACGTGATTGCAAAAGCAATTATGGAAGGCTATCACACCTTATTGCCGATTGGCCGTTACCCGATTGTCCTCTTGAATATTGAGATGGACCCGCTTCTTGTCGATGTCAATGTCCACCCATCAAAAATGGAGGTCCGCTTCAGCAAGGAACAGGAGCTGATGGAGCTCATCAAGAATGCCATCAAGCAAACCTTTAAGAAGGAAACGCTCATCCCGAGCGGGGCACCTGTCAAACGGGAGGAGAAGCCGAAATCCGAGCAAACGCAATTCACCTTTATGGAAAGGTCTGTGCCGGAGCAAAAGCCGGTCGTCCCGACTCCGCCGCCAATTCCATCAGGTGCCGATGGATTCTCCGTCATTTATGAGCCTCCTGAGACGGAATCGAAGCCGATTGAACGTCAAGAACCGGCACCTGAAATATCGGCATGGAAGGATGAGGAGCCTGAAGCGGATGTGCCTTTACCGGAGGAGCCGCCTTCTGAAGGGTATGATGAAGTGCCCCAAGAAGCAGCGCCGGTAAAAGCCGAGCGGGAAAGCCGGATTCCGCCGCTTTACCCGATAGGCCAGCTGCACGGCACATACATCCTTGCCCAAAATGACCAAGGATTGTATATGATTGACCAGCATGCCGCCCAGGAGCGGATTAAATATGAATTCTTTAAGGAAAAGGTCGGAGAGGTGAATAAGGAGCTGCAGGATATGCTTGTTCCGCTCACGCTTGAATATTCGACCGATGACTTCATCAAGCTGGAGGAGAATAAAGGGGAATTGGAAGCGGTCGGCGTGTTCCTGGAGCCATTCGGCCAAAACAGCTATATCGTCCGCTCTCACCCGACCTGGTTCCCATCCGGGATGGAGGAACAAATCATCGATGAAATGATTCACCAGGTGCTGACGCTCAAAAAAGTAGACATCAAAAAACTGCGTGAAGAGGCGGCCATCATGATGAGCTGTAAGGGCTCCATCAAAGCCAATCGCCATCTCCGTAATGACGAAATCACCGCCTTGCTTGATGAGCTAAGGCACACAAATGACCCATTCACATGTCCGCATGGACGTCCGATCATCATCCATTACTCCATCTATGAATTGGAAAAGATGTTTAAGAGGGTTATGTAAGGTTATATATAACAGTAAGGCAGTGGGATCCTTCAATGAAAATAGAGGTCCCGCTGCTTTTTTTGCGCATAAATAGTCTGATTATTTGAAACATAATGATATTTTGCTGCGTATATAAATAAAGACATAAAATGCCAATTGAAGGAGGTTTGATAATGGAGCTGCTCTTAAAGGGGTTATATAGAGGTTTTATTCCATTCGGAATCATGTTAATCATTTCCCTATCGTCTAAATTACAAGGGTTAACGGCTGATGCCAAAAGTTATTTTTATTACGGACTGATATTCTTTTTCCTTGGATTAGCTAGTGTTATCTATCAAATGAACGAATGGAGTTTCCCTAAACAAATCATTGTTCATTATTTGGTGATGCTCATGACGGTTTTTCCGACATTGCTTATTAGTGGCTTTTACCCGTTAAATTCTTTTAATGACCTATTACATGTGTACGTCCAATTTAATAAAGCCGGGATCATCTTATTTACCGTTACATATCTTATTTCCTATCTTTTTTCACTTAAGACGGCGAAGGATAATGGGGATTATTTATGATTTGGGCATATAAGGTGATGGGGAAAAAAAACGAGGAGAAGGTGAAATGTTGATAAAAACAGTTTTTGTAGGTTTGCTTTCGTTTGCCTTTATAAGCGTGGGACTATTAATGATTGGAAATGTATTTGAAATTAAATGGTTGATGTTTAGCTTTTACAAAGAAACTGCTACTGGATTTGAAGCTGGGGGTTCGGCCGTTCCATTTATCGTTGCATTCATTTGCAGCTATTTTATCGGGAATTTCTATGAAAATAAGAAACATGGCTATAGAGCTTAGCTGTGTAGCATAAACATAAGGGATTTTGCTTAACTTTAGTTCATAACCGTTTAGAAGGAAGCTAAGTGAATCATATGGTTGTGGAATTAGAAAGCAGGAAGTAAGGATTTTCTTCTTGAATAAATAAATGTGAGGTATTTGGAATATTTATGTGAATGGGAGAGGTTAATATGTCGATTATGGTAGTTGAAAAGGAGTTTAAGCTTGTTGGATTAAAAGGTATTGGGGAGTTTGATAACTTTAGTCATGAAGTACCCTTTCTTGCAAAGCAACTATTAAGTCGCTCAAACGAAATCCTAAATTCGATAGAAACCGAAGTTGCATTTTTTGAGCCCAAAAAGGATGAGGATCATAAGGTGGGGCATTATTATGTAGGCTTAATGGTGAGTGAGAAACTAGATGAAGTACCGACAGGAATGGATTATATTGAAACAAATAAAAGTTACATAACGACAAGAGGGAATATATCTAAATTGGGAGAACTTCATTTGAATTTATTGAATTGGGCAGTAAAACAAGGTTATCAAAGAGACCTCGATTCTTATATTGTGGAGACCTATCACCCTATAGGAGAAGGGGAAGAGGAAGTACAGATTTACTTACCAATTCAATCTTAAAATTAGAAACATAAGGGGTGATGCAAAAGTGGGTGAAAGCATTAAGCCGGTAGTAGAGACATCTGGTTGGGTAGATGTTATTACAGTCGTTTTACCAATTGTTATTTTGATGATAATTGGGGTAATTATTGTAGCAATTATATATATCGTTAAGATAGTTAAGCGGTATCTAGCAAACACTAAAATAGCTGAGAAGAAATTAAAAATGGAAGAAATAGATATACAAGAGATTAAACAACGTCTTGACCGAATTGAAAAAAAACTTAAGTGAGGTTGAGTGATATCTTTCATATTGTGCCTAACAGGGGTATTACTTCAATATCAAGAGCTGTAATCAGTTCTTTTTTTTATTCCACAAACGGGGCAGCATTCCCGTAATAAATGAAAAGTGTGGGTTAAGTTTGTGAAACTACGTATTTAAACTATCAGGGCTTTAGCTCAATAACGCAGACAGCAAAAAAGCTGTCTCTTTTTTATGGCATTAGCAACAATCCTTATGAAAACAGCCTTTTGATTTGCTCTTTCTTGAGAAACGGCTATCAGATGAAAAATTGGAGGAAGCCTATCAGTTAATTAGTAATCTAATGCATATTCGCTTGAGAGACTGTGTTTTCGGAAGGAATGCTTTATATATACAGTATGTTCCAATCGAACAGGCAGAGAATTTGGCGGTTGAGGTAAATGACACGTTATTGAAATTTATAAATAGCTAAATATACGGCTGTTTATTGGTTTATTAAGATAATAAAACTGCTAGGTTCTTAGAAAGTCCATTTTCCTCAATGTCTAATGGGAAAGTTGCTTGAACACCGTTTTTTTCATCGTCATCGATATTTTGGCTAAGTTCCTTAGTTAATTTGCGGCATTAGCAAAATGCATATAGCGAGGTGCTAAAGCGGGTATTGAACCCATATATTAACTTTTAGAAAGGAGATGAAGGAATGGATAAAAAAGTAATCGGTGTTTATGATAATGGTCAGGATGCTGTACGGGAAGTGGAAAGATTACAAAAACAAGGGTATCGAACAGAAGATATTTCCGTAGTGGTGAAGGATAAAGAAAAGGCTGATAAAATCACATCTAAGACTAATACAAATGTTGAAAGTGGTCTCGCAGCAGGGGCAACTACAGGTGGAATCTTGGGAGGGTTAACAGGATTATTGGCAGGTATTGGTGCAATGATAATCCCAGGTATTGGACCAATTGTTGCAGCAGGGCCTATTGCTACAACATTGGGAGGAATTGCAGCCGGCGTTGGAGCTGGTGGATTGACCGGTGCGCTGGTTGGAATGGGTATTCCTAAAGATACAGCTGATCAATATGTTAATTATGTTGAAAAGGGTAAGATTCTTATATTAGTCGACTCCGAATCACAAAAGAAATATGCAGCTCGTGATATGTATGAAAGGTCGGATGACCCATCTGTAGCGCAACGCGAAGTGAAAGTAACTATAAATCCAGACACTGGTGGACTTAAGAGGAAAAGATAGTTATAAATAATAAATTGAAGTGAACGATTCCTTGATGACTTCTTTCTTTTACCTAAAAGTACGTCACTTTCTTTGATCGTATAATCGAAAAGATACTAGTATCTATAATATATATAAGATTATGTAAGATATCAGCATACTGAGGGAATGCAGATAACCCAACAATTCACATGAAAAAGGAGCTTTGGAATTCCCCGAAGCTCTTTTTTATTGATGATGATTATTTTCGTACTAAACTAAAACTCTTTACTCCACTCGTCATCTAAAATAGGACCATCTTCAGCGATATACTCAATAATAACCGAACCGCTTTGTAATTTCCCTTCGCTTTGAAGGAAAGATATGAATTCATCAACGAATTTTTCGTCCTCGTCGCTCTTTTTTCGAGGAACAGTAATTCGGATAGTAGGAGCAACATCAAACTCTGCATAACTTTTAGGATTAAGAGGATCAATACCTAATTCATTCCCTATTGTTTCATTGTTAAAGAAAACGTGGAAATCAGTTGTTTCTTTAAGATTCTCTTTAATGAATGGACCTATTTCAGTTTTAATGTCATTCGTCCATTTATCGGCAATGTAAGTATCAACCATTTGTTTTTTTTCATCATCATAATAAACCAAAAATTGTGTATTGGTTATTTTCTCTCTAACCTTTGCGGCATATTCAAATTCAAAGTTCCCCATATTATCAAATAGAGTGTCATAGACTTCGAAGTTATCATTAAAATATTCTTCTAAATATTGCTCTGCTTGGATTCTTACTTGTTCTTCTTTATCTTTATCAGGCGTCATTCCTAATAGAAAAGAAACTATAAGTAGTCCAATTCCTGCTACGATAGCACCCAAGAAAAATAGTGGGATTAGATATTTTTTCAATGAAAGCCCCCTCTCCTTTTAAACCATTTTATCACAAAATTACAAATTATTATGCTGTCGTTGGTTTTGACAAACGTGCGATAAGAACGTAGGAGAAGACTGGCTTTATGAGGAGGGCAGGATTTGGCAAGGGAATAAAAGCAAATTCCTATAACTTTATTAGTATGGCTAAAGATTGGAGTTGGGAAGAAAATTAGTTATTCAACAACAGCGTCATTAATTTAAGGAGGATTAGTGCTCTTTTCTGTTGAACTAATTTATGAAAGAAAATGGCCGGTTAGCGGATATTAGGGAGATGAATCATTTGGGGAATCTTGAAAAATTAATTGCTTGGGTAGAGGATATTAAGGAGAAAAACAGGAGCAGTGCAACGGCATTATATATTATGAAAGATAACGAAATAATATTGGAGCACTATAATGGTTATCATTCCAATACTTCTGGTTCGGCACCAATCACCAGTTCTTCACAATTTAACGTAGCTTCTGCAAGAAAGAGCTACCTTGGTTTAGTGGTTGCTTATGCCCTTTATGAGGGGAAAATCAAGAGCCTCGATGACTGCGCAATAGATTATTTTGGAGACATGGATGAACAGTTGCTAGGAAGAACAACCATACGCCACTTAGTCACCCACTCACATGGGCTGGACAAAAGAGAGGATGGCACTATTTTTCGAGAGTTTGAACCAGGCCAGGGATGGGCTTATAGAAGAATCAATATTGACATGATGATAAGGCTGGTAAATCGTCTATTTAATAGGAGTTTTCCGGAATTTTTAGAGGAAAGGGTGTTTTCGCCTTTAGGATTCAAAGAAACTGCTTGGCAGACAAAAGAGAAGGAATCATTAGTGAAACAAATTGATGATCCAAATGCGGAAGGTTCATTCAATTTAGGGAAGTATGCTGATGGGACGGAGACTAACTTACATACCTCGGCTCGGGAGTTTGCCGAATGGGGGAATCTGCACTTGAATAAAGGGTTTGCCAATGGTAAGCAAATTGTTCCGAGTGAAGTGATTGAAATGGCCACACAAGTTCAAAGCCCTTTATACGATGATCAAAAGCTTCCCCAAAATGGGTTGTTTTGGTTTGTGCAAGGAACTCCTGCTGCACATAGTGAGCTTGGTGAAAGAGTTCCAGAAGGATCCTATCAAATATTAGGAGTAACAGGCCCAACTATCCTTGTTATTCCAAAATATAATGTGGTCGTCGCAAAGATGTATAACAAACGCTATAACTATGGCGGAGATAACTACCTTTACTATTTAAGGGAGTTTAGTAATCTGGTTGCAGACACTTTCCGGGAATAAAGTAGAATTGCTAATTAAACTAATCATGAAAGAATTATTGGTGTTGAGCTGTTGTAAATACACTAGGGGGAGCAAAATTGAATGATGAAGCCTTAAATCGGGTTTATATTAATTGGCAAGAGAAGCTTGACAATAATGAATGGTACTTTCATGATGCATTCAATTCACTTGTTAAAGATATGAATTCAGAACAAGCATTTGCTTATATACCGAATATAATACAGATGCTTCTGCAATTAGAGGAAGAGTACTTGATATGGGAGACCATCTATTTTCTTCTGCAAGTATACGGCATAGCCAATACGACAGAAATTCATCCTGAACTGAAAAACAACTGGAAATCTCTTGCACAGCATATCTCAAACTTTCCTGATGCATATGAAATACCATTTAAGGAACTAGTAAGAGACTTGAGATTTAATGAAGAATGACGGAGTTTTATTTGTTACTAGATAGGGGGTGGATAGTTTTACTATAAGAATTAGTTTCATTTATATTTTTAGTGGTATGTTAATAGCTTTTATTCTATTTTAAAAGCATCTGCTAGGTTAAAAATTACCTGAAAAAAGAAACCGAATGAATCACAGTTTCTCTGATTCATTCGGTTCTTCTTGTTGCTCTGGTTCGATCGTGATGGTCTGTTTCTCGCTCCAGAGTTTGTATTTTTCCAGGTCGTCTTGAATTTGCTTGACTGTAAAGGCAATAACCGCTGCATCATCCGCGAAGCCGAGACCGAAAAGGATATCCGGTATGACGTCAATGGGTGTGACGAAATAGAGGATGGCCGCGATGATAGCCAGGATGGAGCGGGTGGGGATTTCAGTGTATTCTTTTTTGGCATAGGAGCGGAACATGCCAAACAGCAGCTGTAATGGCTCCCAGACACCTTCAAGATGGGTGCGATTTTTGGCTGATTTCTTGTCTGCGCTGTCTAATAGTTCGTTTGATTTTTCTGTATTGCCTAAATAGGATTTGGCTTTTTCGAGATACTTGCCGAGTGAGAAAGATTCCTTTGGTTCTTTTGTTTCTTTCGCCATAGTCTTTCCTCCAATGTTTTTACTTCCCTTTATTTTAATCGAAATAGAGGGTGCTTACAATTCTTCGTACCCGTTTTTGGAGGAAGTGAATCTTTCAGGCGAAAAGATAAACCGATCGTACGATGGTTCTGTTGAAGGCTTTGCCGTGCTCATTTACCCCCTCGATGTCTGCGGTGATCGTATAGGTGCCTTCTTTTGTGATGGTTGGCAGATAGCCAAGCGTCTGTCCTTGTGCTTGGGTGATGAAGGTATGGATAAGCGCCCTGCTGCGGTCAGTGATTCTCCATTGACATGTATATTTGGCCTTCTGATTTCCTTGGATTTGCAGGGGACTCCCCTTCTTCATCATGGCTGGAAGGGCGTGCTGCACAGGGCTGGGTAATTGGATGTTAGCGATAAATAGGTAAGCATCATTGGTGATTGATTGCAAGGAGAGCTCCCAGATGCCTTCCTCTGCTTCATCGATGTTAAATGGGTGGAGCCATGCTCCTCCGAAATAGGTGTGAGAAGGAATGGCTATCGGTTTTTCCGGCTGAACGGACATGCCTGTTGGGGAGAGAAGCGACAGTCTTGTATCACGCGAGGCGCTTAAGACGAAAAAGTCACCCTTTGCCTTCTCCTCAATAGCAAAGGAATGCTTGGCGGGTTGGCTGGCCGGAAGGGGTCCGCCTCGGATGATATGATTCGCCTCCATTTCGAGCGGTTCAGCTGGCAGCGGTCCCTTCATCTGTGTGGAAGAGAGTTCCGTGCTTTTGATGAGTGGTTCTACCCTTGAGAAAAAGCGAGACCCGATTCGTACACTATCATGGTCAAGAGCTGGATCCGTGAATAAATGCCTTCCGTATGAAAGGACAGTACTCCATACATTTACAAGACCATCATTTTCGCCATAACTAGACAGATAGGCCCCACCTAATGACAGGCTTGAGAATTTAGGGCCATGACTCGCACCGGCTGCTGTAAAATAAGAATTCTTGGCTGTATTTTGATGCTTATCCGTTATCTTGCGGAAATATGCCATTTCTCCAGTCTGCAAGGAAAAAGTCCCATCATCATTTTGACCCAGCAAATCGGCGAGCCAGGCAGCATACCAGCTGAATGACAGGTCGGCCAAATGGGATCCGCTATGCGGAGCTGACAAGGTGAAGACACGCCCGGCATATGGATGGGCCTCATAATGAATGAGCGCCGCTTGAGTATCAATACCGCCTTTGCTATGAGCGATAATATTCACTTTTTGCCCGAAATGAGTTGAAATCTCTTTTAATAAACCGGA
This sequence comes from Pradoshia eiseniae, assembly GCF_002946355.1. Classification (NCBI taxonomy): domain Bacteria; kingdom Bacillati; phylum Bacillota; class Bacilli; order Caryophanales; family Bacillaceae; genus Pradoshia; species Pradoshia eiseniae. The sequence goes on from NZ_PKOZ01000018.1 coordinate 27,186, forward strand.
AAGTAATTTTCCATTATCCCATTGATTGCGTGAACCGGATCCATCAGAATCATAGAGCTCGACAAAGACGGATTGGTAGCCGGCATCCCGTGCGACTCTTTCCATATCATTGATTCCATAATAAATCGTTTCGCCAAACCAGCTATTGGCTGAGCTGTTTCTTCCTTGAACGAAAACGATTGGCGGATAAGAGGGGTTCCGTGTTAGTGGAGCTTCACCTAAAAACCATTCACCTGGGGCGGTTTGTCGATTAATGAGAATCACTCCCTTTTCAGTCATGCATCTAATATATGAAAAATATCAAAGTATACAGCCGGTGACAACGGGCATCAGTCCTATCGTGCGTAAATTTCTTCCAATCAGCTTGTATATAATCCAAATAGGATGACCATAATGGAGTGGGTATCCATTATCCTTATTCGTTCCAGAACCGATTTCATGGTAAAATAATAAAAAAACATAGGGCAGTGAGAGATACATATGGATAAACAAAAACTAATCGTCATCATTGGACCGACTGCCGTTGGCAAGACGAAGCTCTCTATTGAACTCGCTAAACGGTTTGGCGGAGAGATTATAAGCGGTGATTCGGCTCAGATTTTCAGAGGAATGGATATTGGTACCGCGAAAATCCGAGAGGACGAGATGGAAGGAATCCCGCATCACTTAATTGATGAAAGAGAAGCGGGCGAATCCTATACCGTCTATGAGTTCAAGGAAGCGGTGCAGAAGGCGATTGAAGAGATTGCGAGCAGGGGGCATATTCCGATTATCGTCGGCGGCACAGGGCTGTATATCCAATCGGTCTTATATGATTATCAATTCCCTGAAACCGCCGCAAACCCGCAAATCAGGGCGGAGCTAGAAGAGAAGGCTGAGAAAGAAGGGCGAGACGCTCTTTACGAAACATTAAAGGAGATTGATCCTGAAGCCGCAGAAAAGATTCATCCGAATAACGTAAAACGGGTCGTCCGTGCGCTGGAGGTTTACTACACATCAGGAGTCCGCTTCAGTGAACAACAGCTTTCCGCCGATAAAACGGAAAATTATGATGCAGCCGTCATCGGTTTGACGATGGAACGGGAGCTCCTTTATAACCGAATCAATCAGCGAGTCGACATCATGATGGAATCTGGTTTAGAGGAAGAGGTCCGGAAATTCTATGATCGAGGGCTGATGGATTCACAATCCTTGCAGGCAATCGGCTATAAGGAGTTTAATGGGTATTTTCAAGGGAAAGAAACCATTGAACAGGTTGCAAATGCCATCAAGCAGAACTCCAGAAGGTTTGCGAAAAGACAATTTACATGGTTCCGTAATAAAATGGATGTAAATTGGTTCGATATGTCCGATATAGACCATATCGATGGAAAAATAGAAGAAATATCCGCTTATGTGGCAGGAATGCTCCATTTAAAAGCGAATAGATAAATATAGAGAGAAATGAGGAGGCAAAAATCATGAAACAAGGAATTAACATTCAAGATCAAATTTTGAATCAGCTCCGCAAGGAAAACATTTTTGTGACCATCTTCCTTTTAAACGGGTTTCAATTAAGAGGGCTTATCAAAGGCTTTGATAATTTCACTGTCTTAATCGAAACAGAGGGCAAGCAGCAACTGGTGTATAAGCATGCGATTTCAACTTTTGCTCCTCAAAAAAATGTGCAAATTGACCTTGAAGGTTAAGAAATAATACAAGAAACAGGTTCGGGGGTTCACCTTGAGCCTGTTTTTTTATGTCATCCCGGAAATGAGGGGAATACCATCTTTTACGTCTTTATTAGGAGTCGGGGGAATATATATAAAGAAGGCAATTATTTTCCGGGAAAGCGCAGGATATGACAATAGACCTGCTCATGCCGGAGAAAAAGCGTATTCTTTGGGAGATAAAGAAGGCTGATGTCCTATTCTGACCTAGAATTGTCGAAATGAAGGGAAGAAGCCTTGGCATAATGAGGTGATAAGGTGGAAAAGCAGCCCATGCGCGTGAGAAATAATGGACAAATAAACGTCGTGTTAAAGAGTGACCACACAAAGAAGCTTGAGAAGCCGTTAATATCAGCCCCGCTAACGACACGGGAAATACCGTCCCACCATATTGCTCTGAAGGAAATTGAGGATGAATTAAATCAGCTGGTCGGCATGGACGAAATGAAACGTGTAATCAAGGAAATATATGCGTGGATTTATGTGAATAAGCAAAGGGAAGCGGCAGGGCTCAAAACGCAAAAGCAAGCCTTGCATATGATGTTTAAGGGTAATCCGGGTACAGGCAAGACAACGGTGGCAAGGCTGATTGGGAAATTATTCGTAAAGATGAATGTCTTATCCAAGGGCCACTTGATTGAAGCGGAGCGAGCGGACCTTGTAGGGGAATATATCGGGCACACCGCACAGAAAACCCGGGATTTGATCAAGAAGGCTATTGGTGGAATCTTATTTGTGGATGAAGCCTACTCTCTTGGCCGCGGGGGAGAGAAGGACTTTGGAAAGGAAGCGATTGACACGCTTGTGAAGCATATGGAGGACCGCCAGCATGAATTCATCCTCATTCTTGCCGGGTACTCACAGGAGATGAATCATTTCCTGACATTGAATCCAGGCCTGCATTCGCGCTTTCCTATTGTCATTGATTTCCCGGACTACTCGGTCGAACAATTGATGGATATTGCGGCAAGGATGCTGGCTGAAAGGCAATATACCTTTTCGGCTGATGCGGGCAGGCAGCTGCGAGAGCATTTATATACGCTAACGAGTGTCCTTAGGCTATCGACATTCTCGAATGGCCGCTATATACGCAACGTCATTGAACGTTCTATCCGGGCTCATGCCATGCGCCTTTTGATGAATGATCAATTTGACCGGAAGGAATTAATGACATTGCGGAGCAGTGATTTGGATTTTGAATCAGAGGAATACTAAGAAAAGCAGCGATTATTCGCTGCTTTTCTGCATCCGGATGACGGGTAAATGCCAATTATTCAGATACGAGAGCATCCGCAGGCCTGTGACCGCGATAAATAGAATCCACAGCTGTACATTAGTTGTCAAGAGTCCTGTGCCAATGAGAAGTCCGGCAATGCCGGCCCAAATGGCATAAATCTCCGATTGCAGCAGTATGGGCTTGCGTCCTGCGAGCACATCTCGCACGATTCCGCCGCCGCTTCCTGTTAGAATGGCGGCAAAGATGACGGCCAAAAGGGGCGCATCCATATCGACGGCCTTCAAAGCCCCTTGAACAGCGAAGGCGCTTAGACCGATGGCATCGAAGATATTCCCCCATTTATTCCAATGGGGCATAAGCGACTGATGGAAGACGCAGGTCAAGCTGATAGAAATAAACGCTATCAAGAACAAACGGTCCTGATGCCACAGCTGGGAGAGCGGAATGCCGAGGAGGATATTTCTGACCGCCCCTCCTCCAAATGCTGTGACGAATCCCAATAAATAAATGCCGAACAAATCATACTCCTCTTCCATAGCAACAAGTGCGCCGCTAATCGCAAAGGCAATTGTCCCGATGATACTTAACAATTCCCAACTCATGTATTTATCCCTCTTTTTTTCCTAAAAAATGAACTATTTTATATTATCACCTACATTGAAGGTTTGGAACGGTTTATTTTTTTGGTATGATAAGAAAATGACATCGTATATAGGAAGTGACTTAATGGAAGAAACATATGAAAAAGCGATACTTGTTGGCTGTCAGCGAGAAGGAGTAGAGGATGAGCGTTTCGGGTACTCGATGGAAGAGCTTGAATCCTTGACCGAAACTGCTGGAGGAAAGGCGCTTGTGACTCTTTCGCAAAAGCGCGTGAAGCCTCATCCAGCGACATACATAGGGAAGGGAAAGGTGGACGAGCTCATTCCGCTCGTAGAAGAATTAGAGCCTGATGTGGTCATCTTTAATGATGAACTATCACCTAGCCAAATCCGAAACCTTGGCAAGGAGCTAGGCGTTCGCATTGTTGACCGGACTCAGCTGATTTTGGATATCTTCGCCCAGCGTGCACGTTCTAGGGAAGGGCAAATGCAAGTCGAGCTTGCCCAGCTGCAATACATGCTCCCGCGCCTTGCTGGTCAGGGAACGGAGCTTTCCCGTTTGGGAGGCGGTATTGGGACAAGAGGTCCTGGGGAAACGAAGCTTGAATCTGACCGTCGTCATATTCGCCGCCGGATTGATGAAATCAAGCGTCAGCTCGAGGCTGTTGTAAAGCATCGTGAACGCTACCGGGCAAGACGGAAGCGGAACAACCGGTTCCAAATGGCGCTCGCTGGTTACACGAATGCCGGCAAGTCCACACTTTTCAATAAATTATCAGAAGCCGATTCCTATGAGGAGAATCAATTATTCGCGACGCTTGACCCGATGACGAGGGAATGCATGCTGCCGAGCGGATACAAGATTCTCATCAGTGATACGGTTGGATTCATCCAAGACCTGCCGACATCCCTTGTGGCAGCTTTCCGGTCAACCCTTGAAGAAGTGACGGAGTCAGATGCGATCATGCATGTCGTTGATTCCTCCCACCCGGATGCTTTCCATCATGAGGAGACCGTGCAGAAAATCATTAAAGACCTCGGAGCAGAAGAAATTCCGCAGCTGATTGTGTATAATAAACGGGATATTGCTGACCCGGGATTTGTCCCGACCTCAAGAGAAAAGTCCATCCACATTTCTGCGCGCAAGGATTCAGACATTGATGCCTTGCTGGCTGAAATGGAAAAAATGGTCGAGAGCTTCATGGAGCCCTATGCGGTCAAGATTCCGGCGCGTGAAGGAAAGCTTATTTCAAGGCTTCAGGAGGAGACGATCGTAAAATCGAGAGTCTTTAACGAGTCGAATGAAACCTACTCTATTGAAGGGCTTGCCTTATCCGACCATGCCATCATGAGTGTCATCAAAAATTATGAGTAAAAGAAGGTATTAAGATGTTTGAACAATTAAAGAACGGCGAAAAAATCAGAGAAACCGTTCGAAAAGCAGAAGAACTGATCCGTGAGAGGACAGCAGCCATTGACGAGGTGGTTGATTACAATACAGCAAAGGTGCTTGGCGCCTTTCAAAAGAATAAAGTAAGTGACGCCCACTTCAACCCTTCCACAGGGTATGGATATGATGATTTAGGAAGGGATACGCTGGAGCGCATCTATGCGGATGTTTTTCATGCAGAAGCGGCCCTGGTCCGTCCGCAAATCATCTCTGGCACGCATGCCATCTCCACTTGTTTGTTCGGTGTCCTTCGCCCAGGTGATGAATTGGTTTATATCACCGGCAAGCCGTACGATACATTAGAGGAGATTGTCGGCATCAGGGGGAGTGGCGTTGGTTCCTTGCGCGAGTACCAAATTGGCTATCAATCCGTCGCGTTAACGGAAGAGGGACAGGTTGATTATGAAGCTGTCGCCAATGCCATTAAACCGGCGACGAAAATGATTGGCATTCAGCGTTCGAAAGGGTACGACACACGCCCGTCCTTCACAGTGGCCCAAATCAAAGAAATGATCCAATTCGTAAAGACCATCAAGCCGGATGTCGTCGTGTTTGTCGATAACTGCTATGGCGAGTTTGTGGAGGAAATGGAACCGACTGACGTTGGAGCTGATTTGATGGCTGGTTCTCTCATCAAGAATCCGGGCGGCGGTTTAGCCAAAACGGGTGGATACATTGCGGGACGCGCGGACCTCGTTGAACGTTGCGCCTACCGCCTGACATCCCCGGGCATCGGGGCAGAAGCAGGGGCCTCCCTGTATAGTTTGCTTGAAATGTACCAAGGGTTCTTCCTCGCTCCGCATGTGGTGGGGCAATCCCTTAAGGGAGCGCTTTTCACGGCAGCGATGCTTGAATTATGGGGTTTTAATCCGACCCCTTCCTGGCAGGAGCCTAGAACCGATTTGATCCAAGCGGTCCAATTCCATGACCGGGACAAGATGGTGGCCTTCTGTCAGGAAATCCAATACGCATCCCCGGTCAATTCGCATGTCACTCCTTATCCGGCTTATATGCCTGGGTATGAGGATGATGTCATCATGGCCGCGGGTACATTCATTCAAGGTGCGAGCATTGAGCTGACCGCTGATGGCCCGCTCCGTCCGCCATACACAGCCTTTGTGCAAGGCGGATTGACCTATTCGCATGTGAAGATTGCCGTATGCGCAGCAATCGATCGTCTGATTGAGAAGAAAATGGTGTGACGAGTTTGAGCAGGTGGAAACCCTTTGGTTTCGCCTGCTTTTTTTTCGTTGGCCGAAGTTTGCTGAATCTGATTCATCATTCCTGCAAGAATATGGCAAGGTATGGTATCATAATCAAATCATATTCAGGAGGTAATCAACGTTGATTAAGTGGAGCATATTCCTTGAAACAGATTTTTGGATAGACCTCGGAATATCAGTTGGGGTTTTCTTGTTGTTTCTCATCTTTCGTAAACTATTTGCCAAATATATCTTTAGTTTGCTATTAAGAGTGGCAAAAAAGACGCCGACAGAGTTATTGACTAATATATTCATAGCCTTTGAGAAGCCGATTCGATGGGCTTTCCTATTTGTGGGCGTGTATGTATCGGCGAAATACTTCCCGCATTTCAATGAGAAAAATGAATTCTTCAAACATATCATGGAAGCTTCTGTCATTATTTTCCTCGGGTGGGGGCTCTATAATTTATCAGCTACTTCTTCAGCCTTCTTCACAAGGATGAAAGGTCGCTATAAGCTGGATGCCGATGACGTATTGGTTCCGTTCTTCTCTAAGTCGCTTCGATTCATCATTGTCGCGCTCGGGTTTAGTATGGTTGCCTCTGTTTTTGGCTACAATGTAGGCGGTTTTGTTGCTGGTCTTGGGCTCGGGGGTGTTGCCATCGCCTTTGCGGCTAAGGATGCCTTAGCACACCTGTTAGGCGGGTTCGTCATCATAACCGAAAAGCCGTTCAAGATTGGGGACTGGATCTTGACTCCTGAAGTAGAGGGAACGGTAGAGGATATCTCCTTCCGCAGCACGAAAATCAGGACATTCGCGCAAGCTGTAGTCACCATGCCAAACGCGACGCTTGCCAATGGTCCAATCACGAATTGGAGCCAGATGGGCAAGCGGCAAATCAGCTATAATTTCACGGTTCCGCCAGATACATCAAAGGACAAGCTGCAAAGGATTGTCAGCGAAATCGAAATGTACTTAAAGACCAATGATGAGGTTCATCCGGAAACGATACTCGTGAAGTTTGACCATTTTAATGAACTGGGCTACAGCATCATGGTCTACCTGTTCACGAAAACAACTGTATGGTCCGATTATCTGCAGGTGAAAGAGGAACTGAACCTTAAAATCGTCGAGCTGCTTGAGAGAGAAGGGACGACGATCGCCTTGCCAAGCAGTCGGGTGTATGTGGACCAGGATTCTGAGTTGGTGCGGTCGCATGAATAAAATAGCAATGGAGGGGGAGCTTCTTCTTTGGAAGGAGCTCTTTTTCTATTTGTCGCAAATTTGTAATGACCATTACCTCTCAATTGCTTAAATTATCTGTATAATCAGTTTATTAGGGGGGATTAGATGACAATTAAAGGAATCAACCATCTATTATTTTCGGTGTCTAATCTGGATCGCTCGATAGATTTTTACCGGGAGGTGTTTGATGCGAAGCTGCTGGTGAAGGGAAGAACCACGGCTTATTTTGACTTAGCTGGACTCTGGCTTGCCTTGAATGAGGAGAAGGATATCCCTCGGTCAGAGATCAAGGATTCCTATTCGCATATGGCTTTTTCGGTTGATGAGGCGAATTTTGACGGGATGGAAGATAAGTTGGAGAGGCTTAACGTGCACATCCTTGAGGGCAGAAAACGAAATGCGAGGGATGGCAGGTCCGTCTATTTCACTGACCCGGATGGCCATAAGTTTGAATTCCATACTGGTACGCTGGAGGACCGGCTCAACTACTACCGGGAAGAGAAGAGCCACATGACGTTTTATTTGGATGAATAGCTGGTATTTCGTCAAGAAAATAACCAGGAATTTAGGGAATGGGGTTTACGCTCCTTGAATAAAGGAAAAATGAGAAAAGTGTCACAATGAAGCATGTAAAAACCATGTTAGAAAATCTAACATATGATTGACAAGAAAATTTACATACCATACACTATAATTATCCAATAACAAATTTAAGGAGGAGGCAGTGGTGAGCGGTAACATTAGAAGAACGATGCCACTTTTTCCAATGAGTATTGTCATGCAGCTGACCGATCTAACCGCGCGGCAGATTCGTTATTACGAAGAGCATGAACTGGTACAACCCGCCAGAACCGAGGGTAATAGACGTATGTTTTCATTGAATGACATTGACCGCCTGCTTGAGATCAAGGAATTGCTTGACCAGGGGATTAATATGGCGGGAATTAAGAAAATCCTTGGCGGTTCCGAATTCGGCGAAGAAGAACAGAATGAGCTGAAAGAAGCGCCAAAACCTGAACTGACAGATGCCCAGCTTCGGAAGCTCCTGCGAGATGAGCTTTTGCAAGCGGGACGCTTTACTACAAGAGGGAGCGGACGTACGGGGGATATGCACCGGTTTTTTCATTAATTTTTAAATAAAGATCTACAATCAAGGAGGAAGAGTAAATGGGGAAATTCACGGCAGATGATATCAGAAAGTTAGCGAAAGAGGAAAATGTTAAATTTATTCGACTGCAGTTCACAGATATTTTGGGAACGATCAAAAACGTTGAGATTCCTGTAAGTCAGCTAGACAAGGCTTTGGAAAATAAAATGATGTTCGACGGTTCTTCCATTGAAGGATTTGTTCGTATTGAAGAGTCCGATATGTATCTATATCCAGATTTAGATACTTGGGTGATTTTTCCTTGGACTGCTGAAAAAGGAAAAGTGGCTCGTTTGATCTGTGATATCTATAATCCGGATGGAACGCCATTTGCTGGTGACCCGCGTGCAAATCTTAAACGCATTCTAGGCGAAATGAAAGAACTTGGCTTTACGAACTTCAATGTAGGGCCTGAGCCGGAATTCTTCCTGTTCAAATTAGATCAGGCAGGAGAGCCGACGCTTGAACTGAATGACAAAGGCGGATACTTTGACCTTGCGCCAACCGACCTTGGTGAAAACTGCCGCCGCGATATCGTGCTTGAGCTTGAGGAAATGGGCTTCGAAATTGAAGCGTCCCACCATGAGGTAGCTCCTGGCCAGCACGAAATTGACTTCAAATACGCGGATGCGATCACAGCCTGTGACCAAATCCAAACCTTCAAGCTAGTCGTTAAGACAATCGCCAGAAAGCACGGCTTGCACGCAACATTCATGGCGAAACCATTATTCGGTGTTAACGGCTCCGGAATGCACTGCAACCTATCCTTGTTCAATGAAGGTGTGAACGCATTCCATGATAAAGAAGGAGAGTTGGAAATGAGTGATACCGCTCGCCAATTCATCGCGGGAATTATCGAGCATGCTCCTGCCTTCACAGCCGTGACGAACCCAACGGTTAACTCTTACAAGCGCCTTGTACCTGGCTATGAAGCGCCTTGCTATGTTGCTTGGTCCGCGCGCAACCGCAGCCCGCTTGTCCGTATCCCGGCTTCTCGCGGATTGAGCACACGCGTAGAGGTGCGCAGTGTTGACCCGACAGCAAACCCATACCTGGCAATGGCTGTTCTATTAAGCGCTGGATTAGACGGAATCAAAAACAACAAGAAAGCTCCAGCTCCAATCGACAGAAATATCTATGTCATGAATGCAGCTGAGCGTGCTGAGGAGGGCATTAAAGACCTTCCGTCAACTCTTTACCAAGCCCTTCAAGAGCTTCAAGGTGACCGAGTTATCACTGATGCACTAGGAGAGCACATTCTTGAGCACTTCATTGAAGCAAAAGAGATTGAATGGGATATGTTTAGAACCCAGGTTCATCCATGGGAGAGAGAGCAATACATTCAAATGTATTAATAAAGGGAAACCCTCGATACCATTGGTGTCGAGGGTTTTTTATTGTCTGAAATAAAGCGAGGAATCGGTTGGATATCATATGTGTTAGGTGATGGAAATGTTTTCAAGGTTATGTTTTAATAGATTGGCTGCTTGATGGAGGAGGGGAGAATGAATGAGCTTGCCAGAGTCTGTTCTGCTTGGAATCTCAATGATTGTATTTGTCATTATGCTGTTTAAACAATGCCGAGTGTTATATTTTTTTGCTTTGTATACGATAAATTCAATCGTATTGTTCATCATAAGGGTGATAGAAGGGCGTGGTGTTTCGTCGGCATTTCTTGATTCGTTTAGTCTTGTGGGAGTTGGTATGCTACTATTCTTTATTTATTTCCTTAATACGAGGTTCCGTATTCAAAAAAGAAGAGTTAGACAGTAAACAGGAATCTATAATTATCTAACTCTCTGATTCTATAACTAATTTAGTTATTGCATATCATAAGTACATTCCCGTCTGGATCTCTAAAATTAAAATAGGCAAAATCCCCGAATCGTTCAATTTCGCGGGTGATTTCAGCCCCTATGCTTTTTACAAACCTATAAGCTTCATCGATGTCATCTGTGTGGAAATTAAATAGAACATGATTGGATGGGCTTAATGAAAATCCAGGGTCAAAGCTATGGTCATCTAAAGTCAGTCCAGTCCGGTTGTTGACTGGGATGTTATAGACAGGTGGTTTAACTTCATCTTTATTAAACGGCACGCCAAGCAGGGTGGAGTACCATTCAGCTGATTTTTTCAGGTTGCTGACATGAATGAACACCGCATTTACCTTGCTTGCAAGCGGAGAAGAAGAGGGCAAAATGTATTCCTCCTTTTGTGATTGGTATCTTTTTTATATTCTATATAAAAGGGAGGATTCCTTTTTATCTATAGCAGAATGAAAATAAGGAAGAGCGCGAAATGCGCTCTTCCTTATGGCTAACTGCGATGTTCTACAAGATCAATGGCGCCTAAAACGATATGGGCTAAGCCGAAGCCTATAACAGTGTTGGCGATCATGTTGTTTTTGCCCTGCATCTGCTTTAATGCATATCCACCTGCGGTTACGGCAGAACCTAATACGGCCGGAATTAATCCTTCTCGAATGTTCATATTAGAATTCCTCCACATCGAAGTTAGTAAGGGGTGCTCAACTAGCACTTGGTTTTATTGTTGCTTACAATAGAAATTAGTATCCAGCTTGAAGAAAATACCATTGAAACATACGGTGTGACGGTGATATTATTTAGTAGTCGCCTCTGATGGCGGCTGAGAAAATGAAAAAGAGAAAAAGATTGAAAAAAGTTGTTGACATTAATTCCTGGACTTGATAAGATAATAAAGTTGCTGGAAACAACAACGAATAAATTGCTCTTTGAAAACTAAACAAAACGAAACGCTAAGCAAGTCTTAAACAAGAGAGTTTAACTCTCGTCAATGTTTTATTTTTAAAAGCTAGATCAAACATCTTTTGGAGAGTTTGATCCTGGCTCAGGACGAACGCTGGCGGCGTGCCTAATACATGCAAGTCGAGCGAATCAGATGGGAGC